>JBJEJN010000023.1:0-22405 GCA_051878085.1 Aristaeellaceae bacterium | reverse complement strand
GCCGTGCGCGAGAATCCCGATGTGAAGATCGTCGGCCTGTCCGCGCTGCTCACCACCACCATGCCCTCCCTGCGCGATGCGGTTGCCCTGCTCAACCAGCAGGATTTCCGTCCGAACATCAAGATCATGGTCGGCGGCGCACCCATCACCCAGGCCTTTGCCGATGAAATCGGCGCGGACGCCTACACCGAGGACGCGGCCTCCGCAGCCATCAAGGCCAAGGAGCTGGTCAGCTGACATAGACGCAGCTGTCTCTGAACCTCATACTGTGCAAAAATTGCCCGCAAGACACCAGAGAATGGTGTTTTGTGGGCGATTTTCATTGCCGCCCTGCGTAATTTGCCCATTTCCGGCGCGGAACGCACTCTGCACCGGGGACATATGCTGCTTCTGGAGGTGGATTGCCATGAGACAATGCTGTGGTTGCGGCTGCGGTCGCGGCAGAATGTGCCTGCCGCTGTGCGTGATTCCCCGGGCCGCGCCTGGTCGGGTGCGCGCCTACTGCTGCGGAGCGCCGAAGCTGGTGTGCGCAAACGATCCCGGAGCGTGCTGCGGGGAGTGCCGCTATATCCTCCGCCAGCCGATGATGGCCGAGATCCCCGTGGAGATCGGCGCCTCGGCATTCGCGGGCACTCCGTTCCTCCAATTTGATCCGCAATGCAATTGCTGGAAATGGGAGGCAAACAAGTGAGCTGTAATTGCGCACGCACGGCGTGCAACACTTCAATTGATTATACCCTGGTGCCCGGCGACCGCATCCTGCCCTTTGAATTCACGCTGGATCTGGAGAACTCCAACCTCTATCCCGAGGCGGGGGAGAACCAGCGCTTCTGCTATACGGTGCGGGGCAGGGGCGAGGACAATTCGGACTTCGCCGACCTGAGCCACTTCGTGCTGGGAGTGTGTCCGGAGATTACCGAGGATATGCTGGAGAACGTGAGCGTGGTGATCGACGGCGTGCCCCAGGAGGTCGAGATCGGCGAAAACGTCGAGATCCGAACCGAGGCGCAGCCCGATCCCACCACCGGCTGTGCGGGCCTCAAGGTGGACTTCGGCCTGGATAAGGTGGACGGCGTGATGCAGTTCTGCTTCGAGCTGACCCGTCCCTTCGCCATCGGAGCGGTGCAGGTCTGCGTCAAGGGCGGCCAGCAGACGGCCAGCGGACTGGCGATCTGCGGCCCGGTCTGCGGCGGAGAGACCTCCTGCACGGTCTACGGCAGCCAGCGCGCCACCGTCTGCGTGCCGGTCACGGTCACGCCCTTCGCCACCGTGGGCGACACCGTCACCCGTTGCTGCGGCAATCCCACGGTCGCGCCGGGCACGACGATCTGCCCGGGAACGCTCATGGGCAGCTGCGTGTTCACGGTCAGCCAGGACGTGTGCATCACCGTGCCGGTGTCCTTTGGCGCGGCGGCGGTCGTGGGTCGCTACAGCGTGCTCTGCGGCGGCGCGACCACCGGCGACAACTGCCCGGATTGCGGCGGCACGAACTGACGAAGCGGAGATTCTGCGGAGATAATCTACTCTGCGGGGCCGGCAGCATCGATCGGTGCTGCCGGCTGTTTGCATTCCACCGGGGGAGCCGCGTCGCGGCTGCGATAAAGGCTGCTGTGATCCCTTGATTTCATGGGGGCATTTCCGATATAATGGAAATGTATTGGAGGAATGAAAAATGGGACTGCAAGCATCTTCCCTGCGCGCGGACGCGGATGCGATCATTCGCGCGGCCATCGCGGACGCAATGCCGGACACGGCGGTCCTGCGCGCCCTCTCGGAGATTCAGCTGGGAAACCGCATCTATCTGGTGGCCGTCGGCAAGGCGGCGTGGCCCATGGCGGCGGCTGCGCAGCGGGTGTTGGGCGACCGCCTGATGGGCGGCGCGGTCATCACCAAGTATGAGCATTCCCGGGGAGAAATTCCGCGCGTGGAGATCTACGAGGCGGGCCATCCGGTTCCGGACGAGAACTCCTTCCGGGCCACCGAGCGGGTGCTCGAGCTGGTGCGTCCGCTGGGCGAGGGGGACGAGGTGGTCTTTCTGCTCTCCGGCGGCGGTTCGGCGCTCTTTGAAGCGCCGCTGGTTCCCGGCGAGGAGCTTCAGGATGTGACGCGTCAGATGCTGGCCTGCGGGGCGGACATCCGCCAGATCAACACCATCCGCAAGCGGCTCTCGGGCGTGAAGGGTGGGCGCTTTGCCCAGATCTGCGCCCCGGCGAGGGTGCACGCCATCATCCTCTCAGATGTGCTGGGTGACGCGGTGGACGCCATCGCCTCCGGCCCCGCCTGTCCCGATCCGGAGACGGCGCAGACCGCACGGGACATCGTGGAGCGCTACCACCTGCGCCTGAGCGACCGCGCCCGCGCGCTGATGGACGAGGAGACCCCCAAGACGCTGGACAACGTGGAGACACGCATCATCGGCAGCGTGCGCCAGCTCTGCAAAAGCGCCGAGGTCACGGCACGGAGCCTGGGATACAGGCCCGTGATGCTGACGGCGGAGCTGTGCTGCACGGCCCGGGACGCGGGGAGCTTCCTGGCATCCATCGCGCGCAGCCATGCAGGTGACGGAGAATCGCTGGCGTTCATCGCGGGCGGCGAGACGGTCGTCCGGCTCACCGGCAGCGGTCTGGGCGGACGGAACCAGGAGCTGGCTCTCGCGGCGGCGGCGGGCATCGACGGCCTGGAGGACGTGTGCGTGTTCTCCGTGGGCTCCGACGGCACCGACGGCCCCACGGATGCGGCGGGCGGCTATGTGGACGGGGAGACCCGGCATAGGCTGATGCAGCAGGGAATCCGCATCGAGGCGGTGCTGCAGGAAAACGATTCCTATCACGCCCTCAAGGCGTGCGGCGGTCTGATCGTGACCGGCGCGACGGGAACCAATGTGAACGACCTGAGCGTGGCGCTCATCCGGCGGGGCTGAGGCCTGGAAGGGGAGAGCGATGGCGGCGGCGTTCATGGGCGCGCGCATCTCGTCCGCGAACCATCCGCCTGCGGGCTTCGGTTTCACAGACAGCATGCGCATGGAGGAACGAAAAGGATACGCAAAGCCCGCTTCTCTTGTCGGAAGCGGGCTTTGACTGTAAAGCGGGGCGCCGTCTCAGATGCAGCATGGGACGGCGCTCTGCGCTGCTGTGAACTTGCAGCCGGTGAACGGGGGAATCAGTCGTTTTTGCGATTTTTGACCTCGGCGACGACCAGGCCGGAGAGGGCAACCAGCGCCATCACGTTGGGAATGACCATCAGCTGGTTGAAGGTGTCGGTCAGCTCCCAGACCAGGTCGTTGGAGAGCAGGGAGCCGAGGAAGATGAAGGCGATGGCCAGCACGGAGTAGGGCAGGTCGGCCTTCTTGCCGAAGAGGTAGCGCACGTTGATGCGGCCGAAGAAGTTCCAGCCGATGATGGTGGAGAAGGCGAAGAACAGCAGACAGATGGCCACGAAAGCGTTGCCCAGGCTGGTGCCGAACACGGAGGAGAAGGCGAGCTGGGCCATGTTGGTCTTGGACACGCCCTCGGCAGCGCCTGCGGCGAGCACACCGTTGCCGGCGTACAGCGTAGAGATCACCACCAGCGCGGTGATGGTCAGCACGACGAAGGTGTCGATGAACACGCCGATCATGGCGACCACGCCCTGCTCGTGGGCGGTCTTGACGTTCGCCATGGCGTGGGCGTGGGGCGTGGAGCCCATGCCGGCCTCATTGGAGAACAGGCCGCGCTTTACGCCCTGGCTGATGGCCTGCTTCAGCGCGAAGCCGATGCCGCCGCCGATGATGGCGTTGGGCACGAAGGCGTACTTGAAGATCATGCCGATGGTCTCCGGGACATACTTGATGCGGGCGATGAGCACCACCAGGCCGCCGATCAGATAGAGCGTGGCCATGATGGGAACGATCTTCTCCGTGACGGAGCCGATGCGCTGCAAGCCGCCGATGAAGATGAACACGGCGACCAGCGAGACGATCAGGCCCACGACCCAGGTGGGAATGCCGAAGGCGTTGTTGCAGGCCTCGCCGATGGAGTTGGACTGCACCATGGAGCCCATGAAGCCCAGCGCCAGGATGATGGCGATGGAGAAGAAGCCCGCGAGGAAGGAGCCCAGCTTGCCTTTGAAGGCGGTCTTGATGTAGTACACCGGGCCGCCGGCCACGGTGCCGTCCGCGTGCACCTCGCGGGTCTTCTGGGCCAGCACCGCCTCGGCGTAGATGGTTGCCATGCCGAAGAAGGCGATGATCCACATCCAGAAGATCGCGCCGGGGCCGCCGATGAGGATCGCGCCGCACGCACCGACGATGTTGCCGGTGCCGACCTGGGCCGCGATGGCGGTGGTCAGGGCCTGGAAGGAGCTGAGGCCGCTCTTTTGCTTTTTGCCATTCAGGGAGAGATTGCCGAACACGCGGCGCATGCCTTCGCCGAAGCAGCGGATCTGCACGAATCGGGTGCGGATGGAGAAGTAGAGACCGCAGCCGATCAGCAGCACGATCAGGATGTAATCCGACAGGTAGAGGTTGATGGTCTGTACGACTTTGAGCAATGCGTCCATGGGTAAAACAACCTTTCTCGTTTGTATTGGGAGGGAGCACCATTGTTGCACGCGGCCGAAACCGCGCCCTTCCTGCGCAAAAAAACAGCCATCATCCTGCGGACAATGGCTTTGGCGACGCGAGAAAAACCCCTGATCGTCGATCAGAAGAATGCAACTCTGTCCTTTTGCCTGAGAGATTCACGCCTTCGCGCTTGCCCCTTCGGCCCCCGCATCCGCGGGCGTCTCCAAAGTCTTATCCATTCACAGTCCTCACCCTTGCGGACACCTGAGAGTTTTACTCCTTCGGTCACGACGATCGTCGTATTTCCTATGAATTTCATATAACGGCTATTCAATTGCAAATGGATTATAGCATGTCTGCATATAATAAGCAAGTGTCTCTCCAATGAAAACACAAGGATTCATGCAAAAATAACATTGCGGCCGTCAGAACCGGGCAAAGCATGCAGAATTGCGTTCAAAACGGAAGGGCGGAGGGAGTCCGGCTCCCTCCGGCAGATTACCGGGGATACCGGGCCTCGAAGCGCTGGAGGATGTCGAGCAGGCTCGGATTGAGGTATTCGATCGCCTGATCATACAGTTCGCCGGGAACGCCGTAGTAGGCCTGCGCAACCCCGCCTGTGATGGCGGCGAGGGTGTCACTGTCGCCGCCGACGGAGATGGCGTTGCGGATGGCGTCCTCAAAGTCGGTGGACTCGAAGAAGGCCATCAGCGCCTGGGGAACCGTGCCCTGACAGGTCTCGTTGAACCTGTAGGTCGGGCGAATCTCGTCCAGCGTGAAGTTCATTGGATAGTACGCCCGGTCGATCACTTCGCGGATCTCCGCCATGGAGCTGCCGCTGCGGGCCATGTAGATCGCCACGGTCGTGGCCTCCGCGCCCTTGATGCCCTCGGGATGGTTGTGCGTGACCTTCGTCACGGCCCTGGACAGGGCCTTTGCTTCCTCCAGGCTCCCTGCCACGAAGCCGCAGGCGATCACGCGCATGGCCGCGCCGTTGCCGTAGCTGTTGTAGGGGTGGGGATGGTCGCTGTAGATCCACCGCTGGAAGCGCCCGCCGTAGCCGCAGTTCGGGTAGGGCCGGCCGATCGCCTGCATGCAGCGCACCGCCTGCGCGTCCAGGTCGCTCCAGTCGCTCTGGCTGCGCATCAGGGCCTCGCCGATGGCCAGGGTCATGATGCTGTCGTCCGTGGCGAAGCATTTGGGGGTGAACAGCTCGAATTCCTTGCTCCGGTGGTTGTGCCACTCAAAGCGGGATCCGACGATGTCTCCGATGATGGCTCCGATCATTTCGCTCACTTCCTTCCAAGATAGTCCTCGTCGATGCGCTGCGACCAGTTCTCTTCCAGCGGTTTGCAGCTGCGCACGCTGCTGATGGCCTCGCTGAGCACCTCGTAGTTGAGCCGCGTGCCCCGGGCGTCGCTGTGGTAGTTCACGGCCCGGCTGCGGTCGATGCCGATGTGGGCGGCGGTCTCCACGGCGTCGATGTTCGCGCCGAGGAAGATGAAATCCCAGCCGTAGTTCTCCCGCTGCCGCCGGATCATCCGCCGCACCTGGTCGGCGGAGTAGCTGTGGCTGGCGTTCTCCAGACCGTCGGTGGTGATCACGAACAGGGTGTGCTCCGGGCGATCCTCCTCCCGGGCGTACTTGTGCACGTTGCCGATGTGGTGGATGGCTCCGCCGATGGCGTCCAGCAGCGCCGTGCATCCGCCGGTCTGGTACTGCCGCTCGGTCATGGGCTCGATGCGGGTGAGCGGCACGCGATCGTGCAGCACCGTGGTCGTGCCGTTGAACAGCACGGTGGAGACCAGCGCCTCGCCCGCCTCCCGGCGCTGCTTCGCGATCATCGAATTGAAGCCGCCGATGGTGTCGGCCTCCAGACCAAACATGGAACCGCTGCGATCGAGAATAAAGACGAGCTCTGTCAACTGCTTTTTCATTTGAAAACCCTCCTGAAATCCGGTGCTCCCGGTTGATGGTTTAATGATAGCAGCTTGGCGGAGCGAAATGGTCGCTTTTGAAGCGACATTTTCGATCGGGTCAGGCGCCCAGCAGCGGCTGGTCGAAGTCGAAGAGCGTCTGGTTGATGGTGTTGACGTCGTAGATGCCGTTGAGGATGCAGTATTCGATGATGACGTCAAACTTGTAGCTGTGGGACAGCGCAAGCCCCGCCTTCTGCAGCAGCTCCGCCGTCTCGTCAAGGCTCAGCTCCAGCGCCACCGCCAGCGCCAGCGCCGTGCGCTTGGTGGGATGGTAGTTCACGTCGTTGCGGAGCTTGGAGAACAGCTTCCGATCCAGATTCGCCCGCTTGTAGCAGACGGAATCCTTGATCCCGGCCTCGTCGATCTTGCGCAGCACCATCTGGGAGAAGCTCTCGTCCAGCGTTTGCAGCGCATTTTCGAGGCTGTTTGGCGCGCAGGGCGCTTCCAGGATGCAGTCCATGTCCATGAACCGGGCCTGGCGCATCCTGCGGCTGCGGATCGAGTTGGAATCCCCGTGAACGTCCACATAGTTGTCGTCGATGTACTGCGCGACGCGGGCGTAGAGCTTGCCGCTGATGTGAAAGCTGGCGCGGTCAAACACCACGATGTACACCAGCATGTCGTTTTCCATCAGGAAGTCGCGGATGGTATCGGTGGCGACCTTCAGCGCCGCATCCTTCGGGTAGCCGTATGCGCCCGAGGAGATCAGCGGAAAGGCCACGCTTTCGCAGTTGTGCCGCTTCGCCAGCTCCAGCGAGTTGCGGTAGCAGGCGACGAGCAGCTGCTCCTCGCCGTGCTTTCCGCCGTGCCAGACGGGCCCGACGGTGTGGATCACATAGCGGCAGGGCAGGCGATAGCCCCGGGTGATCTTTGCCTGCCCGGTGGGACAGCCGCCCAGCGTGCGGCACTCCGCCAGCAGCTCCGGCCCTGCGGCGCGGTGAATCGCACCGTCAACGCCACCGCCGCCCAGCAGCGTCTCGTTGGCGGCGTTGACGATGGCGTCCACCTCCATGCGGGTGATGTCGTTGCGAACAATTTCCAGGGGCATGGGCACTCCTCTTTTCTCTGCTGTGGTTTTCTTCCATTATAGCAGATCGCGGCGCGCCTTTTCAAGACGAAGAAGCGGACACCTCCGATTCGGGGATGTCCGCTTGCTGTCTCAGTCCTTCTGCCAATGTCCGAGGGTGGGGAGGAAGTCTGCGAAGTAGGCGCGCAGCTGCTCCGGGGAGCGCTCCGGGCTGGCCATGTGCGCCGCGAGGAAGTCCGCCAGCTGCTCCACGCTTTCGTAGGCGAACCTCCCGTCCGCGTAGCACCACTTGCAGTAGTCCTCGTTGAACGCGCCGTCGATCTCCCGGCTGAGGGTGCTGTCCTCCAGCGGCATGCCGCAGCACTGGCAGATCAGCGTGCGCGGGGAGCCCAGCAGCGTGTTGATCGACACGTTGAACAGCTTCGACAGGAGCTTCAGCGCCTCGGCGTTGGGGATGGTCTCGCCGGTCTCCCAGCGCGAGACCGCCTGACGGGTGACGAAGAGCTTCTCCGCCAGCGCCTCCTGGGACAGGCCGCTGCGGGTTCGCAGCTCAAGAATGACGTCCTTGGTTTCCATGTAAATCATCTCCTTGCAGTCATTATAGCAGGAGAGACGCAGCCTGCCAAGCAACGCGCTGTTGCGGTGTCAGAGCTCCCCGTCCTCCAGGATCACCAGCCCACTCTCCCGGGCGCGCACGGCAAGCTCCGTGCGGTTGCGGAAGCCTGTCTTGTTCAGCATGTTCAGGATGTGCGTCTTGACGCTGCTCACCGACATGTGCAGGCGTTCGCCGATCTCTGTGTTGGTGTAGCCGCCGGTCATCTCCCGCAGCACCATCAGCTCGCGCTCGGTGAACGCTCTGCTGCTGGCGTCGCCCAGAAACAGCTCCGGCGTGGCGTCGGGGTAGACGGATTCCCCCGCCATCGTCCGGCGCATCAGGTTCAGGATGGATTCCTCCGAGGCGTCCTTGTACCAGAAGCTCTCCACGCCCACGTCCCGCGCCCGGCCGATGTAGGAGCACTCCGGCATGGAGGTGACCACGATGATCTTTACCTGCGGGGTCTGGTGCTTGATGCGCGCGGCTGCGTCCAGACCGCTGCGGCTGCCGCGGGTGATCACGTCCATCAGCACCAGATCCACCGCGTTGCGCAGGCAGTACACGTCCGCCAGCTCCGCGCTGTCGATGGCCGCAGCCAGCTCGAAGTCCTCTGACGCGCCGATGAGCATCTCGAACAGCTGCCGGGGCATGGTCTGGTCCTCCACGACCAGCACGCGAAACTTCTTCATGTCCATTCCTCGCTTTCCAGGGGGAGCTCAATCGTGAGCGCGAACTGCGGCGAACTCTCCACATGCATGCAGCCGCCGGCGCTCTCCACGCTCCGGCGCAGGGAGGACAGGCCGCCGCCCTCCGCGACCGCCGCCCTCGGGGCCGCGCCGTCGTTGGTAAAGACGGCGTGGAGCTTGCCGGAGGACGGACGCAGGTGCAGCCTAAGCTGCGTTCCACCCGCGTGGCGCGCGGCGTTGGTCAGGCATTCGCGGGCGGCGCTCTCCAGCAGAGATGCGCAGGCTGTGCCCGACGGCGGGAGCGTGCCGTCGACGATCAGCTGCATGCCGATGGCCTTCGCTGCCTCGATCAGTCCGGAGAAGCCCTGCGACGGCGGCCCTTCCTCGCCCAGACGCTCCATCAGCGTGAGATTCTGCCGCCACAGGCGGAGCACCTCCGTGCGCTGCGCAGCATCGGAGGGCCGGGCCGTCAGCCGCCGCGCGGCCAGCAGCGCCTGACCGAACTCGTCGTGAATGCGCATCTTCGCGGCCAGGGTCTCCCTCTCCCGGGTCAGCTCCCGGATGCTCTCGCCGTAGCGCCGCAGCCGCCGGTTCATGTCCTCCAGCCGGTGGTTCTGCGTCTCCAGCTCCCGGTTCATGGCGTGCTCCCGGCTGATGTCCGAGGCGATGATCTGCATGACCTCCTCGCCGCTTGCGTCGATCCGGCTGCGCGCAAAGCTCCACACCCGGCCGTTCGCGGTCTGCAGGATGGGCGTTTCACCCGTCTGCAGCGCTTGGTTGCCCGGGAGCACGTCCCCTTCGCACAGCCTGTGCCAGAAGACTTCGCCGTTGGACAGGTGCGCGCCCAGCAGCTGGCAGCACAGCGCGTCCATCTGAAGGTTGACCAACCGGGGCAGGCCGTCGCGCACATAGAAGCACAGCCCGGAGGGGAGCCGGTCGAGGCCCTCCTTCACGGATGCGCGGGAGATGTGGCTGCGCTGCCAGACCAGCTGCCGCCGCAGCGCGAGGAAAATCCAGGCAGCGGCGACCGCCAGCAGCAGCGCCAGCGCCCAAATCGGAGCGTTCCACAGATGCGCTGCGGCGGGGGAGGGGCGCATCCCACCGGACGGCGACATGACCTGCATCAGCAGACAAAGCAGGGTGAAGCAGAAAACCCCGGGAACCAGGCAGGAGAGCAGGTGCAGCAGGGGCGCGCGATGCACCGCGGTGAGCAGCGCCGCGAGGATCCCCGCGCACAGCAGAATCAGGCACAGCGCGCAGAACGCGCCCTGGGCGACGTCCGAAAGATGCATGAAAGGCCGCGTCATGCCGGATCACCTGCCTTTCGGATGTGGAGCGTCGCAAAGAGCGTGTTTTCCTGGCGCTCCATATGCAGCGATCCGTGCAGCTGCGCCATGCGTGCCGCCTCCCAGTCCGGCGGAAGCGCGCTGCGCACATCCTCCAGGCTCATGCGCAGCGTCAAGCCGTTCGCGTCCGCGATCAGGTTGACCAGCAGCGCGCTCAGCGAGGGCAGCGCCGCCTCCACGGCGGCCTCGAAGAGGTCGTAGGCGAGGATGATCTGGGCGGGGAGGAGGGATGCGTCCCCGTGCAGGCGCAGGGAGGTCGCCACCCGGAGCTGCGCAAGATTTGTCAGGGATTCGCGGATGCACAGCGCCAGCTCCTGGGTGGATGCGCTATTTTCGGCCTCCTGAATCAGCGAAAGATTGCAGCGGCGCTTGACGTACGCGCCGTACACGCACACCTGCGCAATTCGCGCGTCGAAGTCCGCCGCGTCCGGCTTAAGGCCATCCAGCAGCGCGTCGATGCGCTGCAACTGGGGCTTCACTGTGGGGAGCATGCCGTCGTAGAGCCGGTTCTGCGCCTCCAGCTGCGCCTGCTGGCGCTGCAGCGCATTCTCCGCGCGCACCAGCTCGTTGTCCTCCGCCAGCAGCTCACCGACCTCCGACAGCTGCCTGCGAACGCGGTTGATCTCCGCCACGCTGTCCGTCCAGTACAGCTGTCCGCCCCGCAGCGGATGGCAGTGCAGGCGGGTGTCCGCGTCCAGAAACGCCGCGCCGTCCCGCGCCCGCCGCCGCTGCTCCCGGGTCAGGGTTCGCGATCCCTCAGAGGAAAAGACGAGATTGTCGCTTGCGTCGGTGATCTGGGCGGAGATCGTCGAGGCGGAAAAGTAGCTGCCGTAATTGGTGTTGGAGGGGATGAGGCCGGTCTGGATGCAGCACTCGAAGGTGGCGGCGAAGGTCGCGCAGAACATCTCCGGGATCTTGAACGCGGTGAGGATGTTGGCAAAGCTCAGCAGGCAGAGCGCAAAGCCCAGCACGAACAGCGCTCCCGGCAGCCATACGTAGCGGCGGCTGCTGGCCACGCGGCACTTGCGGAAGAGGATGACGATGCTCGCGGCGATCATGCCCACGCTCCAGAGCATCGCCAGGAAGTAGATCAGGCAGTGGGCGTAGCTGTCCTCCCGGCGAATGTAGGTCGGGGGAAAGCGGAAGGCGAGCTGGTGCCACTCGTTGGTGAGCACGCCCAGAAACAGCAGCAGCGCCGGGATCAGAACCAGATACCACGCCCGGCGCAGCGGATGCTCCGGGGAGGAGCCCTGCTCCAGCGCGGTCAGGAAGCTCAGCGTGGGCGCAAGCAGCAGCGGCAGGTAGTAGAGGTACCACAGATAGGTGCAGATCAGCTCGGATTCAAAGAAGCGGTACTTGCAGGCGCGCAGAAACATCCACAGCATCGCCAGCGCGGCGGTGGCGATCAGCAGACTGCGGATGCGCGGGAGCATGATCCGCTGCTGGATCGAGATCGCCCAACCCAGCGCCAGCGCGATGTAGATCGTGAGGTTCAGCAGGAAGGTGAGGGGCCTCCATGCCGGTGGAACCACCCTGTCGATCTCGTGCAGCAGGCCCGCCGCGAGAAAGAGCGCGATGGCGAGGAGGGTCATCCGTTTCGTTCGACTTGATATGGCGCGCATGCGTGTTTCCTCAAAGTGTTTTTACATATGTTATCTGCATTATAGCATCCCGAAAATGGAAAAGCAACATCGGGCGGGCCGGGTCGGCTCCCGAGGAAGCGCAGCCTGCGCAAAATAAACGGTCGGGAGGAAAAATGGCCATCTGACCGAAGCGGAATCGGATTGAAACTGTTAAAATATAGGTGAAGATGGGATGGAGGCGATTCGGTTTGAAGGACATCGTAATCAGCGCGCAGAATGCGCTGCTCTCCGAGGCGATTGAGCGGGCGATCTGTCGGCGCGGGCAGTTCCGCTGCCAACAGGTCGCGCCCGGAAGGCCTCAGGAGATCGTTTCCGTGTGCAGGACCCTTCAGGCGGACATCGTGCTGATGGAGGTCAACCGTTTTCCCGCCGCCACGCTGGAGAGACGGCTGGAGACCGGGGAAGAGCTGCGCCGCGTGCTGCCGGGCTGCCGCATCGTGTTGCTGTGCGACGAGGTGGCGGATCCGGAGCTGGCGGAGCGGGTGATGGGCGCGCGGCAGCTGGGCCAGATCGACGGCTTCTTCTACGCCTCCGTGTCGGCCTCCTATCTGAGCGCGGCGCTGGAGGCCATGTAGCGGGGAGGGCGTGCGGCGAGAGCGATTGCCGAGGACGTGCGGCGTTCATGAAAAAAGAGAGGATGAGGGATATGACAAGGTACCATCGGTTCATTGCGCTGCTGCTGGCGCTGTTGATGCTCTGTGCATCTGCGGCTTCGGCGGAGCTGCGGCGCGGCGATTCGGGCGACGGGGTGTACGCCCTGCAGGAGCTGCTGTTTGAATCCGGCTGGCTCTTCGAGCTTCCGGACGGCGCGTTCGGGAAAAACACCGAGCAGGCCGTGAAGGATTACGAGAGACACGCGGGCCTTCCGGTGGACGGCGTTGCCGACAACGAGATGCTGGCGGCGCTGCAGGCGGACTGGTATGCGCTGATGGTCGAGCTCGGCCAGATTGAACCCGAGGAGGGCGCTCCGATCTACGACGAGGGGGAGGATGCGGACGGCGCGTATCCCTACTTTTGCACCTACTCCTCCGTGGACGCGCGATCCAGCGCCGTCTCCTACTGCGAAAGCCACGCGAAGCTCAATGCGCTGACGGACGAGCTGCTTGAGAGCAACTCGGTGGAGGACGCAAAGCAGGCCTACGAGCTGTGGCGCGGGGAGATCCTCTGCCTGTACGAAATGTGGCTGAACCTGACGCAGGAGGACGGCAAGGCCGACATCGTCACGTCGCGCACACTGTATCTGTCCGCCATGGAAGCGCAGCTGCGCGCGGTGCGCCGCTATTATGAGAGCTTCCAGATCGATCCCGGCGAGGCGCAGGCGATCGGCGCGCTGGTGATTCAGCTGCGCGCACAGGCCGCATGGCTGTGCGCGATGACCAGCGGCGCGCTTGCAGAGGGTGAGGGGCTGTGAGGCAGATGCTCAGTGCGCTGATGGCGCTGATCCTCTCGCTGACCGGAGCCCAGATCGCGCCCGTGCGCACGGATGCGGCGCTGACCGCCTTCTCCTTCAACCACGGCGGCATGAGCATGGATCAGATTTTCAGCTACGCCGTTTATGAGCGGGACGGGCGCATGCTGGCGGACTTCGAGCTGTACTGCCGGTACGAAATCGAGGGCGTGGAGCTGGATGCGGCGGACGTGGAGGCGCTGCGGGCGCTGATCGACGAAAACGATCTCTGGTCGTGGGACGGCTTTCAGAGAAGCAATTCCTACGTTCTGGACGGCGACAGCTTCGGCCTGAGCGCAGCCTTTGCGGATGGCACGGAGCTGAGCGCATGGGGAAGCAACGCCTATCCCGAGGGCTATTCGGCGGGTGCGCAGGCGATCTGCGCATACTTCGAGGCGCTGATGGAAAAGTACGGGCTGATGGAGCAGTGCGTCTACGTCTGCGCGGCGATGTACGCGAAGGATGCCGCATAAAACCAAACCCGACATGATCGAAAAACAGATTTCATGGAAAGGAAGGATGAAAATGAAACCTACGAAACGCATCTTGTGGATGCTGCTCGCGCTGGCGCTGCTGCTGTGCGCGACGGCTGCGCTGGCGGAGGAGCCGCAGTGGTCCTATGACAGCGGCAACATGTACGTCATGCCGGAGGGTGAGCTGAGCGGCGACGTAACTGTTCCCGCCGAGGTGGACGGCTATGCGGTCAACGCCATCAAGTACAGCGCCTTTAACTCGAACAATGAAATCACCTCGCTGACGATGTCCGACACGCTGCGCGCGATTCAGGGCGGGGCCATCTCCTGGATGGACGGCCTGACCAGCGTGACGCTGAACGACGGGCTCGAGTACATCGGCTCCAACTTCCAGGACTGCAACGCGCTGAGCAGCCTGACCATCCCGGCCAGCGTCCGCGTCGTGGACGGCGCGATCGGCTCCTGCGCAAGCCTGAAGGAGATTACCTTCGAGGGCCCGTGCCCGATCTTCCTGAACACCGACTGGTGCTTTTCCTGGCTGAGCGACGACTATGTGATCTATGTGCCCGACGACCAGCTGGACGCCTACGCGGCGGCTCTGGCTGAGGTGAACGGCGCGGCGGCGCACCTTCAGCCCAGCGGCAAAAATGCCGTGATTGTCGAAACGAACAATGAGGACTGGTTCACCTTCGATCCCGCCACCGGCGCGATCACCGGATATAAGGAGTACCACGCCTGGGTGGAGATCCCCGCGACCATCGGCGGTGTTGCGGTGAAGTCCATCGGCGCGGAGGCCTTCGTGAGCGACTACTCCGTGTACGGCGTCGTGTTCCCCGAGGGTCTGGAGATCATCGAGGACGGCGCGTTCCAATCCGCCAGCAACCTCGCCTACGTGCAGTTCCCCTCCACGCTGAAGACCATCGCCAACGGCGCGTTCTACAACGCCCAGATCGGGTTGATCGACTGGAGCGAGGGCCTGGAGGAGATCGGCGCGCATGCGTTCCAGTACGGCGGCCAGGCCATCCTGGAGCTCCCCTCCACGCTGCGCACCATCGGCGAGAGTGCCTTTGAGGGTGCGTGGTGCCGGGAGCTGTACCTGGGCGGCAATGTGGAGTCCATCGGTTCCCGCGCCTTTGCGGGCACCTCGCTGGGCTACATGGCCTTCGATCTCTATCATCCCATCGACATCGCCCCGGATGCGTTTGCCGATACCTATGTGAACGACCTTGACCTGCCCTGGGACAGCTCCATGGAGAACCGCGACGCATATGCCGGGCTGCTGGCGGAGCAGTGCCCGGACTGCACCGTCTGGATCAACAACCCCGAGAGCGCCGGCGTGGCGGAGTACCCGATCAATGAAACGGAGATCACGACCATTGAAAACGGCGTGTGGACGGCCTATAACGGCGATCAGCAGGATCTGACCGTCTGGACGGCCTACGACGATATCAATGTCACCGCGCTGGGCGACGGCCTGTTCAAGGGCAACCAGAGCATCCGCTCCTTCTATCCCCACCACTGCGGCTGGTTCACCACCATCGGCAACGAGGCCTTCGCCGACAGCAGCGTGGCGTACGTGGAGCTGTTCGGCTCCATCACCACCATCGGCGACGAGGCCTTCCGCAACTGCGTGAACCTCACCGCTCTGACCCTGCCCGAATCGCTGACCAGCATCGGCGCGGGTGCGCTGGAGGGCTGCACCGGCATCACCGAGCTGACCCTGCCCAACTCGCTGACCACCCTCGGTGCGGGTGCGCTGGAGGACTGCACGGGCATCACGGAGCTGACTCTGCCCGCGTCCCTGACCAGCATCGGCTCCGGCCTGCTGGAGGGCTGCACGAATCTGAATAAGCTCGTGGTGGGCTGCGATCCCGCCATCCTGCCGTCGGACGTGCTTGACCTGCTGGCGAGCATCGATGAAGTGTACCTCTCTGCCGAAGCGAGCGACGAGCAGGTGCGCGCGCTGTCCGAGCTGATGGGCCGTCCCTGGTATGATCCGCTGTCCCGCGAGGGTGAGAAGAGCAGCTTCAAGGTCATGCCCTACGAGCCGCTGCCGGGCGACGACTTCTGGTACGACGAGGAGTACAGCCGCCTGGACGCCTACCAGGGCTACGAGCTGAACCTGATCCTGCCCCGCGAGATCGACGGCGTGGAGCTTTCCATGATCGGCGGCAGCATGATGACCCGCGCCACCTACGGCGACAACTATGATGTGGAGCTGCCGGTGGTTTCGCTGGTGATTCCGGAGAACTACACCGAGATTCCCGCCTACGCCTTCCAGAATTGCGATGCGCTGGAGACGGTGATCTGCTACGCGCCTCTGGAGAAGCTGGAGGAGGGCACGTTCTCCGGCTGCACAAGCCTGACCAATGTGATCTTTGTCAACGGCGTGCGGGAAATTGACCGCTATGTGTTCAAGGATTGCCTGTATCTGGAGACGGTTTACATCGGCGACAAGACCCAGCGGATCGACGAGAACGCTTTCAAGGATCCCGACGGCTATGAGTACTTCACCGCAGAACAGTGCGTCACCGACCCGGCGCTGATGCCCGATGTGGACGCGCTGCTGGAGGAGGTCAAGTGCGATCCCATGCCCGAGCCCGAGGAGGAGCCCGAGTACGAGCCGCAGCCTGCCCAGCCCGTGGGCGAGGCGGGCGCACCCTTCCTCGGCGAATGGACTGGCGCGCGCATGGAGATGGAGGGCATGGCGCTCAGCTTTTCCGACATGGGCATGGTCATGAATCTCAACTTCCACGAGGACGGCACTGTCGAGCTGTACGACGGCGAGGAGAGCGTTACGACCAGCTGGAGTGTGGTGGACGGCGCGGCCATCGTCGATGGCTCGAGCTGCATCCTTCTGGATGACGGCACGCTCTGTGTGGAGGAGGACGGCGCGAAGCTCATCTTCACCCGCGACAGCGCAGAGGCTGTGCCTGCAATCACCGAACCTGAAGTAAATGAACCCGCACCCGTAGAACCTGTCTCCGACGAGCTGAGCGCCTACGTGGGCAGCTGGCACGCCTGCTATCTCCTGACCGGCGGCATGACCGGCGACCCCCGCAGCGAGTTTGGCCTGGACATCGTGCTGGAGCTGAACGCGGACGGCACGGGCAGCCTGATCTTCGGCGAGCCGGAGCAGGGCGTCTGGTATCAGGACGAGAATGGATGCGTGTACTTCGGCGAGGGCGGCGACTACGACATGCCGCTGACATTGCTGGAGGGCGGCTTCCTCTGCTACGGCAGCATGGACGGCGACGGCAACGCGCTGGGCGGCTACATCATGTTCAGCCAGGATCCGGGCGCTGTATGGGCAGCGGAAATCGAAGCTGAACCCGCCGCCACCGAGCTCCCCTTCGTTCCCACCGAACCGGTCGCTGTGCCGGAAGGCACCGATCCGGAGCGCCTGGAGCGCAAGTACGTCTGCGTCAGCGCCGAGGTCAGCGGCTATACCATGGACGCGTCCCTGCTGGGCGGCGAGTACTCCCTGACCTTCCACGCCGACGGCACGGTGGACTTCGTGATGGTGGGCACCAGTGTTCCCGGCATCACCTGGACGCAGGGCACGGTGCTGACCGACGCGGGCGAGGCGGAGGCCTTCATTGTGGACTACTATGGAAACACCCTCGAAGCGGTCTGCACGGAGCAGGGCTTCGATATGAACTACTTCGATTCCATGCTGATGCACTTCGAGCCCGAAGCGTAAGCGGCGGCACGCGCCGCCCATCGGTTTGTTTCGGCGGGCGGCGCGTCAGACAGGATCGGAAGCATACACTTCATTACGAGAGAAAGAGGGGGAAGCGATTCATGAGCACCGCCACCTACACCTGTCCCTGCTGCGGCGCGCCGCTGGCCTTCAGCGGCGAGAGCGGCAAGCTGGAGTGCGCATCCTGCGGAAACAGCTACGAGCTGGATGCGATCCAGGCCATGAGCGCCGCCGAGAGCATCGACAAGCTGGAGTTTGAACACCGTGCGGAGGCCTTCGACGCGAGTGAGGCGGCGCAGATGCAGGCCTATATCTGCAAGAGCTGCGGCGCGGAGCTGATGACCGAGGACACCACCACCGCCACGGAGTGCCCCTACTGCGGCAGCTCCACCATCCTGCCCGAGCGCATTGCGGGCGGCGTGAAGCCGGAGAAGGTGATTCCCTTCAAGGTCACGAAGGAGCAGGCCCAGAAGCAGTTTGAGGCGTACTTCAAGGGCAAGCGCCTGCTGCCCAACATCTTTCTGAACAGCCGCAACCGCATCGCCGAGATGCGCAAGCTCTACGTGCCCTACTGGCTGTTCGACTGCGACGCGCAGGCGGACATCGTCTACGACGCGGAGAAGCGCAGCACCGAGCGCAAGGGCGATTGGGAGATCACCCGCACGAAGTATTACCTCGTGCGCCGCAGCGGCCGCATGGGCTTCGACAGCATCCCCGTGGACGGCAGCGAGAAGCTGGACGATAAGATCACCGAATCCCTGGAGCCCTACGATCTGAATGCGGCGGTGCCCTTCCAGCCCGCGGTGCTGGCGGGCGCGATGGCGGATCACGCCGACGTGGATGCGGATGCATGCGAGAAGCGCGCGGTGGAGCGCGTGGAGACGAGCGTCTCCCAGGCCATGCGCGACAGCGTGAACGGCTACTCCAGCGTCTCCGAGCGCAGCCGCAGCATTCATTCGGACAACGGCACGGCCACGCCGGTGCTGATGCCCGTGTGGCTCATCACCACGGAGAAGGAGGGCAAGACCTACACCTTCGCCATCAACGGTCAGACCGGAAAGCTCACCTGCGACGTGCCCGCAGATACGAAAAAGTCCCTGCTCTGGGGCGGCGGCGTGTTCGTCGGCGTGCTGGCGCTGGCTGCGCTGATCCTCGCTCTGGCGGACGCCATCGGCAGCGGCACGATCCTGATCGCGGTGATCGCGGCGCTCATCGTCGCGCTGGTGGTGGTCGGCGTGCTGAAGGGCCAGCTCAAGCAGGCTGCGTATGAGAGCGCAGCGTCGAATTACGTGCGTCCGGGCTCCTTCAAGCTGGATGTGAAGACCGATCACTTCCTCTATGAGCGCACGGAGCGCAGGAAGATCGAGCAGCCGAAGAAGGAAGAACAGCCGAAAAAGAACTGACGGGAGGATATGAGATATGGGCCTGATTCGCGCGGGACTGAACGCCATTGGCGGCACCATGGCCAGCCAGTGGAAGGAATATTTCTATGTGGACGCGCTGCCGGAGAGCGTGCTTGCGGCGCGCGCGATGAAGAAGACGAAGGGCCGCTTCGGCGGCAGCCGCACCGAGGACGACAACGTCATCACCAACGGCTCCGTCATCGCGGTGGCCGATGGCCAGTGCATGATGATCGTGGATCAGGGCAAGGTGGTGGATTTCTGCGCCGAGCCCGGCGAATATGTGTTTGACCTGAACGGCGAGCCCAGCCTGTTCTACGGCGCATTCAGCGGGGAGAAGGCCATGTCGATCCTGAAGGCGACCTTCGAGCGCTTCTCCTTCGGCGGTCAGGCGGGCAAGGATCAGCGGGTGTACTTCTTCAACACCAAGGAGATCCTGGGCAACAAGTACGGCACGCCCAGCCCGGTGCCCTTCCGAGTGGTGGACGCAAACATCGGCCTGGATGTGGACATCTCCATCCGCTGCTTCGGCGAGTACAGCTATCGCATCGTGAACCCCATGCTGTTCTACGCAAACGTCTGCGGCAACGTGGAGGGCGAATACACCCGCGACCGCATCGACAGCCAGCTCAAGAGCGAACTGCTGACCGCATTGCAGCCTGCCTTTGCGAAGATCTCCGACATGGGCATCCGCTACAGCAGCCTGCCCGGTCACACCATGGAGATCGCCGACGCGCTCAACGAGGTGCTGTCGGAGAAGTGGGCGAACCTGCGCGGCGTGGAGATTGTGTCCTTCGGCGTGAACTCCGTCAAGGCCTCCGAGGAGGACGAGGCCATGATCAAGGAGCTCCAGCGCAATGCGACCTTCCGCAATCCCAACATGGCGGCGGCGCACCTGGTTGGCGCGCAGGCCCAGGCCATGCAGGACGCGGCGAAGAACGCGGGCGGCGCCTTCACCGGTTTCATGGGCATGAACATGGCCCAGGGCGGCGGCATGAACGCGGCGCAGCTGTTCCAGATGGGCGCGCAGCAGCAGAGCGCACCGGCCCAGCAGCCTGCGTCGGGCTGGAAGTGCGCCTGCGGCGCGACGGCGACGGGCAAGTTCTGCCCTGAGTGCGGTGCAAAGAAGCCGGAGCCCCAGTCGGGCTGGAAGTGCGCCTGCGGCGCGACGGTCACGGGCAAGTTCTGCCCCGAGTGCGGCGCGAAGAAGCCCGCCGACGAGGGCTGGACCTGCACCTGCGGCGCGGTGAACAAGGGCAAGTTCTGCGCGGAGTGCGGCGCAAGGAAGCCCGCGGGTGCGCCCCTCTACCGCTGCGACAAGTGCGGCTGGCAGCCTGCCGATCCGGCGCACCCGCCGAAGTTCTGCCCCGAGTGCGGCGACCTGTTCGACGAGAACGACCTGACCTGAGCCCATTGACGGATGGTTTCCGAGTGCTTCCATCCGCATAAAACAGACACCCCGCTGTCAGTTTCCCGGCGCGCACAATGTCCGGGAGATGGCAGCGGGGTGTCTTTTCATGTCATGCGCGTCGCAGGCGCAGGGTCTTGACCTCGAAGGGACGGAAGGACAGCCTTACGCGGCCATCCCCGACCGTCAGTGCATCCTGGATGTTCTCCAGCATGTCGCAGGCCCAGACCGATGCGGCGGGCAGGTGCAGCGTCAGCACAGCGTCGCAGGAGGCGTGCTTGCTCTCGTACAGGCGGAGGATCGCGTCGCCGCTGCCGTCCTCGGCGGCCTTCACGGTCTCGACGATCACATTGGGCGCGTCCACGGACAGCAGCGAGAAGTCCTCCGCCGCGCCCTCGGCAACGGTCACGGGCAGGTTCAGCTCGTAGCCCGCGCGCACCACGTCGCACGCTGAGAAGGGGCCGTCCCAGAGGTAATAGCTGTAGGTGAAGCGGTGCTCCCCCTGATCGGCGTGCAGGTCGGGGCTGGTGGACGCGCGCAGCAGCGTGAGGTCGATCTCGTCGCCCAGCATGCTCACGCCGTACTTGCTCTCGTTGAGCACCGCCGCACCGCGATTTTCATCGCAGAGCGCGGTGTAGCGGTGGTTGCACACCTCGAAGCGGTCCGCGTCGTAGGGACGGCTGCGGTGGGTGGGGCGCTTGACGTAGCCGAACTGAATCTCGTTGAGGGCCTCATCGGCGTGGATGCCGGTGGGAAAGGCCACCTTCAGCAGGCGGTGCTTTTCGTGCCAGTCCACCTGCGTCTCGAAGTCGATCTGCATGCGCCCGGCCTCCAGGGAGATGCGCTGCGTCCAGTCGGAGCTGTCCACCCGGCGCTTTACCTCCACCACGGCCCGCCAGGGTGCGGCCTCGACGATGGAGATGCACCCCGCGTCCTCCAGCGGGATCGGACTGCGCAGGTAGTTGCTGTCGATGTCCCAGGCATCGAACAGGCGGGGAACATCCTTGTACAGCTTCAGCACGTTCGCCCTGCCGTTGATGCGGCTGTGGCCCTGCGCGTCCCGGCACTCGGTGATTTCACCCCTCGCATTGATGCGCAGGGTCAGCAGGCCGTTGCCCAGCACCGCCTCGCCGTTCTCCATTTCGGCGGTCACGGGCACATCCGGCAGGCACTCGTCCACCCGGGAGGTCCAGCCGCAGGGCGGGATGGTCACCCGGCCGTAGCCGCGCTCCGTTTTGACCAGCAACCTGCGAGTCCAGGACAGGCTGTTGAAGTAGGTTCTGCCCGCGCCGGAGGTCAGGCTGCGGCAGGCATTGTCCGTGATCTGTTCCGCATCGGCGAGGATTTCATCGTACAGCTTCCGCGCCTCCTGGTACACCCGGGCGATGCTGCTGCCCGGCAGGATGTCGTGGAACTGGTTGAGCAGCACGCCTTTCCAGCAGCGGTCCAGCGCTTCACTGGGATAGGCGAGGCGATCCTGCGCCGCCACCGACCACATCTCCGCCTCGCGCAGTGCCAGTTCGCTCTTGCGGTTGCCGCGCTTGATGGCGGCCTGGCTGGTGTAGGTGCCGCGATGGCACTGGAAGTACAGCTCGCCCACGTAGCGGTTGGCGGGCGCGCCGTCCCGGGCGCAGTCCTCGAAGAAGGCCTGGGGCGCTTCAAACTCCACCCGGGGCGCGCCCTCCAGATCGCGTTCGCGCAGGGCGTATTCGATGTGGTCGCGGCAGGGACCGCCGCCGCCGTCGCCGTAGCCAAAGGGCAGCAGGAAGCGGCTCAGGTCGCGCTTCTGCACCCGGTCGCGCCAGCGCCCGAAGACGGTGGCCACGTCCGTGCGGGAGGTGTAGTCCATGTGCAGGAAGGTGGTGATCTCGCTGCCGTCCATGCCCTGCCAGGTGAAGTAGTGGTAGGGGAAGCGGTCCGCGCCGTTGTAGGTCCAGAAGATCTTCTGGGTGGTCAGGTGCTCCACGCCGCAGCCCTTGAGGATCTGCGGCAGCGCGGCGCTGTAGCCGAAGGTGTCCGGCAGCCACAGTAAGCGGCAGTCCACGTCGAACTCCTCCTTATAGAAGCGCTTGCCGTGGATCAACTGGCGGATTAGGCTCTCGCCGGAGGTCATGTTGGTGTCCGGCTCGACCCACATGCTGCCGTCGGCGATCCACTG
>JBJEJN010000022.1:0-4399 GCA_051878085.1 Aristaeellaceae bacterium | reverse complement strand
ACGCATACCATTTCCTCAACTTCGCGGGAATATTGCATGGTTCTTCCTCCTTTTTCATCGCCCGGAGACCGGGCACAAATGCGCAAACTGCGCTGTATTATCATACACGGTTATTATAGCATAAACTTTGCCGCTTGTGAAATTGTTTTTGTGTTACGTGTCACAAAAATCGCTCAAATCCGCAAAAATCGTGCACGATGGCGTAGATTTCCCCGGCATTTTTCTTCTCTTCCAGCCATTCCCTCGACATGCTGCGGTCGATGGCCACGATGCGCCCGGCTCCCGCGTTGATGGCCGCGCCGATGCCGGTTTTGGAATCCTCGGCGATGACGCAGTCCTTCACTTCGACGCCGATGCGCTTTGCCGCCTCCAGATAGAAGGCCGGATCCGGCTTGCTGGGCAGGATGCCCTCGTCGTAGACGATGCGGTCCATCGTGAACCACTTCTTCAGGCCCAGATCGTTGAGGTAGAATTCCACGTTCTCGATGGGCGAAGCCGTGGCCAGCGCAAAGGGAATCCCCCGCGCCACCAGCAAATCAAACAGCTCCGGCGCACCCGGCATCAATTGAAGGTTTTCCTTTCTGGAGCGCGCCACAGCCCGGTACTCCACTTCCTTCTCGCGGGAAAGCTGGGCGACCTCCTCCGCACTGTAGCGGTCGCCGAAGCAATACTGGAAGATTTCGCTGTTGTTGGGGCCGATGTAGTGGGCGGTGATTTCTTCCTCCGTGAGCTCCATGTCGAACTTCGCCTTCATGAAGTTGCGCCAGGCCGCGCGGTGGAATTCGGTGTCGTTGTACAGCGTTCCGTTGAAATCGAACAGCACTGCCTTCATTCGTTTCTACCTCGCTTCATCGTTTGGTCAGGTCGGCAAAGTCCGCACCGACGTACGCCGCCAGCTGCTCCGGGTTCAGGATCACCTGCACGCCCCGCTGTCCGGCGCTGACGTAGATTTTGTCAAAGAGGATCGCCGTCTCGTCCAGCGTGGTGGGATACTTCTTCTTCATGCCGATGGGCGAGCAGCCGCCGCGCACGTAGCCGGTCAGGCCCAGCAGCTCCTTCACGTGGATCAGCTCGATCTTCTTCTCCCCCGCCGCCTGGGCGCACTTCTTCAGATCCAGCTCCTCGGCCACGGGGATGCAAAATACGTGCACGCCCTTCTTCTCGCCCTTCGCCACCAGCGTCTTGAACATGCAGTCGGGATCGATATTCAGCATCTGCGCCGCATGCACGCCGCTCAGATCGCTCTCATCCACCTCGTACTCGGAGGTCTCGAAGGGAATATTCGCCTGCTTCAGCAGGCGCATCACGTTGGTTATGGTCATGTTTCCTCCTTGCGAAGGAGCAGCAGCCCCTTCATGGAAGCGTAATCGTTGAAATCATGCATCGCCCGCCAGAACTCAGATTCTGAGGTCGTCCG
Source organism: Aristaeellaceae bacterium (assembly GCA_051878085.1). Classification (GTDB taxonomy): domain Bacteria; phylum Bacillota; class Clostridia; order Christensenellales; family Aristaeellaceae; genus SFTH01. Next base: position 2,982 of record JBJEJN010000022.1, on the reverse strand, counting down.
GGTCATAGAACACCTCCATCAGCGTCAGTCCGTGGGCCGGGGCCGTGATGCCCAGATCCAGCCGGTTGCCGCTTGCAATGGCGCGCTTGAACGCCCCCGGCTCCAGCTTGCCGCTGCCCACGCCGATCAGCGTGCCCGCGATGATGCGCACCATGTTGTACAGAAAGCCGCTGCCCTCCACGATCAGGCGGATCTCGCTGCCCTCTCTGGTCACCTCCGCACGATAGATCGTGCGCACGGTGTCCTTGACCACCGAGCCGCTGGCGGCAAAGGCGGCGAAATCGTGCGTGCCCACCAGATCCTGCGCCTCGGCCTGCATCCTCTCCACGTCCAGCGGATAGATCACGTGGGCGTGGGTGTTGCGGGTCAGCGCGCCCGCGTGGGGCGCGGCGTGAAAAAGGTAGCGGTATCTCTTGCCCTTCGTAGAGAAGCGCGCGTGAAATTCGAGGGGAACCTCCTCGCTGCGCGTGACCCGGATGTCCGGCGGCAGCAGGGTGTTCAGCGCGAAGCTGAACTTGTCCGCCGGGATGCGGGATTCGGTGTCAAAGTGGGCGGACTGTCCCAGCGCGTGTACCCCCGCGTCGGTGCGGCTTGCGCCGGAGACGCAGAGTTCCTCGCCAGTGAGCTTGAGAATCGCGCGTTCCAGCTTTTCCTGCACGGTCATGGCGTTGGCCTGCCGCTGCCAGCCGGCGTAGGCAGTTCCGTCGTACTCGACGATCAGGTGAATTCTTCGCATGGAACCTCCCGGTCAGAAGGGCGCATAGCGGTTCAGCAGGATCATCACCGCGAACATCAGCGCCACGACGAGAAAGGCCTCGCCGTCCCGCCAGCCGTAGTGTAGCTGCTTCATCTTCGTGCGGCCCTCGCCGCCGCGATAGCAGCGGGCCTCCATGGCCATCGCCAGCTCGTCCGCGCGGCGGAACGCACTCACGAACAGCGGAACCAGCAGCGGAACCATCGCCTTTGCGCGGGCGATCAGCTTGCCGCTCTCGAAGTCCGCGCCGCGGGCCATCTGGGCGCGCTGAATCTTGTTCGTCTCCTCCATCAGCGTGGGGATGAAGCGCAGCGCGATGGACATCATCATGGAAATTTCGTGGGCCGGGAATTTGAAGCGGGTCAGCGGCTTCATCAGGGACTCCATTGCGTCGGTGAGCGCGATGGGCGAGGTGGTGAGCGTCAGCACCTGGGAGCAGAGCACCAGCAGAATCAGGCGCACCGCCATGAACACCGCCATGCGCACGCCGCCGGTGGTGATGCGGATGATGCCGAAGTGGATAAGATCCTCGCCGTCCCGCAGCAGGAACAGGTTCAGAAAGAAGGTAAGGCCGATGATCACCAGCAAGGGCTTCAGGCCCTTGAGCATGTACTTCATGCCGATTTTCGTGCTCAGCGCGCACCAGAGCACGAACAGAAACACCAGCGCGAAGCCGATGAAGCTCTTGGCGATGAACACCAGCACGATCATCGCGATGGTGAGGATCAGCTTCGTGCGCGGATCCAGATGATAGAGATACGAATCGCCGGGAAAGAACTGCCCGATCGTCACATTGTTCAGCATTTCGCCACTCCGTTATTTCTTCAGGTTCTTCAGGATTTCCCGGCACATGTCCTCCCGGCGGAAAGTACCGGGCGCGATGTCGAAGCCCTTCTCCCGCAGGATTGCGGCAAGCTTTGCGCACTCGGGCACGTCCAGGCCGATCTTCTTGAGCTCCGTTCCGTGCTCGAACACCTCGGCGGGCGTTCCCTCATAGTCGATGCGGCCGTGATCCAGCACGTACAGCCGGTCGCAATACTTGCCCACGTCATCCATGGAGTGGGACACCATGACCACCGTCACGCCGCTCTGATGGATGCCCCGGATCAGCTCCAGCATGCTGCGCCGACCGGCGGGATCAAGGCCTGCGGCAGGCTCGTCCAGCACCAGGATCGACGGATTCATCGCCAGCACGCCGGCGATGGCCACGCGGCGCTTCTGTCCGCCGGAGAGGTTGAAGGGCGAAGCCTTGCGCAGGGAATCGTCCAGGCCCACCAGCAGCATGGCCTCCGTGACCCGGTGGCGAATCTCCTTTTCGTCCAGCTTCAGGTTCTGCGGGCCGAAGGCGATGTCCTTCTCAACGGTTTCCTCGAAGAGCTGGTACTCGGGGTACTGGAACACCAGGCCCACCGCGCGCCTCACGTCGGTCAGCTTCGTGTCCTTGTCGCCCAGGTCCATGCCGTTTACGAACACGTGACCGGGTTCGCTCTTCTCCAGCGCATTGAAGTGGGAGATCAGCGTGGATTTTCCGCTGCCGGTGTGGCCGATGATGCCGATGAACTCGCCGTCGTTGATGGTGAGGTTCACGTCGTCCAGCGCCTTGACCTCGAAGGGCGAACCCGGCATGTACACATGGGTGAGATGCTTTACTTCAATCGACACAGTTCCACCGCCATTTCTTCCACCGTCAGCGTGTCCTTCGGCACGTTCACGCCCGCCTCGCGCAGCTTCGCGGCCAGCTTCATCATCTCCGGCACGTCCAGGCCGTACATCAGCACCTGATCCACGTTGGAGAACACCTGCCGGGGCTCGCCGATCAGCTCCACCTTGCCGTCCTCCATCACCACCACGCGGTCAGCCTGCACGGCCTCCTCCATGAAGTGGGTGATCCAGATGACCGTGATGCCCTCCTCCCGGTTGATGCGCCGGGCCAGCCGGAACACGTCCCGCCGGCCGATGGGATCGAGCATCGCGGTGGATTCGTCGAACACAATAATCTTCGGCCGCATGGCCAGCACGCCGGCGATGGCCACCCGCTGCTTTTGTCCGCCGGAGAGCATGGACGGCGAGGACAGCGCGCGCTCGCGCATGCCCACCTCGGTCAGCGCCTCGTCCACACGCCTACGGATCTCCGCCGAGGGCACACCCCGGTTCTCCAGGCCGAAGGCGCAGTCCTCCTCCACCACGGTGGCCACGATCTGGTTGTCCGGGTTCTGGAACACCATGCC
>JBJEJN010000021.1:1362-22608 GCA_051878085.1 Aristaeellaceae bacterium | reverse complement strand
CGGACTTGGACATCTTCTTGTTGTCCACGTTGATGTGGCCGTTGTGCATCCAGTACTTGGCGAAGGGCTTGCCCGTCGCACCCTCGGACTGGGCGATCTCGTTCTCGTGGTGGGGGAAGATCAGGTCCACGCCGCCGCAGTGAATGTCGAAGGTCTCGCCCAGATACTTCATGCTCATGGCGGAGCACTCGATGTGCCAGCCGGGACGGCCCATGCCCCAGGGGCTCTTCCACGCGGGTTCGCCGGGCTTCTGGCCCTTCCACAGGGCGAAGTCCATGGGATGGCGCTTGATGTCGCCCACCTCGATGCGTGCGCCGGACTCCAGATCGTCCAGGTCCTGGCCGATCAGCTTGCCGTAGTTGCTGCGATAGGCCTGGGTGTCGAAGTACACGTCGCCGTTGTCCACGGCGTAGGCCAGGCCCTTGGCCTCCAGCTTCTTGATCAGGCCGATGATCTCGCCGATGTGCTTGGTGGCGCGGGGATGCACGTCTGCAGGCTTCACGCCCAGCGCGGCGGCGTCCTTGAAGTACTCCTCAATGTACTTCTCCGCGATGGCCTCGACGGTGGTGTTTTCCTCGTTGGCGCGGCGGATCATCTTGTCGTCGATGTCGGTGAAGTTCTGCACGAAGGTCACATCGTAACCCAGGTGCGTGAGGAAGCGGCGCAGGGTGTCGAAGATGACGAAGGGGCGCGCGTTTCCGATGTGGAAGAAGTTGTAAACCGTCGGGCCGCAGGCGTAGATGCCCACCTTGCCCTCGTGCACCGGCACCAGGGGCTCCTTCTTGCGGCTCAGCGTGTTGAATACGTACATGGTTTTCATATCTGCTTTCCCTCCTGAAATCAAAAGCGGCCGCGCCCCAAACAGAGGCGTGGCCGCGGTTCCACTCTGCAAAATACTCTTTCCGGCGCTATCGGGCCGATCCCGTCCTCCATTGCAGAGGAATGCTCCTGGGCGCACATTCGGCCTTCCAGACTGCCGCATCCGCTCTCAGCCGGCGACGGACGCTCTCTTGGACGCTTAAAAGCCTACTATTCCCAATCTCAGCACTCTGATTTTATCACACCAGGTTTTGCTTGTCAAGCAGGGAAGTGTCCCCGGCAAGCAGCATCGTGCGCAGATGATCGTGAATTTTTCCGTTGGTGGCGATGATGTTGCCGCACACCAGCGGATCCTCGCCCTCGCGCCAGCCGGAGATCAGGCCGCCGGCCTCGCGCAGGATCACCACGCCCGCGCCGATGTCGTAGATGTGCAGGTTCAGCTCAAAGAAGCCCTCGCAGCGGCCCATGGCTACGCAGCACAGGTCGTAGGCGGCGGAACCGCTACGGCGCAGGTCGCTGTAGCTGCGGGTGATGTCCTTCAGGCGATCCATCACGTACTCGTTCGCCCAGGGATCGCGGTGGCAGAAGGACATGTGCAGGAAGGAATTGCGCGGCACGGCCTCGTCGGAGACATGGATGGGATTTCCATTGTAGGTCGCGCCCTCGCCCTTCACGCCGATCCACATCTCGTCGGTGGGAGGGCAGTACACGCAGCCCACCACCAGCTCGCCGTGCAGCTCGTAGGCGATGGAGATGGTGTAGAGCAGCTCGCCCTTGAAGAAGTTGGATGTGCCGTCGATGGGATCGACGATCCAGCGGCCGTCGGCGGTGACGTTGCCACCCTCCTCCTCGCCGAAGAAGCCGTCCTCCGGGCATGCGCCCAGCAGGATGGAGCGAATCAGCTCCTCGCTCTTGACGTCCATCTCGGTCACGAAGTCGTTCTCCGCCTTGTGGTGTGCGGGGGTGTGGGGGTGGTTGCGCAGCATTTCGCCGGAGGTGCGCGCAGCCTTCTCGGCAAGCAGCGCCTTTTCACGCAGGGTCATGTGGTTCATCTCCAAATCTTGTTGTTGGCAGGAAAGCTTTCCTATGATATAATATGGATATATATTGGGAAACCGTCTGGTTTCCAATGCCTGTAAATGATTATAGCATACTCTGCATGGAAAGGATGTTTATTTTTGATGAAGCTGGTATCCTGGAACGTAAACGGTCTGCGCGCGGTGATCGGCAAGGACTTCTATGAGAGCGTGAAGGCGCTGAACCCGGACGTGCTGTGTCTGCAGGAGATCAAGATGCAGAAGGGGCAGTGCTCGGTGGATCTGCCCGGCTACGAGCAGTACTTCAACTGCGCCGACAGGAAGGGCTACTCCGGCACGGCGGTGTTCAGCCGCGTGCCCGTTAAGAGTGTAACCTACGGCATCGGCATCGACGAGCACGACCACGAGGGTCGGGTCATCACCTGCGACATGGGCGATTTCTATCTGGTGTGCTGCTACACGCCCAACTCCCAGGACGGCCTGAAGCGCTTGGACTACCGCATGCAGTGGGAGGACGACTTCCGGGCGTATCTGAAGAAGCTGGACGAGGTCAAGAGCGTGATCCTCTGCGGAGATCTGAACGTGGCAAGAAGCGAAATCGACCTCAAGAACCCCAAGACCAACCGCATGAACCCGGGCTTCACCGATCAGGAGCGCGGCAAGATGACCGAGCTGCTGGGCGCGGGCTTTGCGGATTCCTTCCGCACGCTGCACCCGGAGGAAGTGAAGTACAGCTGGTGGAGCTACCGCATGAAGGCCCGCGAGCGGAATGCGGGGTGGCGCATCGACTACTTCATCGTGTCCGAGAGCGCCATGCAGCACGTGCGCGGCGCAGAGATTCACAACGAGATCTTTGGCAGCGACCACTGCCCGGTGTCGCTGGAATTGGAGATGGATGGCGGGGAAAACTGACATTTCGGACAGCAAAGTGGGGAATCAAGCGGAAAAATCTTGAAAATGCCCCGCAAACCGCGTAAAATAGGGACAAGGTGATGGAAATGAAGAAGAAAATCATCAAATCGGCAATACCGATCTACGGTGCGGCGGCGGTGTGGCTGCTGTTGGGGCTGATCTGTCCGCGGATGCTGCTGAAGCTCTGGTTCCTGCTGCTAACGGCTGTTCTGTCCGCAGGGGCCTACTTCGGCCTCTCCCGGGTGTTCAAGGGCCGTGAGGTGGAGGTGCGCGAGGCCGCACGCTCCGGCGACAGGGAAATCGACGAAATGATCGAGGCGGGACGGCGGCAGCTGGACAGCCTGAAGGCGGCCAACGACGCGATCCCCGACCCGGGCATCAGCCGCAATCTGGATCGCATGGTGCGCGCGGGCGAGGAGATCTTCAAGGTGCTCGAACGCGAGACCAACCAGGCCCAGGCGGTGCGCCGCTTCATGAACTACTACCTGCCCACGGCGGACAAGCTGATGCGCTCCTATCGGATGATGATGGAGACAGAAAGTCCGGGTGAGAACATCGCCCACGCCATGCAGTCGGTGGAAAACAGCCTGGAGATGATCGCCGCGGCCTTCGAACGGCAGCTGGACAACCTCTACAAGGACAAATCCCTGGACATCGAGACGGACATCCAGGTTCTGGAAACCATGATGGCCGGCGACGGACTGACCGGCGGCAGCTTCACCCAGGAGGCTGGCGGACAGGGCGCTGTGCGGCCCGGCAACTGACAACAACATTCGCAGGAGGAAATTTGACATGGATGAAATCAAGCTCACGCTGAATCCCACCGTTGCCGCGCCCGAAGCGGCGACCGCCGTTGCCGCAGCCGAGGAGGCCATCTCCGAGGCGGAGACCATCGTCCAGCAGGTGCAGGCCGACACCGTGAACGTGCAGCAGTTCTCCGAGGAGGAGCAGCAGATGATCGACTCCTTCTCCAAGCAGATCGACATCACCGACGCCAACCTCGTGTTCTCCTACGGCGCAGCCGCCCAGCAGAACATCTCTCAGTTCTCCGACGCGGCGCTCAAGAACGTCAAGACCAAGGATCTGGACGAGATCGGCGACGCCATCGCAGACCTGGTGACTGAGCTGCGCGGCTTCGATACGGACGAGGAGGAGTCCAAGGGCTTCTTCGGCTTCTTCAAGAAGCAGCGCGACAATGTGACCACCATGAAGGCCAAGTATGACGAGACGGAGGTCAACGTCAACAAGATCGTCGAGGCACTGGAGAGCCATCAGATTCAGCTGCTCAAGGACATCGCCATGCTGGACCGGCTCTACGACCAGAACCTGACCTACTTCAAGGAGCTGTCCATGTACATCGTGGCAGGCAAGAAGCGCCTGGAGGAGTTCCGCGCGAACGAGATGAAGGCGGCCTACGACAAGGCCGAGGCCAGCGGACTCCCCGAGGACGCGCAGGCGGCAAAGGATCTCTCCGACAAGGCTGACCGCTTTGAGAAGAAGCTCTACGACCTGGAGCTGACCCGCAACATCTCCATCCAGATGGCGCCGCAGATCCGCATGATCCAGTCCAGCAACCAGCTGATGGCGGAGAAGATTCAGACCTCTATCGTCAATACCATCCCGCTCTGGAAGAACCAGATGGTGATGGCGCTGGGCATCGCCCACACCCAGAAGGCCATGGAGGCACAGCGCTCCGTGACCGACCTCACCAACGAGCTGCTCAAGAAGAACGCCGAGAAGCTGCACATGGCCTCGGTGGAGAGTGCCAAGGAGGCCGAGCGCGGCATCATCGACATCGAGACCCTGAAGCACACCAACAAGATGCTCATCGACACCATGGACGAGGTGCTCAACATCCAGCAGACCGGCCGCGAGAAGCGCCGCGCCGCCGAGCAGGAGCTGGCGACCATCGAAAACGAGCTGCGCCAGAAGATGCTGGAGACCCGCAAGTGAGTTTGCGCCCCGTCTGAAGGAGGATCAACGACATGCGTTTCAATGAAAACCGGCCCCTGGCGTGGGCGGTGCTCGCGGCTTGTGCGCTGGGCAGCGTGTTCGGACTGGGCGGCAACAGTCTGGCCCGGGAGCGCGATCGGGTGGAGGATTATTTCTACGCCGGTGCGGAGACGGCCTCCACCGCCCGCAGCAGCATGGACGCCTATCTGGATCGTGCCGCAGAATGCGTGCTGGAGATGGCCAGCGAGGCGCAGCTGCACCTGGGTGCGGACAACGCAAACGCGCAGAAGATGCTGGATGCGCTGGAGAGCTTCAGCGGCGATGATCTGGACGCGCGCCATCAGGCGTATCAGACGCTGCAGGGACTGTCCGACCAGCTCTACAACGAAATGTATGCGGCCCCGCTGAGCGACGCCGACCGCAGGCTGTTCAAGCAGGCCTACGACGACTTCTGGGGCTGCGACAAGTATGTGCGCATCGATCCCTACCGCAGCATGGCGGCGGAGTTCAATCGGGAGCTGAAGGGCTTCCCGGCGTCGGTTGCGGCGGCCATCTGGAATGTGGACGAGATCAACAGCTTTGGTGCGTGAGCGGATTCCATCTGAAAGAACTGGAGGAGAAGGATGAAAAAGATTCTGGCCTGCGCGGCGGCGCTTGCGCTGCTCGTGCTGACCCTGTGTCCGGCGCTGGCCGCGGCGAAGGTCGTGGAGCCGGGCGATGATTTCTATTACTTGGATCAGGCAAATGTTCTGAGCGATGAGACCGAGGGCGAGATCTACTTCTGCAACCAGCTGCTCTACGATCAGTGCGGGGCAGAGATCGTGGTCGTGGCCCTGGACAGCATAGGCGGCGCAGACATCTATGAATACGCCGTGGAGCTGGGCAACAGCTGGGCCATCGGTTCCCCGGAGCGGGACAACGGCTTTTTGCTGCTGCTGGCCATCGAGGAGAATGAATACTACGCCATCACCGGAAGCGGCCTTCAGGGCATCTTCCCGGCCAGCGTGCTCAAGCGAATGCTGGAGGACAACCTGCAGGAGGACTTCTATGCGAAGGACTACGACGCGGGCGTGCGCAGCTTCTTTGAGGCAGTGTTTGCCAAGGTGGCGGACTACTACAACCTGAACCTGACGGTGAAGGACGGCCTGGCAGCCTATGAGGCCTACGTCGCGGGCAATTCTGCGTCGAATGGCTTCGGCGGCGCGCAGGGCGGCAGATCGGCTGCTGTGTACACGGAAGACGACGACTACTACCATGAGGAGGAGCGCGGCATGTTTGCATGGATCGGCGATCTGTTCGGCACGCTGATCACCATCATCGTGATCGTGGCGCTGTTCTCGATCATCTTCGGCGGACGGCGCAGGCGCGGCGGGGGAGGATTCTTCTTCTTCCCGATCTTCGGCCCCGGCCATCATCACCATCACCACCATGGCCCCGGTCCCCATCCCGGCCCCGGCCCCCGTCCGGGTCCCGGCCCTGGCCCGCGCAGACCGCCCCGCAGCGGCGGCGGCTTTGGCGGAGGCTTCGGTGGAGGCGGCGGCTTCGGCGGCGGTGGCTTCGGCGGCGGTCGCGGCGGTGGAGGCGGCGGCTTCGGCGGCGGCGCCGGTCGCGGACGTCACTGACAGCTTTATCATGCATCAGGGAGATCGCCTTCGCGGTCTCCTTTTGTTACGCTCTCGAATTTTGTTGTAATATTTGGGGAAAATTATAGGAATTCTGAACATTGTGTGGTATAATAGTAAAAGGAAGAAAGCTGTGAACCAGCAAGAGTATAAACTAGGAGGAATACGGATATGTTGAACAAAGCAGTGCGCATGCACGCCGCAAACGACCTTCGCCTGGATACCTTTGAGATGCCCGCAATCAAGGACGACGAGATTCTGGTGAAGATCATCTCCGACTCCATCTGCATGTCCAGCTACAAGGCCACCATCCAGGGCCCCGCACACAAGCGCGTGCCCGATGACATCGCCGAGCATCCGGCCATCATCGGCCACGAGTTCTGCGGCGTGATCGAAGAGGTCGGCGCGAAGTGGGCTGACAAGTACAAGAAGGGCGAGAAGTTCAGCATTCAGCCCGCCATCGACTATCGCGGCACCATGATGACCCCCGGCTACGCGTTCGAGTTCTGCGGTGGCGACTCCCAGTACGCCATCCTGATGAACGAGGTCATGGAGCACAACTGCCTGCTGGAGTACAAGGCGGACGCTTACTTCTATGGCTCCCTGTCCGAGCCGCTGAGCTGCATCGTTGGCACCTACCATGCGATGTACCACACCAAGCCCGGCTCCTATGTCCATGAGATGGGCATCAAGGAGGGCGGCAACCTGGCCATCCTGGCCGGCGCTGGCCCGATGGGCATGGGCGCAATCGACTACGCCATCCACTGCGACCGCAAGCCCGGCCTGCTGGTCGTGACCGACATCGACCAGGCCCGCCTGGATCGCGCTGCCTCCATCTACACCGTCGAGGACGCTGCGGCCAACGGCGTGAAGCTGGTCTATGCCAACACCCGTGAGAACGCGGTCGAGACCCTGATGGCTCTGACCGACGGCAAGGGCTATGACGACGTCATGGTGTTCGCGCCCGTTCCCGCCGTCATCGAGCAGGGCGACGCCATCCTGGCCTTCGACGGCTGCCTGAACTTCTTCGCAGGCCCGACCAATCCGAAGCTCTCCGCGAACTTCAACTTCTATGAGGTGCACTACGGCGCCCACCACATCGTCGGCACCTCCGGCGGCAACACCTCCGATATGATCGAGTCCCTCGAGATGATCGCGGCCGGCAAGCTGCATCCCGAAGGAATGATCACCCACGTCGGCGGCCTGGATGCAGTCATCGACACCACGATGAACCTGCCCAAGATCCCCGGCGGCAAGAAGCTGATCTACCCCAACATCTCCATGGAGCTGACCGCCATCGACGATTTCGCCAAGAAGGGCGAGACCGACCCGATGTTCAAGGAGCTGGCCGAAATCTGCGCCCGCCACAACATGCTGTGGAGCGAGGAAGCAGAGAAGTATCTGCTGGCCAACGCCAAGGCGATCTGATCGTTTCCAACATAACGAGCGCCGCTGCACATTCCGTGCAGCGGCACTTTCATGTATCGCAAAGGGAGCTTCCACGGATGCGGAAGCTCCCTTTGCATGTCGTGAATGATTCTACTACTGATCCATCTCCACGACGGCGGAGGTGGAGGCGTTGTACTCGGAATTCCAGCTGACGTAGCTGGAGGATTCGTACTCGGAGCTGACCTGGCTCCAGCTGGAGCAGCCGTAGCCGGTGACACTCTGGCCGTCCTCGGAGATCAGCACCAGCGTCTCCACGCTGCCGGAGCTGGGCTCGGACACGGGCACGGCGATCTTCCAGCTGCTGCCGGTCCAGTAGGCGACGGCGTACTTCGTCTGGGGGTTGGAGCCCGCCAGGTCGGTGAAGCCGCCCTGGGCGAAACCGGCCCACTCGTCCGCGCTGGGGGACACGCCGGAGAAGGGCACCGAGGTGACGATTTTGTCATATGCGCCCGACGCAAGGCAGCTGAGCGTTCCCTTCGCGTACTTGAACATGTTCTCCGAGAGCGACGGAACCTCCGCAATGGCGGCGGCCGTCAGCAGCAGGATTGCAACCAATGTGCAGCAAATTATCTTTTTCATAAGCAAAACCTCCGGATGGACTGAAACTTAGACGCAGCGAAGCATCATTTGGTTGCATATTTTGCCTGAGAAATTTTCATTAAAAGCGCGTTGAGCGCGGCGCGATCCTGCACGCTGCCGGATTTGATGGCGTATTCCGTGTCCACGCAGGCCAGGTAGAGCGCCTGGAGCACCTCTGCCTTCACCGGGGCGATCTGCTTCTTGATGTGCCAGGCGCGCCCGGAATTGATATTCAGCGCCTTCTGCACCTCCGGAAGGTTGCCGCCGCCCTCCATGGCGTACTTCATGTGCGCGTCCAGCCGAAGCTGACTGCCGATCAGGTAGATGATGCGCATGGGGCTCGGCTCGGTCAGCAGCACGGAGTTGACCACCTGCGTGGCCTCCGCCAGCCGTCCCGCCAGCAGGTGATCCAGAATCATGAACACGCTGTACTCCGGCGACGGCGTGACCACCGAGCGCACGTCCGCAACGCCGATCTCCGGCGCGTCGCCCACGTAGGCGGCAAGCTTGGCAAGCTCGCCGGAGAGCCGTGTGAGATCGTTTCCGGCCATCAGCGTCATCTCGTCAATTGCATCCTGACGAATCTTCTTGCCCAGGGGCTTGAGCTGCTGCGCGCACCACTTGGACAGCGTAGGGCCGCTGAGATACTCGAACTCCACGTAGCCGTCCAGCTTCTTCAGCGCGGAGGCCAGCTTCTTTTTGCCGTTCAGCTCCAGCACCATGTAGAACACCAGACAGCAGGTATCGGGCGGATCCTGAAGCCACTTCAGCATGCGCTCCGCCTCGGCCTCCTCGTTGCGGGACTTGCCCGAAGTGAGGGGCGCCCAGTCGCGCACCACGACGATGCGGCGGTCGCACATCACCGGCAGCGTCTCCGCGCTGTCAATGATGGTCTGCGCGTCCGCGCCGTCCAGCACCGCCTCGTTGAGCTGCTCCAGCCCTACGGGCAGCAGCGCCCGCCGCAGCGCCTCCAGCGCCTCGCGCTTGTTGTGCTCCTCGGGGCCGGTGAACAGGTAGACGCTCTGGTATTGTCCGGCTTTCACCGATTTGTAGAAGTCATTCCAATTCATTCGCATCCTCCGAAGATAGGTAAGTGGAGAGCTTCACGCTGCCGTCCGCGCTCAGGCGGCAGGTGATGGCTCCGCAATCGTCCGTGCGGCGGATTCTGCTGCCGGAGATCGCAAGCAGCTCCAGGGTATCCGCAGCCGGGTGGCCGTAGCTGTTCTCGCCCACGGGAATCACGGAAATCGAGGGCGAAAGCTCCGTCAGCAGGTTCGCGCTCACCGACTTCGTCGAGCCGTGGTGGCCGACCTTGAGCACGTCGCAGTCGCCGATCAGCCCCGCGACAACGGCAGCGGGCGCGTCGCCGGTGAAGGCGCAGGCGCAGTCGCCGTAGCTTAGACGCAGGATCAATGAATCATCATTCGCCGAAGCCGCCGGAATTCCTGCCGTCGGCGACAAAACCTGCAACAAAGTTTTGTCGGAGAGCGCGATTTCATCCCCTGCGCTGAGGCAGATTAGCTCCGAACCCTGCCCGACGGCGGTCTGAAGCAGCTCCATCGCGCCCTCGTCCGCGTCCAAGCTGTCCCAATTGGCAGAGACATAGATGCGCTTCGGTGTGCAGACCTCCAGCACTCCAGCGAGTCCGCCGATGTGATCCGCATGGGGATGGGAGAGGAACACCGCCTCGAGCTCGTAGTTCATGGCGCTGAGGTAGTCTGCCGCCGGGGAGTAGCTGTCGCCCGCATCCACCAGATAGACCTTGCCATCGCTGCGGATGACGGCGCAGTCCGCCTGACCCGCGTCGAGAAAGACCACGCTGCACCCGCGCGTGGAGAGCAGCGACAGGCCGTTGGAGACGAGCGCAGCGAGAATGATCGTGAGCGGCAGGAACCTGCGCACGCGCATGGGCAGGCGGGAGAGATTCGAGGACAGCAGGCAGGCTGCGGCGCAGAGCAGGATCAGCCACAGCGGGAAGCGCGCGATGCGCAGCGTGGACAGCGGCAGATCTCCGAAGAAGCGCACGCAGGCGGTGAGCAGGCCGAAGATGCAATCCGCAAGCCGTGCCACGGGCGCAAGGCCAAGGAGCACGCCGAGGATGGCGACGATGTAGCCCAGCATCGCCAGCGGCACGGCCACGAGGTTGACCGCGATGGAGAACAGTGGCTGCGCGCCGAAGGCGTGGATCACGGCGGGCAGGATGGCAAGCTGCGCTGCGAGGCTGGTGACCACCATGCCAGCGATCCAGCGCAGCGGGCGGTGCAGCGGTTGATTCCGCAGCCCCTGCTCCGGGCGGCGGTGCAGAAGCGCGTTCAGGTGAAGCAGGTTCCGCAGCGCGGGGGTCAGCAGCAGGATGCCCGCCGACGCGCCGTAGGAGAGCACGAAGCCCACGTCCAGTATGGCGATGGGTCGCACCAGCAGGTACGCCAGCAGCGCTGCGGCAAGGCGCGTGGGTGCGTCGGAATAGCGGCCCAGCAGCGGCGCTGCGCCGAACACGGCGAACATCAGAATTGCGCGGGTCAGGGACGCGCTGAAGCCGATCAGCGCTCCATAGCCGAGCAGCAGGATCAGAACCAGCCCGAAGCTGCGCCGGCGGCCAAGGATGCGCCGCAGAAGTAGTGTCAGCGCCCCTGCCAGGATGCTGATGTGCATGCCGGAGATGGCCAGCAGGTGGGCCGCGCCGGAGTCGCTGAAGCTGCTGCGTTCTTCCTCGCTCAGCGCGCTCCGGTCGCCGAGCAGGAACGCCCGGGCGAGGGCGGCGTGATAGGGAAACAGGCGGTCGATACGCCCTCCGATGCGCTCGATCAGCAGCTTGCGCTGGTCGGACAGGCGGTGTTGCGGCGCGCCGAGGGTCGCGTCCTCGATCTTCGCCGTGGCGTAGCCGGACAGGCCTTGCAGGCGCAGATACGCGTCGAAGTCAAACTGTCCGGGGTTGGTCGGGGGATCGCCCTGCCAGATGCTTGCCGTGCAGGCGATGCTCTGGCCCAAGGCGGGCGCTTGTAGCAGCTCCGGGTCGTCCCCGTCACTGCGCAGGTACAACCGGAGCCTTCCGTCAACCTCTACGCCGTCGATGCGGATGTCCTCGATCACGCAGATGCAGCGCTGCGTATCCTCCCGCCAGTCCGGCATCTCGTAGATGCGTCCGCTCAGGGCCACGCCTTTCTGCTCCGGCAGGGGGTCAAGACTGTGCCACTGCTGGTTGAAGCGCAGCGCGCCGAAGGGCAGCATGGCGAGGATCAGCAGCACCGGAAGCAGTCGACTGCGGCGAAGCGGAATGCACAGTATCAGTAGAAGCGCAAGCAGCAAAGCAAGTGCCAAAACGGGCAGATCGCACATGCGCTCCAGCATGCAGCCCAGCAGAAAGAAGGCCGCTGCGAGAAACAGTGGCCTTGCGCGCACCAGGCGGGTGAGCAGGTCGCGCTGGGCGAGGGGCGGTTCAGATCGCGTACTCCGCGCCGATTGCCGTGAACGCTGCATGCTCAAACTCCGCGCGGGCCTCGTCTTCGAGGGCCGCGGGCGCGTATTTCGGGTTCAGGTGGGTCAGCAGCAGGCGCTTGACGTTCGCGCTGCGGGCCAGCCTGCCACAGCCTGCGGCGCTCAGGTGGGGCGCGGCCATCTTCCAGTCCGCGCTGCTCAGACCTGCATCGGCCAGCAGCAGATCAGCGCCCTCCGCAAAGCGGTCCAGGCCCTCGATCTCGTTGGTGTCGCCGGTGTAGACGAAGACAGCGCCGTCGCACTCGATGCGCATGGCGAAGCTCTGCACCGGATGCCGCCCCGTGAAGAAGCGCACGGTAAATTCGCCGATCTGCACATCCTCCATGGGATGCAGCGCGTAGGCGGGCACCTCCAGCAGCGCGCGCACCGGTGCGGGTGTCTGCGGCGCATAGACCGGCAGCGCCTCCGCCCGGGGATGGAACTGCAGCGCATACTGCATGGGCAGCATGTCGCTCATGTGATCGAAGTGCAGATGGCTCAGGATCACTGCGTCCAGCGCGTCCCAGGCGATGTGCTTCGAGAGGTTCGCCAGCGTGCCCGTGCCGCAGTCGATCAGCAGCTTCGTCCTGCCGCTGTCGCTGGAGAGCAGGTAGCCCGAGCATGCGCCGCCCGCGCGGGGATAGGGGCCGTTGTTGCCGAGTATGGTCAGCTTCATCAGGAGTCACCTCCGCTTTTGTATGGGCATTGAATACCACAATTATAACATAGCCCGCCGCCGGGATTCAAGTGGGAATGCATGTTGCGGGCCGAATGCACATAGTATGAATGGGGAGAGTGATAGAATGAATTATTTTGGTGCGTATCACGCGGACATACGCTCGCGCGCCCTGGATAGCTGCGACGCGCCACGGATCAGCAAGGGTCAGATGACCGTCGCGGGCTACGAGACGGCCTCCGACGCGGACGGCATGGCGATGGTCTACGGCCGCATGCGCAACCGCCGCGCGCTTGCGCGGGAGCTGGGCTGCACGCCCTACGCCTCGCAGGCCACGCTGGCGCTGCGCGCCTATCAGCTCTGGGGCGAGGACTACGCCCGGCACATCGAGGGGCCGTGCGTGAGCTGCGTGGCGGATATCCGCCGCGACAGGCTGCTTCTGAGCCGGGACAGGATGGGGGAGTGCTGTCTGTTCTTTGCACGGCGCGGCGGCGGACTGATGTTTGCCGACCACCCGGACACCATCCTCAAGGCGGCGTTTGTGGAGCCGGTGATGGATCGGGAGGCGCTGTGCGAGCTGATGGGCCTGGGCCCGGCGCGCACGCCCGGAAGGACGCCGCTGCGGGGCGTGGAGACGCTGGAGCCGGGCTGCATGCTGATCTGCGACGGGCAGGGCGTGCGGCGCAGGCGCTATTTTGAATTGGAGGCGCGGGAACACGGGGACGACGCCCGAACCACCGCCGCGCGGGTGCGGGAGCTGCTGGAGCAGGCCATAAACGAGGTGGTTCCGCTGCACCCGGCGTGCATGCTCTCCGGCGGCGTGGATTCCACCGCGCTGACGGCGCTCCTGTGCACCCGCATCGCTCGGGTGGAAAGCTTTTCCGTGGATTATGCGGAAAACGAGGCCGACTTCGTGCCCAATGCCTTCCGCCCGGAGATGGACGCGCCCTACATCAGCCTGGCGGTGCGCACCTTCGGCACCCGACATCACAGCGTCGTGCTGGATCAGGAGTCGCTGGCGGAGGGGCTGGATCGGGCGGTGCGGCTGCGGGGCTTCCCAGGCATGGCGGACGTGGATACCTCGCTGATGCTGTTCGCGAAGGAGATTCTGCGTTTCTCGGGCACGGTGGTCTCCGGCGAGTGCGGCGACGAGGTGTTCGGCGGCTACCCCTGGTTCCGGGGCGAGGTGCAGCTGCCCGAGGTCAGCTTCCCCTGGTCGGGGTCGCTGGAGCTGCGGGAGCGCATCCTCCGGCCGGAGATCCGCGAAAAGCTGGGCCTGCGGGACTACGTGCGAGACACATTGCACGCCGCGCTGGACGGCTATGACGTGTCCGGCGTGCCCGAAGGCCAGGAGCGGACGCTGTTTCTGCTCCAGCGGCTGTGCTTTGACTTCTTCATGCCGAATTTGCAGGAGCGCGCCGTGAAGATGTGCGAGGGGCAGGGGCTTACGGTGCTCACGCCGCTGTGCGACGACCGCCTGGTGCAGTACGTGTACAGCGTGCCCTGGAGCATCAAGCGTCTGGGCGGCGTGGAGAAGGGCCTCTACCGGGAGGCGGTCAAGGATCTGCTGCCGGAGAAGCTGCGCATGCGCAAGAAGAGCCCCTATCCCAAGACCTGCAGCGCGGCCTATGCCGACGAGATTCGCAGGCGCGTGCGGGCCCTGTGCGCCGATCCGGCCGCGCCCATCTGGAGCTTTGCCGATCCCGGCGCCGTCGCAGCGCTGGCTGCGTCCCCGTTGAACCCGGCGGATACGCCCTGGTACGGCCAGCTGATGGCCGGGCCGCAGATGCTGGCGTACCTCTTGCAGGTGGACAGCTGGATGCGCCGCCGCAACGTGGCCGTTGCGCTGGATTGACGGCTGTCGCTTGCAGATAAAGACAACGCCCGGTTTGCCGAAGCGGCATCCCGGGCGTTGTCATGTCCGTTTTCAGTTGGAATCCCCGTCGTGCACGATGCCGGGATCGGGGAGCAGCGGCGTTCGCAGGTAGATGCTCTGCACCATCGTGTCGATGCTCCTGCCCTCCACGATGAAGCGCACCGCGCCGACGTCGACAAGCTCCGTCAGGGCGTTGACCATGGCGTAGATCAGCCTGCGCTCGGCCAGAGCGTCCATCAGCTGGCAGCGGCTGTAGAAGCTGCCGGAGAGGTTGACCACCGCGACGCTGCCACTGACCTCCACGCCCAGGATGTCCTCGGGCAGAACGCCCTCCGGGAACACGCCCGTCAGACCGCTTCCGGGATCTCCGGCGAGGATCATCTCGGCAAGGACGCCCCTGGGCGAGATCGCGGCGGAGCGGGACATGGCGCGCTCCACGCGGCGCAGACCGCCGTCATCATCGGCAAAGTAGAGCATGGCGGAGCTTCCGATGCGCGCGGAGAAGTTGCTGCGGCGCATCAGGCCGTCTGTGAAGTGCAATTGCGTCTCGCCCAGCGCGCAGCTCTCCACCGGAACGCCGTCCACGCAGATGCGCACCGCGTCCAGCTCGGGCAGGAAGGAGCAGAGCGAGAGCACCACCGAGCCGTAGAGCTGCCATGCGTCCACCCCGGCGAAGGCCAGGTAATTGGGCAGCATTTCGCTGAAGTATACGTCGATCACGCGCTCACCCGCGTCGCTGATCCACAGCCGGGGCGCGTCCGAGAGCAGCTCCTGGTTGCCGGGCATGGCCGAGAAGCAACAGTCGCGCGCCATGGGCCCGGCCTTCAACGCGTCGAGGATCACCGAGGCGTAGTCGTCGCTGTCAAAGGTCAGCTCGCGCAGCTCCGGCAGCAGGTAGCTTCCGTCAAAGCTGGGGAAGTAGAGGATCACATTGCGGCTGATGGACGCGGTCTGCTCCGTCAGAAAGCGGCTCTCCTCGGATTGCAGCTGGGCGTAGAGCGCGGAGATGTTGTCGCTGGGCGTGTCAATCGCACCCAGCGGCAGCGCGCACACCGCCTCGCTGCGGCCTCCGGCGAGGATGTTGACTGCCTCCACGCCCTCCAGGCCCAGCAGGGTGTCCGCAATCGCTGCGCACAGCAGCAGGCCGTCCTGGTCGCTCTGGCGCGCGCCCGCCTCCAGCGTGAGGTTGACGCTGGCGACGCCGCAGCTGTACTCCAGATCGATCAGCTGCTCCGAGGACGCAACCGTCCGCAGCGCGCCGGTGGACGAGAGGGTTCTGAGCAGCTCCTCAAGGGTGCGATCGATCAGCGTTTCGTTCTGGCCCACCTTGATGGCGCGGGTGATGCCCGTCAGATCGAGGCTGTTCTCCACCGCATAGTATAGGGTCACGTCGCGGGTGTAGGGGTCGCGCACGTCGCCCAGGATCTGCGCGTCCTCGATCGTGGGCGGATCCGGCAGCGCGCGCTCCATCTCTTCGCTGACAACCTGTGCGCCGCCGCTGCAGCCGGTCAGGCTCAACAGGCAGATCAGCATCAGCGCAACAGTGCGCTGCAAGCGGGTCTTCATGGTTTCACTTTCCTCCACTGGTTGAAGTCGCAGGCGTCACTGCGCCTGCTGCACCGGCAGCTCGATCTCAAAGGTCGTGCCCTTGCCCTCGGCGCTGCTTGCCCGGATGTCGCCGCCGTGCATCTGCACGATCTGCTTGACGATGGACAGGCCCAGACCGGTTCCACCCGTGGCGCGGGAGCGGGCCTTGTCCACGCGGTAGAAGCGGTCAAAGATGTGGGGGAGGTCCTCCGCCGGGATGCCGATGCCGGTGTCCGCGATGCGGATGACGGCCTTCCTGCCACTGCGGGTGAGCGTGGTCTCCACCTCGCCGCCTCTGGGGGTGTACTTGATGGCGTTGTCGATGACGTTGTAGATCACCTGCTGGAGCTTCAGACTGTCGCCGCTGACGCGCACCTCCTCCTTCATGGAGAGGTTGATCTCGATGCCGTTCTCACGGGCGAGGGGCAGCAGGCGCTTCACCTGCTCCTCCAGAAGCTCGTTCAGGCGCATGTCGGTCAGGTTCAGCTGCATGCCGCCGCTGTCCATGTTCACCAGGGTCAGAAGGTCGGAAACGATGCGGTTCAGGCGGTCGATTTCTGCGTTCACATCGCCCAGGAAGTCCTTGGTCATCGCCGGATCCACGGGATCCTGATACAGCAGCGTCTCGATCAGGATCTTCATGGTGCTCAGCGGGGTCTTGAGCTCATGGGAGGCGTTGGAGACGAACTGGCTGCGGGTCTTGTCCAGGGCCTCGATCTTCTCCGACATGGAGTTGAAGGCCCGGGCAAGCTCGGAGAATTCGTTCCTGCCGCGCACGTTCACCCGTGCGGAGAGGTCGCCGCCGGTCATCTTGCGGATGCCCTCGCTCAGTTCGCCGATGGGACGGGTGAAGATGCGCATCACGAACATGCTGAGGATCAGCACCAGCAGCGCCACCACCACCAGCCAGCTGAGAATCTTCCACTGGATGCTGTGCAGGTTTTCGTAGATCTCCTGCACGGTGGAGATGTACACCAGCGCGCCCACCTGTCTTTCTCCCGAGAAGATGGCGTGGGCGTAGAGGCCGTTCATGGAGCTGACGTTTTCATAGAAGGAGAGCGCCGAGCGCAGCCAGAAGTTGCCGCTTGCACCGGAATCGTAGAAGCCGTAGTCGCTCTGCGCGCCGGAGAGCACGTTTGCGACCTCCTGATTGTAGAAGCGGGTGCCGGAAAGCTGCGACTGGGTGTCCAGCTGCACCACGCCGTAGGCGTCCACAACAAGCACGCGCCCGGCGTTTTCATCCGCTGTGCCGCGCGCGAGGGAGTAGAGTGTGTCCATATCAAGTGAAACCAGAGATTCGCCGGTCTGCTCTGCGAGCGTCTCTGCGATTCTCTGGTCGTCACGAATGCGCTGATTGAAGAAGTACTCGCCCACCAGCTGAACCAGCGAGATTGCCACGGCGGAGAACGCCACGACGATGATCAGCAGGTAGGAGAGCACGATCTTCCAGCGAATGGAATAGAAGTTCTTTTTAATCCTTGTCAGTAAAATAGTAGCCAACTCCCCACTTGGTGAAGATGTACTCCGGCTGGCTGGGCACGCGCTCGATCTTCTCGCGCAGGCGCCGGATGTGCACGTCCACGGTGCGCAGA
Source organism: Aristaeellaceae bacterium (assembly GCA_051878085.1). Taxonomy (GTDB): domain Bacteria; phylum Bacillota; class Clostridia; order Christensenellales; family Aristaeellaceae; genus SFTH01. The sequence goes on along the minus strand of JBJEJN010000021.1, from coordinate 5,032 downwards.
TCGCCCAGGTAGTCGTACTTCCAGATGGTCTCAAGCAGGTTTTCGCGGCTGAACACCTTGCCGCGGTTCGTCGCGAACAGCTGCAGCAGGTCGAATTCCTTCGCGGTGAGGTTGACCTCCTTGCCACCCACGGTCACGCTGCGGTTGTTCAGGTTCAGCTGCATGTCCCGCACGGTGATGATGCGCTGGCCGGAATCCCGCTGGGTCATGGCGGTGCGGCGGAAGATGGTCTTGATCCGGGCCTTGACCTCCAGAATGTTGAAGGGCTTGGTCATGTAGTCGTCCGCGCCGTACTCCAGGCCGAGGATCTTGTCCATGTCGTCGCCCTTGGCGGTGAGCATGATGATCGGCACGTTGCTGCGCTCGCGGATGCGCTGGCACACCTCCAGACCCTCGATCTTGGGCAGCATCACGTCCAGCAGCACCAGATCGTACTGCCCCGCGAAGAACTTGTTGACGGCCTCCTCGCCGTCCGCAGCGGAGTCCGTCTCGTAACCGTCCGACTCCAGGGAATATTTCAAACCTTTTACGATCAATGGCTCGTCATCGACGATCAAGATTCTTTTTGCCACTTTGCGACCTCCAGATTGCAGTCTTTCCTGAAAAAGAATTATGTAAACATTACAGCTTCATGATTTCGTCAATATTATTATACACGAGAGGTGCCGATATTTCAAGGGCGCTCTTGTAAATGTTGGAATTTTCCATTTCGGTTACAGCTTTGATACGCTTTGAGATGAAATTCGTGTCAATTTGTGTCGATCTGTGTCTCTTTGAAGGGGAATTGCTGTTTTTGTTAGGTTTTCCGGGGGCCGCTGTACAAAAGAAGCGGCAAATGCTATAATAAAATGGATGTAATCTGGAACGAAAGGCGCTTCGGATGCGTCCAAATGGAAAAATCGCCCACCGGGAGATGGAGGAATCGCAGCTATGCACCGCAAGCTCTCTGCGCTGCTTTCACTGATATTGATACTCGCCGTCGCGCTGGCCGCGCCGGCGCTTGCGCGCACGCCCGAGGACTACGACGCAGCCAACCCCGCGCAGCTGTCCTCGGACATGCTCTATTCCCAGGCGGCCGTGCTGATGGACGCGACCTCCGGCGACGTGCTCTTCGGCAAGAACGAGCGCGACCGCATGAACCCTGCCAGCACCACGAAGATCATGACGCTGCTGCTGGGCATCGAGAGCGGCATCCCGCTGGAGCAGCAGATCGCCATTCCCCAGGCTGCGGCAGACATCCCCGGCGACAGCTCCCTGATCCCCGTGTACCCCGGCGAGACCATGAGCTTCGGTGATCTGCTGCTGGGCTTCATGCTTGCCTCCGGCAACGACGGCGCGAACGCGGTAGCCGTGCTGGTTTCCGGCTCGGTGGACAGCTTCGTTGAGCTGATGAACCGCCGCGCGGCGGAGATCGGCTGCACGGACACCCACTTCGCCAATGCCCACGGCTACACCGACGAGAACCACTACACCACCGCCTACGATCTGGCCCTGATCACCAGCGAGGCCATGAAGAATGCGACCTTCCGGCAGATCGTGAACAACTACCGGGGAACCATCACCGTAAACGAGCGCGGCGAACTGAATCTCGTCTCCAAGTACGAGATCATGAAGCCCACGTCCAAGTTCTACTACGAGGGCTGCATCGGCGTCAAGACCGGTACCACCAGCGCTGCGGGCGAATGCTTCGTCGGCGCGGCGGAGAAGGACGGCGCGACGCTGATCTCCGTGGCGCTGAAGTCGGCCAAGACCGAGGAGGAGGAATACCGCTGGATCGACACCACGCGCCTGTTCGACTACGGCTGGACCTGCTACGATACCTACACCCTGGATCAGATGTTCGAGGTCGCGGAGAGCCAGCTTGCGAACGTGGTGATCTCCAATGCCAGCAAGGACGATCCCTACGGCGGCAGGCTGGATCTGGAGATCGCGCAGATCAGCGACACCAGCTACCTGCGCATGGTGGAGCGCAACAGCGCAACCGCCCTGAACGATGCGGTTTCGGACTTCTGCAGCAAGGCCAGCATCCAGCTCACCCGCGAATCCCTCACCGCACCGATCTCGAAGGGCGAGATCATCGGCGATTTCAGCTATCTGGACGCCTCCACGGGCAGCATCGTGACTGCGAAGGTGGTTGCCGGGCGTGACGTGGCGGAGCAGATCGACCCGCCCACGCTGCTGGATTACTTCCCCTTCCTGCGCATCTTCAGCAACCGGATCTTCCTGGCGCTGCTTGCCGTGCTTGCCGTGCTGATCGTGCTGATCATCATCCTGGCGCTGAGCCGCAGGGCCGCGAAGCAGCGCAGACGGCGCATGATCTACGAGCAGCGTCGCCGGGAGTACCAGCGCCGCCAGCAGTCGGTCGCGCAGCCCCACCGCCGGGATCCCTACGACGAGCCTACGCGCCGCCCGCGCAGCACCTCCGGCTCCACGGGCCGCAGCGGCACGCGCACGCCGCCATCCCGCACATCGTCCGGCCGTAGCGGCACGCGCTCCGGCAGCTACGACCGCCGCAGGCCGCGCTGAGCTCAAAAAAACTCCATAATGATGTATAAATCCCTCCAAATCTTCCCATTCTGGGAGAAGAGGAGGGATTTTGTCATGGATTTGCGTTCAATCAGAAGGTTTCCCACAGCGCTGCACGGCCTGCGGGAGCGCGCCCGTCGCTGCGCGCAGTCGATTCTTGCTTTTGTAAAGCGCAACGGCGGTCGAATCGCGTACTATGCCCTGGTGGTGGTCGCACTGTGTGCCATCGCCCGGGCGGCGGAGATCTACCGCGCGGACAGAGAGGATGCGGATGCGCTGGTGCTGCCCGCAGCGGATGCGGTGGATGTGCTCGAAATGGAGGAGCCTGCGTCGGAGGTTCTGCTCCCGGAGGAATGGGAGATGCTGCGCGGCTTCTCGGATGCGCCCCAGTGGCGCGCGGAGCTGGGGATGTGGGAGACCCACCCCGCGGTGGACTACGCCTGTGCGGGCGGCGTACTGTGCCTGCGGGAAGGAACCGTGCGCACGGTGGGCGAGAGCGGAGTCTACGGTGGGTTCGTAGAGGTGGAGAGCGACGGCACGCTGATGCGCTACGCGTCGATAGAACCAGCGGAGAACATCCAGCCCGGCGTAGAGCTGGAGCTGGGCGATGCGATCGGCACGGCGGACACGAGTATGCCCGGCGAGGTGGACGCGGGTGCGCATCTCCACCTCGAACTGTATCTGGACGGCGAGGCGGCGGATTTTGCCCGGTACGCGCAGGAGAACAGATTGACGAATTCCGCATCCATATGTATAATGGAGGGGTAATTTCCGCTGGGGAGACAGAGGAACGGAGGAAGAAAGCATGGCGAGACTCTGGGCGAAGATCATCGAAAAGCACCGCATCAGCCGTCAGGCGACGGCGGAGTGTGCGCCGCAGGAGGTGGAGGAGGCCCTGACCGAGCTGTGCCGCGAGTTTGACATCCCCTGTCCCATATGGCTGCGCAAGCACGAGCGCGAATTTGCCGACTTCCGGCACACGGCCTTCCTGCCGGAGCACTTCATGGAGGACGTGCCCTTTCAGAAGCTGGAGATCGAGTATCTGGAGGACGACGGCAAGACCCGCCGCAGCAACGATCCCCGGAATTACTTCGACGGCGTCTGACGCGCAACGGGTTAAAAAACGGGTGCGTTCGCCCAATTC
>JBJEJN010000021.1:0-1262 GCA_051878085.1 Aristaeellaceae bacterium | reverse complement strand
GCTGATGATGAAGAGGAGTAGTCCTTGCGCATCCCAAGAGAGAGCGGCTCACGGGCTGAGAGGCCGCTTGGAAGGGCGGAGGGCGAAGGTCGCTTCGGAGGCGGCGCGGTGAACGGATTAGCCGCGCGGGGTGCGCCCCTGAACGCGCAGAGAGGCCCGGATTTCCGGGTGAATAAGGTGGTACCGCGGAACAGACCCGCCCTTTGGGTTTGTTTCGCGTTTCATTTTTGGAAGGGAGGTGGTCGGCCTTGAAGCACAGTGGAATCAATCTCGTCGCGCTGCTGCTGGTGCTGGTGTGCATCTTTGCGCTGCTGGGGCTGCCGGGAAGCGGCGAAATCGGCTTTGACGCCAGCCGGATCAATCCGGCGGGACTTGTGGTTCTGTTGGCCGGGTTGGTCGCGGAGTTCTGCGCCGGGCCCATCGCCCGAAAGCTGCGTCCCGATGCCCCGGACGGCATGCGCAACGCAGTCAAGCTCATCGCCCTGGCCGTCTGCGCTGTCGGCGCGCTGCTCATCATGCTCTGAACATCAATATAGCACAACATCCTCGCAGGTGAATGCGCCTGCGATGCTGGGAGAACATCAGGAGGATATTATGGAAAAACAGGAATTCACGATGGAGAAGGTCTATCAGCCCCAACAGATTGAAACCCGCATCTATGAAAAGTGGGAGAGCTCCGGTGCGTTCAAGCCCGTGGAGAACCCCGACAAGAAGCCCTTTACCATCGTCATGCCCCCGCCGAACATCACCGGCCAGCTGCACGTGGGCCACGCCCTGGACGAAATGCCCCAGGACGTGCTGATTCGCTACCACCGCATGAAGGGCGATCCCACGCTGTGGGTGCCCGGCACCGACCACGCCGCCATCGCCACCGAGGTGAAGGTGGTCAACGCCCTGGCCGAGGAGGGCCTGACCAAGCAGGACGTGGGCCGCGAGAAGTTCCTCGAACGCACCTGGGAGTGGAAGAAGGAGTACGGCGGACGCATCGTCAAACAGCTGCGCAAGCTGGGTGTGTCCTGCGACTGGGACCGCGAGCGCTTCACCATGGACGACGGCCTGTCCCGCGCCGTGCGCGAGACCTTCGTGCGCCTGTATGAGAAGGGCCTGATCTATCAGGGCTGGCGCATGATCAACTGGTGTCCCTGCTGCAAGACCTCCATCTCCGATGCAGAGGTGGAGTATGAGGAGCAGAAGGGCTCCTTCTGGCACCTGCTGTACCCGGTGAAGGAGACCGGCGAGATGCTGGAGCTGGCCACCACCCG
>JBJEJN010000020.1:0-23036 GCA_051878085.1 Aristaeellaceae bacterium | reverse complement strand
GCCAGCGCACGCTGATGCTGATGCGCGGCGAGGGCAGCGTGCGGCTGGTGGACGCGTTCGAGTTCCTGCGTCCGCCCCGGCAGCTCTGCTTCCGCTTCCTCTGCGTGCAGCGGCCCATCCCCCTGCACGACAGCGTGCGCCTCGGCCCCATGACCCTCAGCTGGGACGGCGAGCTCTCCCCCGAGGTGGAGGAGCTGCGCGACATCGCCGGGCGCTGGCTGCTGCGGCTGAGGTTGAACGATCCGCCGCGCCGCCTGATCTGCGGCTTCCGCTTTGAGCCGAACTGATATATAAATCGGAATTTGAGGAAGGAAATGAACATGGAATACAGATGTAAAGTAACCGTAATTGACAAGAAATTGTTCCCTGAACTTCAGGCACAGTACTGTGCTGTGCCTAACAGCGGAAAGTGCCCCTGCTATAACGTAGGCGATGAGTTCATTTTTTATAGAAATGATGTTCGTGATGATTATTGGCACTGCGGAACAGGGACACTTGTAAAATCGGGTGAGCCTGATGAAGGCTGTCTCCAGTCACCGGGAACTGCTCACTGTGGCAGTGAGGGAGTTCCCTTTTGTTCAGAGGCATGGGATGCCATCAGTCGATATATTTATACTGCACTTCAGGGTGGAAGTATTATGCACGGCTGGACGAATGATGACCGTATTATGATTGCGTGCTGTAATGATGGGACGCGACCAGTTATCTTTAAAATTGAACGGTTAGATATCGAGTAATATAAATTCCAGTTTATCAGCCAGATCCGGGGGCAAGAGCATCCCATCCCCTGCGGCAATCCTTTCAGCGCAAACGGCGTGACCGCGAAGGTCACGCCGCATTCTTTCAGCATCCGATGTGGTTGATCATGTTCGCCAGATAGCCTGCGCCGAAGCCGTTGTCGATGTTCACCACGCTGCACCCGCTGGAGCAGGAGTTGAGCATGGACAGAAGCGCCGCGAGGCCGTGGAAGGATGCGCCGTAGCCCACGCTGGTGGGCACCGCGATCACCGGGCAGTCCACCAGGCCGCCCACCACGCTGGCCAGCGCGCCCTCCATGCCCGCGACCGCCACCACACACCGCGCGTCCATCAATTCGTCCATGTTGGACAGCAGCCGGTGAATGCCCGCCACGCCCACGTCGTACAGCCGCACCACGCGGCTGCCCAGGGCCTCGGCCGTGACCGCCGCCTCCTCCGCCACGGGGATGTCGCTGGTTCCCCCGGTGCAGACCACCACGTAGCTCGCGCCGTCCGGCTGCGGAACCTCCCCCGCAATGCCGATGCGGCAGACCGCGCGGTAGTCCAGCGGATGGCTGCGCATCACGATCTCCGCCTTTTCCGCGCTCAGACGTGTGATCAGCGCGGTGCGCTGGCCTGCAGCCTCCATGCTGTCCAGGATGCCGCAGATCTGCTCGGCCGTCTTGCCCTCGCCGTAGATCACCTCCGCCGAGCCCTTGCGCAGCGCGCGGTGGTGGTCCACCTTGGCGTAGCCGATGTCCGTAAAGGGCTGGGTCTTGAGCGCATGCAGCGCCTGTTCGGGCGCAAGCTCCCCCGCCTGCACCCTTTTGAGAAGCTCCAGTGTTTCCCTCTGTTCCATTTCATGCCTTTCTCCGGCGACATGCCGGACGAGCGTTTTCTCTCCCTGTTATACCACAAGTTCCGAAAAATTGCAAATCCTCCCCCAAACACTGGATTTTTGTGTAAAATGTGCTATAATGGATAAACCAATTGCACGGACGGACGAATATGTGGCGTTTTCGCTTTCCAAATCGCCGCGAATGCATCCCCGCATGCTCTGCGGAATATAAATATCCATCCGGAAGGGAGGCGTTTGTATGCTCGATGAAACCTACGCGAAGCTTGCGTCCTCCTCGCAGATCGCGCCCATCATCATCTCCATCGCGCTGATGCTGTTTCTGGGCTTCGCCATGACCCGCATCACCAAGCGGCTGCGCCTGCCCAACGTGACCGCCTACATCGTGACCGGCATTCTGATCGGCCCCTACTGCCTGGATCTGATCCCGGCGCAGATCATCGACGGCATGGACTTCATCTCCGACATCGCGCTGGCCTTCATCGCCTTCAGCGTGGGCGAGTTCTTCCGCCTGTCCACGCTGAAGAAGAGCGGCATGGGGGTGATCCTGATCACGCTGCTGGAGGCCTGCATGGCCTCGGTGCTGATCTTCATCGTGTGCTACTGGGTGCTGGGGGTGAACCTGCCCTTCTCCATCGTGCTGGCGGCGCTGGCCTCGGCCACCGCCCCGGCCTCCACGATGATGACCATCCGCCAGACCCACGCCCACGGCGACTTCGTGGACACGCTTTTGCAGGTGGTTGCCCTGGACGACGTGGTGAGCCTTGTGGCCTACTCCATCGCCATCTCGGTGGCCATCTCCTCCATGGGCGCAGGCTCCGGCGAATCCCGGAACATGCTGCTGGAGATCGGCAAGCCCCTGGCCATCAATCTGGGCGTTCTGGGGCTGGGCGGCGTGTTCGGCGTGCTGCTCAAGCTCCTGCTGGGCAAGCGCTCCGCCGACAACCGGCTGATCGTGTCCATCGCGCTGCTGTTCGCCTTCTGCGGGGTCTGCGCGCTGCTGGACGTTTCGCCGCTGCTGGGCTGCATGTCCATGGGAATGGTGTACATTAACATCACCGACGACGCGAACCTGTTCAAGCAGCTGAACTACTTCAGCCCGCCGATTCTGCTCTTGTTCTTCGTGCACTCGGGCCTGGGCTTCCGGCTGGACGCGCTGGTGGGAACCTCCGGCTCCATCGGCTCGGTGCCGCTGATCACCATCGGCGTGGTGTACTTCCTGGTGCGCATTCTGGGCAAGTACATCGGCGCATATCTGGGCTGTCTGATCGCAAAGAAGCCCGCGCAGGTGCGCGACTACCTGGGCCTTGCGCTGATTCCCCAGGCGGGCGTGGCCATCGGCCTTGCCGCGCTGGGCGCGCGCACGCTGGGCGGCGAGACCGGCGAACATCTGGAGACGATCATCCTGGCCTCCAGCGTGCTCTACGAGCTGGTCGGCCCCGCCTGCGCCAAGCTCTCGCTCTACCTCTCCGGCTCCTACTCCAATAAGATCGAGGATCTGGCTCCCGTTGCGGAGACCGACGCGGAGGACAAGCCCCGCAGCGAGGCGGAGATCCTCATCGAGCGCATCCAGCGCATCCAGAAGGAGCTGCCGGTGCACAGCGAGCCGGAGATGAGCGAGGAGGAGGCCGCCTTCACCCAGGCCGCGCTGGAGCAGAGCGAGTACAACCACAGCATGAACCGGCGACGGCTGCTGAACCGCCGCTGAAACCATCCATGACAGGAGGAGCAAGCCATGATGAACCTTCACGATCCCATCGCCGCGCTGCTGGGCAGCTGGGCCGCCGAAATAAACGTGTGGTCAGCGCTGCTGCGCATCTCCCTCGCCATACTTTGCAGCGCCATCATCGGCTGTGAGCGCGCCACCAAGCGCCACGCCGCCGGCCTGCGCACCTTCATGCTGGCCTGCCTCGCCAGCGCCATCGCCATGATGGTGGATCAGAGCCTGGGCGGCGGCATTCCCATCGTCTCCGCCGCCGCAGTGATCGGCGTGGCCATCATCAGCAGCAACTCCATCCTCTACAGCTCCCGCAGCCAGATCAAGGGTCTGACCACCTCCATGGGGCTGTGGGCCATCGTGGCGCTGGGACTGGCCATCGGCGCGGGGCTGTACGCGCTGGCGCTGATCGGCTTCGGAGCGCTGCTGTGCTGCCTGTCGCTGTTCCCGCCCTTCGAGGCCTATCTGAAGGACCGCTCCAACCACTTTGAGGTGCATCTGGAGCTGAAGGACAGGCGGAACCTGCAGGACTTCGTGACCACCATCCGCCGCCTGGGCCTGCGCATCGACGACATCGAGTCCAACCCGGCGTACCTCAACTCCGGGCTGAGCGTGTACTCCATCTCCGTGACCATCGTCAGCCCCGAGCTGAAAAAATACAAGCGCCACGATGAAATCATCGAAGCGCTTCGTTCCCTGGATTACGTCTATTTCATTGACGAGCTCTAACTCTGCGGCGCTGTGCGTCTGCGGCGGCTGCGCGCGGCGCAGGGCCTTGCCAGACGGCTGCCCCGGTTCAGCTCCGGCAGGCGGTACACCGCGAGGTACACCAGCGCGTACAGCGCGATCCCCGCGAAGATGTCCAGCACCGAGTGCTGCTTGATGAGCACCGTGGAGGCGTTGATCAGCACGCCCAGCGCCGCCACGCCCCACTTCGCGCCCAGCGCTGCGCTCCGGCTGTCGAAGATCCCAATCACCGCCGCCAGCGTGCCCACCACGTGCATGCTGGGGAACACGTTGGTGTTCGTGTCCGCCGCGTAGATCAGGCGCAGCAGCCGGGCCGAAAGATCGTTGCCCGGCACCTCTGCGGGCCGCAGCTCCTGCCCGCTGGGAAAGAGCAGGAAGATCAGCATGCAGGCGGTCAGTCCCAGCACCACCGACCGGGCGTATCGCACGAAGGCCCGCCTGTCCTTGAACAGCAGATAGAGCGTCGTGCCCAGCATCAGCGGATACCACATAACGTAAATCAGCACAAACTGGCGCACGAAGGGGATCCAATCGTCCAGCGTGCACCAGGAGACCCAGTAGTTGTCCGTGACCAGCTGCTCCACCAGCACAAACAGCAGCAGATAGATGGGCAAGTACAACAGATACCAGACTTCCCGGCCCATCTTTCGCCTTCCTTTGTCCATCGATCCCACTCCTTTCTCCTGAGTTGCCTTCATTGTAGCCTCGGAATGTGAAGCGTTCATGAACTTGCGCGCGACCCGAAATTGTGCTTGCGGGCCGGGCGCTCTTTACGCTATAATACATATGAACAAAGGAGGGATTCCTATGCTTTTCATGGGCATTGACGTCGGCACGCAGGGCGTGCGCTGCGTGGTTTCGGACGCGCAGGGCGGCATCGCCGCAGCCCACTCCGTCCCGTTTGAGACCCTGAACATCTCCGAAAATCCGCTGTGGTACGAGCAGTCCCCCGCTGCGTGGGTGAATGCCGCCGAGGCCGCCATCCGGGCCTGCACCGCGCAGATCAAAGACCCGGAGGCCATCGCTTCCATCTCCATCGACGGAACCAGCGGCACCATCGTTCCCCTGGACGACAACATGCGTCCCCTGACCAACGGCATCATGTACAACGATCCCCGCGCAAAGGAGCAGGCCGCGCGCATTCACGACGCGATGGGCCACATCGAGAAAAAGCTGGGCTACAAGTTCGGCGCGTCCTTCTCGCTGCCCCGGGTTCTGTGGATTCATGATGAATTGCCGGAGGTCTACGAAAAGACCCGCATCTTTGCTCATCAGGCGGACTACATCGCGGGCATGCTCTGCGGCGAATACTGCACCTCCGATTACAGCAACGCCCTCAAAACCGGCTACGACCTGATCGACGGACGCTGGCCGGAGGAATATGCGAACGTTTTGGGCCTCGACCTTGCAAAGATGCCCCGGATCGTGTCCCCGGGCGCACCCATCGCAAATGTGACCGCCGAGGCCGCCGCGAGGCTGGGCCTGTCCACCCGCACGCTGGTGGTTGGCGGCTCCACCGACGGCTACGCCTCCGCACTGGCTGCGGGCGCGGTGGCTCCGGGGCGCTGGGCCTCCATCATCGGCACCACCTTCGTGCTCAAGGGCGTGACCGACCGCCTGGTGATCGATCCCAACGGCTCCAGCTACTCCCACATGCTGCCGGGCGGCGAATGGCTGCTGGGCGGTGCGGCGAACCTGGGCGGACGGGTGCTGAACCAGGCCCGGGGCGACAGGAGCTTCGACGAGATGAACGCCGCCAGCGAAGCCCTGATCCCCACCGGCGTGCGCTGCTATCCCCTCACCGGGCGCGGCGAGCGCTTCCCCTTCGTGCTGCCGGACTGCGAGCCCTTCTATCTGGGCGACGTGACCGGAGGCAGGCTCTACCCCGCCATCATGGAGGGCGTGGGCTACGCCGAGCGCCTCTCCCTGGATCACATGATCGCGCTGGGCTGTCCCGTGGGCGACACGGTCTACACCACCGGCGGCGCTTGCAGGAGCGCGCTGTGGCTGAAGATTCGCGCGTCCATCCTGAACAGGCGGCTGCTGGTGCCCGAGGTCGTGGACGCGGCGATGGGCTCCGCGCTGCTGGCCGCATCCGCATCCTTTGGCTCTCTGGAGGCCGCTGCGGGGGCGATGCTCCGCTATTCCACCGAGGTGGAGCCCGATCCCGAGCTGGCAAAGCGCTATGCCGAAATCTACGCCCGCTTCCGCGAGGACATCAAGAAAATCTACGCTGTGGAGGTCTGAATGAGCATTTACAAGGATTGCGACGTTCGCGGCGTGTACGGCCGCGAAATCACCGCCCCGGAGTGCCGCCTGATCGGCCGCGCACTGGCCACGATGGCTACCGGGAAGATTCTGCTGGGGGGCGACCTGCGCCTGTCCACGCCGGAGCTGAAGGGGGCGCTTATGGAGGGCCTGCTGGAGTCCGGCGCGGAGCTTGTGGATCTGGGAACCATCCCCACGCCGGTGCTGTACTACGCGCTGAAGCACAGCGACGCGGTCGCCGGAGCCACCGTCACCGCATCCCACAATCCGCCGGAGTACAACGGCGTGAAGTTCATGATCGGAAGCGAGCCCGTGACACGGAAGGTGATGGACGCGCTGCACCGGATCGTGCTCGACCGAAGCTTTGCGGACGCGAAGGGCACACTGACCCACTGGGACGTGACGCGGGACTATCTGGACAGCCTCGAGAAGCGCTTCAGTGCGCCGAAGCCGCTGCACATTCTGGTGGATGCGGGCAACGGTGCGATGAGCCGCGTGGCCCCGGAGGCCTTCCGCCGCGCGGGCTACCGCGTGACCGAGCTGTTCTGCGAGCCGGACGGCTCCTTCCCGAACCGCTCCCCCAATCCGGCGGATTACAGCTGCCTGGGCAAGACCAGCGAGGCTGTGCGCGCCTGCGGCGCGGATCTGGGCGTGGCCTTCGACGGCGACGGCGACCGCGCGGTGTTTCTGGACGAGACCGGCGCACCGGTGCAGAACGAGAAGTCGCTGGTGCTGTTCATCCGCGCGCTGCTGAAGGACAGGCCCACGCCGGTGGTGTACGACCAGAAGTCCTCCTCCGTGATCCGCGAGGCTGTGCTGGAGATGGGCGGAACGCCGCTGCCCGAGCGGAGCGGCCACGCCTTCATCAAGAAGCGCTTTCTGGACAACGGCGCGGCGGTTGCCGGCGAGGTCAGCGGCCACTTCTTCTTCGGCGAGCTGGGCTACGACGACGGCCTGTTCGCGGCGCTGACCATGGCGGAGCTGGTGGCGCAGTCGGGCAAGCGGCTCTCGGAGCTGGTCTCCGGCATCGTCTGCCCGCCGATCACCCCCGACCTGCGCATCGCCTGTCCCTACGCCGAGCAGCAGAGCTGGCTGGATCGCGCGGAGGCGCTGGCCCGCAGCATCGGCGCGGAGGTCAGCCACCTGGACGGCGTGCGCGCGGACTTCCCCGACGGCTGGTTCCTGATGCGCAAGAGCGTGACCGCCGAGCAGATCACGCTGCGCGCCGAAGCCCGCACCCGTGAGCGCCTGCAGGCGCTGCTGGATCAGGTGGCAGGCGTGCTGCCCGAGGCCGCGCGGGACGCGCTGAAGCCCTAAAGCAAAATAATACCCGCGAACCATGCGATTCGCGGGTATCGTTTTATTCGCCCTCCATGCCGATGACGGCGCTGAAGGTTTTGAAGATGATCTTCCAGTCGGTTGCAAAGCTGCGCTCCCGAATGTACTTCAGATCCAGCTCCAGCCACTCATCGAAGCTCAGGTCGTTGCGGCGGGGCTGCACCTGCCAGTAGCAGGTCAGGCCCGGGCGCACGTACAGGCGCTGGCGCTCGTAATCGTCGTATTTCTTCACCTCACGGGGCAGCGCAGGTCGCGGGCCGACGATGCTCATGTCCCCCTTGAGGATGTTGATCAGCTGCGGCAGCTCGTCGATGCTGCACCTGCGGATGAAGCTCCCAACGCGGGTGATGCGGGGGTCGCGGCGAATCTTGAACACCGGGCCGTCCATCTCGTTCTTGTCCAGCAGCGCGTGCAGCTTCTTCTCCGCATCGGGCACCATGGAGCGGAACTTGATGAAGCGGAAGGGCCTGCCATCCAGGCCGATGCGCTCCTGCACGAAGAAGGGACTCGCGCCGGGGCTGTCGATGTAGATCACCAGCGCAAGCAGCAGCATAAATGGCCAGAGAACCAGCAGCGCAAGCGCGGAAAAGAGGATGTCCTGCCCTCGCTTGGCAGCACAATACAGCCGCTTGCCCGTCTGCACCTCTCGCTTGTCGAGCATCGGCTGCCGCTCCAGGACCCGGCGTTCCCTGCGCCAGCCCGGTGCGCGCATCTCTCTTTCTTTCGTTTCCAATCTTTGCTACCGTCCTTTTTTTCTCAAACAGCGCCAATTTGAATTATAGCAGAGAACTCCGGATGCGTCAATTCACCGCCCCGCTTTTCACAAAATCCTCCCCTTTATTTCTCAAAAATATCTTCAGTGCGCGCATTTTCGCAGTCTCTCCCGGCAAGCGCCGCGCTCCGGGATGCGGTGCATCCTCCGCATGTATGAATGCCGGTGCCGCAGCGATGGGACGATGGCAATGCTGGGCGCGGCTAAGCGCCCGCTCTTCCGCTTTGGCGGAGACCTTCGCCGTCCGCACGGAGATCGGCCCTGCAGCCGGACGGATTGTAGTATTCCGCGTACCACTGCGCAAAGGCGCGCAGGCCCTCGCGGATGCCGATGCGGGGCGTAAAGCCGTAGTCGCGCTCCAGCGCGGTGGAATCCGCATAGGTCACGGGCACGTCGCCGGGCTGCATGCCGACCAGCTCGCGGTGCCCCTCGAAGTCGTAGTCCGCTGGGAGCACCCCGGCCCGCACCAGCTCCTCCTGGAGCGTACCGATGTAGTCCAGCAGGTTCTCCGGCGTGCCGCCGCCAATGTTGTACACCGCGTAGGGCGGAACCGGCAGGCCGTCCGCACCGGTCGCTTTATCCGGCGCACCCTGCATCACGCGGTACACGCCCTCGACGATGTCGTCGATGTAGGTGAAGTCGCGCCTGCAGTTGCCGTAGTTGAAGATCCGGATGGTCTCCCCCGCCGCCAGCTTCTTCGTGGCGCTGTAATAGAACATGTCCGGCCGTCCGGCGGGGCCGTAGACCGTGAAGAAGCGCAGGCCCGTGGACGGAATGTCGTAGAGCTTGGCGTAGGCGTGGGCCAGCAGCTCGTTGGACTTCTTGGTGGCGGCGTAGAGGGACACGGGATTGTCCACCTTGTCGTCCGTGCTGAAGGGCACCTTCCTGTTGCCGCCGTAGACGCTGGACGAGGAGGCGTACACCAGATGCGCCACCGGATTGTGCCGGCAGGCCTCCAGAATGTTGTAAAAGCCAATGAGGTTGCTCTCGATGTACGCGTCCGGGTGGTCGATGGAGTGGCGCACGCCCGCCTGGGCCGCGAGGTTCACCACCACATCAAAGTGGTACTTCTCAAACAGCGCGTTCACCAGCGCCCTGTCCGCGATGGAGCCCTTCACGAACACGTGCTCCACCGGCGATTCCACCGCCGCCTGTTCGATGAGGCCCAGGCGGTACGCCTTCAGCGCGGGGTCGTAGTAGCCGTTCATGTTGTCCAGACTGACCACCGTGCCGCCGTTCATCTCCCGCAGCAGCCGCAGCACCAGGTTCGCGCCGATGAAACCCGGGGAGCCGGTGACCAGCACCGTCTTTCCGTTCAGATCAATCCTCTGCATCTCTCAATCCCTCCGGAACAGATCTCTGGTGTAGACCTTCTCCGCCACGTCGTCCAGCGCCGGGTCGTAGCGGTTGGCGATGATGCAGCCGCACATCTGCTTAAACCTCGTCAGATCGTTGACCACGAGGGAGCCGAAGAAGCTCGTGCCGTCCTCCAGTGCCGGCTCATGGATGACCACGCTTGCGCCCTTCGCCCTGATGCGCTTCATCACGCCCTGGATGGAGGACTGGCGGAAGTTGTCGCTGTTGCTCTTCATTGTGAGCCGGTACACGCCCACCACCGTCTCCCGCTGCTGCGCGGCGGAGGCCGTGCAGGCCCGGGCGATCTCCAGCACGCGGTCGGCGATGAAGTCCTTGCGCGTGCGGTTGCTCTCCACGATGGCGCTCATCATGTTCTGCGGCACGTCCCTGTAGTTCGCCAGCAGCTGCTTGGTGTCCTTGGGCAGGCAGTAGCCGCCGTAGCCAAAGGATGGATTGTTGTAGTAGTCGCCGATGCGCGGATCCAGGCACACGCCCCGGATGATCGGCTCGGTCCTCAGCCCCTTCACCTCGGCGTAGGTATCCAGTTCGTTGAAGTAGCTGACGCGCAGCGCAAGATAGGTGTTGGCAAAGAGCTTCACCGCCTCGGCCTCCGTGGTCGTCATGAACAGAACCGGGATATTGGTCTTGATCGCGCCCTGCTTCAGCAGCGCCGCGAAGCGCTCCGCCGCGGGCATGTTCCTTTCATCGCTGCCCACGATGATGCGGCTCGGATAGAGGTTGTCGTACAGCGCCCTGGACTCCCGCAAAAACTCCGGGCTGAAGATGACGTTGTCCATGCCCAGCGTCCTACACACCTGGGCGGTGTAGCCCACCGGAACCGTGGACTTGATGACCACCGTGGGCTTGACCTCCCGCGCCGCCGTCGCCTCCCGGATCAGCTTCAGCACGTCCTCCACCGCCGCGCAGTCGAAGAAGTTCGTTCTGGGATCGTAGTTTGTCGGCGCTGCGACGAGGATAAAATCGGCCGATGCATACGCTGCCGCGCCGTCCGTGGTGGCCGTCAGCGCAAGACGGCGCTGTTCATGCTCCAAAAGATACCTTTCGATGTCCCCGTCCTGAACCGGCGGCTCCCAGCGCCTGAGCTTCTCCACCTTCTCCGGGAGCACGTCCACCGCAGTCACATCGTTGTGCTGGGAAAGCAGCACCGCCAGCGAAAGACCCACGTAGCCGGTTCCGGCGACGGCGATCCTCTGCCGCCCGACGGATGGAACCTGTGCCTCGCCGTCCACGATCACGTCCGGAATCTGAAATCCCAGCACGGCGGAGAGCGCCAGCAGCTGATCCACCGAGGGACTGTAAGCCGCCGTCTCCAGGCGCGACAGTGTGGCCCGCTTGACGCCCGTTTTTTCCGCCAGGACCGCCTGCGACAGCCTGAGCGCCTTTCTTCTGCGCACCACCGTCTCGGCAAGCAGCTGCAAGGATAGATGTTTCATCGGAGCCTCCCGTTTCAATGTTGCTGTCAGCGTCAATTACATGTGCTTCGGAACAGACCGGCAGGCGCCCGAAGTGGAGCTGCAATTTCCATTCCCGTCATTTTTTGGTTCTCCCCATCAATATCGCGGCCGTCCTTTTGAGAAGTGCGCAGTCGCTCGCCAGATGGAGCAGCGTCGTAATTGTCAGTGCGGCGGCTGCAACCGGAACCGCAATGTCAAACCATTGCCCGTAACGATCCATCTGCAATCTGAAAATGACCGGCAACCCTATGCAGACGTTGATGAGGACGCAGCCAACGGTCGTGATCAGCCTCCTGCAAAAAAGCGAAAGCGGAAGCCGAAGCACATCGTTGTATACAAAACGGGCAAGCACAATTGTTCTGTAAATCATTGCAAGCAGCGTTCCCGCGACAATCCCGACAAGGCCCATGAGCTTGACGAGAATGACCGACGCTGCGATATTGATGGCCGCCTCCATGTAGAAGAACCCTTTGGTCTCTGAAAAAGCGCCCGTCGCCTGAACCATAAACGTGTATGCCAGTTTCAGGCAATCGAACAGCTCCGCAAAGCACGCCACGATTGCAAATACATGCCGCGCGTAATTGGCGTCCGCAATTCCCTTCGTATAGACGCCCACAAACGGAACGATCAGAACAATCAGGCAGGAAAACATAAATGAACAAATGAAATTGAGAACGAACTCAAAGTGCAGAAAGCTTTCCTTCAGTTTTTCGCCGTCACGTTCCGCCCTCAGGTTGCCCAGAGCAGCCTCAACGCCCGTTGAAATCCTCGTGATGATCTTCCTTATGCCATTGATCGCCAAATAGTATACCGTATACACCGACACCTCCCTCATGTTCAGAAAGAGTGACGCTACGATAAGATCGGTATTGCTGTTCACGAAATTTGCAAGCTGCATTCCAAAGGCGTCCCAACGTTTGGAGATGCGTTTCCAATCGGGGACGGCCTTCCTGTCCAGCCCGTATTTTCTGTTGACATAGAAATGCAGACAAACCGGCGTGATGCAGTAAACGACCGAACTGCACAGTTTCACGCCATGCATCGACATGCCGGATTTCATGCAGATGACAGCGATGATCGTATTGAACAGCGTGTTGACAATCGTGATGGCAGAAACAATGTAGTATTTCTGATCTGCCTCCAGCAGGAGCTGATTCCCAAGTCCAAAGCAATACTGAAAAAAGGTCCCCAGACCAATGATCAGGACGAGGGACGCAGTAAAACCCCAGGAGAAGTCCTCCTTGATGCAGAACGGATAGAGGCAGGCAAATACAATTATGCCAACAGCGAAGATATAGGAAACCCTCCTCAGGAATTTCATGCTTGCGGACATGATTGCGTTTACTGCCGCTTTTTCGTGGTTGTGCAGAGGCGCATACAATGCCGCCTTTGTCGCCATGCCGATTCCGGACCTGAGCAGGGCAATGCAGCCGATAAATTGGGTCGCCGATGCAATAATTCCATTGTATTCCGATCCAAAATGGACCAGAATCATTCGCGGCAGAATGAATCCGCTGATGATGGCAGTCAATTCTTCAAGCAGGCCGACGATCGCGCTTTTATAGATGTTGTTCCGCCGCATTCTCTTCCCTCAACAGCATAGGTTTATCTTTCTTTCAGGATTTCCCGGTACAGGCGATGCACCTGCCTCGCATTGTTCTCGGATGTGAAAACCTGCGCCGCCATCTCTCTCCCCCGGTCTGCGATTCTTCTCGAGGCCTCCCGGTTCGACAGGCTCATTTTCACCGCATCGTACAATGTGCGCGTCTTTCCGTCAAACAGGTATCCGTCAACGCCGTCTTCGATCAATTCGCTCGTCCCGCCGCTGTCGAAGCCGATCACCAGCGCCCCCGCCATCTTCGCCTCGACAGTCACGCGGCCAAAGGCCTCAAATTTTGAGTAGACGATTGCAATATCCGTCCTGCTCCAGAGCCGATCCATTTCCTCCACAAAGCCCAACAGCCGAACCTGCGCGGCTGTCAGTCCGCATCTGTCCCGAATGCCGGTCAACTCCGCGATGGCGTCCGCATTTCCATCGCCGGCGAAGCACAATACGAGATCGGGTTCCTCGCGCAGCAGCGGAGCCAAAGCTTCAAGGCACTGCGCTTGCCCCTTTTCCCGGGTGATTCTTCCCGCCATTGTGAGTACGATTCTCCTCTGGGCAAGGATTGTGTGGTCCGCGCGATAAAACAAATCCCTGTCCACGCCGTTGTAGATGCAGCGAATCCGCTGTTGGCCCACAATCTCTCTGTACTTTTTCTCCACACAGCTTGAAATCGCAATAAAGCAATCGGCCTTTTTCATCAGCCTGTGCGCCTGGCGCCTGCTCCAAAATCGGCCGTTCAGATCCTCCTCCATCATTTCACGAATGTGCCAAACCAGGGGCTTCGCGGCATGGATTGCCGCCTGCGAACCGGTATATGTCGTCAATGCGTTCACGTGAACAAGGTCCGGGGCCTCCCTGCGAATGATCCTCCTGTACTGAAAATAGCAGGGAATATTCAGCGCGCCTTTTACAATGCGAAGCAGAAACACCCTGAAGCTGGAAGCATCCTTGCTGACCATCCATGACCATGCGTTGACGACATAATGCCTCTTTCCCCCTTCGTTCAGCAGCCGATGGGTATTCCCTTTATGGACGACTGGAACAACCTCAATTCCGAGCTTCTCTTCCTCCTCGATGAGCTTCGCCATGGAAAAGCTCGCGCCCGTCGGCAGCACATCCCCGCCTATGTACAGCACCTTCATTCGTTCCACCCCGCCTTGAAAGTCACTTTCCGATGAGCTTTTTTGCGCTGCCCTTCGCGAGCAGCTTCGCTATTCCGTGCAGAACGGCCAGGCACAGCGCGAGCGAAACCACGCTGAACAGCCCTCCGGGATATCGATTGCCGATGCGAGTCCTTCTGAGAAATGCCAGGATGAGCTGATTGAAGCCCAGATACACGATGCTGTTTTGCCCGATATATGCCGCCTCTCTGATAATACAGCAATCATATCTGCTCAGCGCAGCGCACAGCAGGTAGAGGGAAGCCGTCATAACAATTGCATTTATCAGAAACCATACCCCATTGCCGTACAGGCCAAGGCGCATATTCACCGCGGAGTTCATGTTGATCGCAATGGTGCACAGGAATACCCCAAGCAAGCCCGGCAAAAGGCTCCCCCGCAGCCGCTTCTTTTCATATATGCCCCTGAGTACACTTCCGACGAAAAACAATCCGGTCCCCACAAGGGATACATCCAACGCCAACGGCAGGCGATATCCCCGGCCCGGCAGGATGCATCCCAGAATTGTGACCGCCAAAATGCAAAGCGCCCTGGGAACCCGGCGATGTATCCGGCCGTCAATCAGGATGAAGATCGCCGTTGTGAAGAACAGCGCCGTTAAAAACCAGATGGCTCCGCAAACGGGCATTCCCTCCGTATTTTCCATGAGAATGTGATAGACATAGGAGAGGATTGCCCCGGCAGATTCCCCCGAGGCCAGGATTCTGACGCTCATGATGCCAAGATGAACGCAGGCAAAGAAGGCATATGGTATCAAGAGGGATCTGGCCCGATTGCGGACGCCTTTTCGGATTGTGTGGGGCCGCTGGTACAGAAACCCCGATATGATAAAAAACATGGGCATGTGAAAGGCATGTATCCACTTGTCAAACCCTGCGCCATAGCCCTGATGCCCCATGATCATGAGTACGATGCCCAGGCCCTTCAGCACATCAATTTCCTTATACCGATGCATCTTGGCTGCTCACCCTCTGTGACGAACGCTTCTGCCGGAATCTCCATTCAGATTTGCAAGGATCCGTAACGGGACATAATAGCACAGTCTCTTAATCGTGCTCGGAAATCCAAAAATACAGGGCCCGACGGAGAGGTTGATGAACATCACCGCATAGAGAACCCGATTGAATGCTCTGTTCGTATTCCTGAATCTGTTCTCCAGGCCAAACGCAAGATTGTACGTAATCAATGTAAATGCCGGCGCAAAGATCCACAGATACTGATATCCGTACGATATCAGCGGCATGATCTGGTTGGTGGGGCCGGTGTAGCCGTATGCGGCAGCATTGAACAGCTTCACCGATTGGGGATAGCCCCGGAAGAGTGCTATCATGTACGGAACTCCGGAAACAAGATCCCCCCAGAGCGTTGCCAGCTTGCTCTCATACTGAACGGCAAATCCACAGCTCACATTTGGAAATGCGGAAAAGTATGCGCACAGCACGCGGGACAGCTCTTCGAGCCTGATTCCCTCCCCCAGCGGTATGCCGACCTTTGAGAAAAGAAACAGCACAATAAAACCTGCCGCAGCGGCAAGTATCACCGGCAGAAGCCGCTTCATGATTCGATTGTATACGGAGTACAGTGCCGCCAGGCACGCCAGCATGATACATACGGAGTCAATGTTGTTGTCGGTAATGAACAGCACTGAGCCCGCCGCAATCAAAAGGCCCAAAGCAAAGCCCTTCTTTGAATTCAACGTATTTCTCCGATTCGCGGCATATGAGATCAGGCTTGCCGGAACCAGAACCTGAAGGTAGAATACGGCCTGAGAGAACAAATTGAAACCCACCGGCGAATTTTTCCGCACGCTCAGGTAGGCCCTTCTTCTTGCAACATTCATTTCCGCTGTCGCTGTAAAACGGTCAAAAATTGTCGACAGTATGACCAGTACGGACGAATCCAGAAGAACGCATGCCCCCGCGACCAATGCCAGGCACAGCAGGATCACCCGAACGGGCAATTTCATCCGGCCCTCAAAACCACCGTCAACTCCAATGCCGCTGCCTCCCGACAGCTTTTTGCTCGAAAGGACGAGCATTGTCGTGCACAGCAATTCAAAGCACAGCAGCACGACGGCCTCATTCAGATATTCAACTCCCGCGGACGTCTCAATCGACGATACATACCCCGACATCACATATACAACGGGTACAGCTACCATTCTGAGGAAGCTCATCGCATAGATGATCCGCACAGAAATGAAGCCAAGCGCGCCCGGACGCTTGAGGCAGACGGCGATCAAGCACAGGCCATAAATCACAGGCGCGATTGGCATCATGAATGATACTGAATAATCATCGATGATGAACAGTGTGCCGGTCAGCGCGAGATACAACAGCAATGCCGGCAGAGCATATTTGAATCGACTCCTGTGCATGCGCTCTTCTCCTCAGTATTCCAGCAGCCTGGATCCTCTCCGGGACGCGCCTACTCCTTCCGGCACAGCTTTTCATAGAATCCTTGCAGCCTCTCTGCATTTTCAGCAATGTCAAATCCTGCCGCCCGGATCTGACCGGACATATCCGGTCTCGCCCGGCTCTGCTGCATGGAAGCAATTCTCTCCGCCCACGCCTTTGCACCCATGCGCAGCGGATACCGCTCGACCAAGTCCGAAACGATCGCTTCGTCCTGGATTCCCTCGGAGCAGATGCAGCGCAGCCCGGCCGCCTGCGCCTCGATCAGGGAAATCCCCAATCCCTCCCAGAGAGACGGCAGGATATAACAGTCCATCGCGGCATACAGACGGCCGGCGTCGGTTCTCTCTCCGGTGATGACGACGCTTCTCTGAATCCCCAGCTCCGCGACCCTCGCCTTCACCGCCGTCAGCAGCTCTCCATCTCCCACAAACAGCAGCCTTGCATCCGGGATCAGCTTGACCAGCTCCGCCATGACATCGATTGCGAACAGCGGGTTCTTCCCTGCCGTTACGCGCGCCAGGTATCCCAGGACAAACGCATCTTTCAAGCCCAACTCCAGGCGGACTTGCGCGCGGTTTTGTTCGCAGAACGTGAACGCAGCCGCATCGATGGCGTTGTTTATCACGCGAAAATTCCCGGAACGGCAGACCCTGTTTCCGAAAAGCCACTTCCCGGCATCTTGCGAACATGCCATGTAGTAGTCGGCCTGAAAGCGCAAGGGCAACTGCAGAATGCACTTGCCGAGCGCCAATGCGCCCCTTCCATTTGAGTTATTGTGGCTGTGAATGATCGTCTTCAATCCATAGGACCTGGCGATGGGCAAATAGATGGATGCATAGCTTCTTACGTGGCTGTGAAGCACCCGATACTCCCGGTGCTCCTCCAAAAACCGCCTCCAGGCCCGCCTGATTTCAAAGTAATTCCTTCCGTTGAATTTGGGAAAGCAGTATACCTTTCCGCCCATTTCCGCAATTTCGCCGGCATAATTATTTCTCTCTGGAGTATCGACAATGAAATCAAACTGAAGCCTGTTTCTGTCAATCCTCCTGTATAAGTTCATGACAAACGCCTGCGAACCGCCAATGCCCAGGGAACCGATCATATGCAGGATTCTGGCATTTTCGTTCATAGCCTCTCGCCCCCGTCAATCCGCACGATCCCGAGACCGCCCAGCGTTGTTTCTCGCGCAATATGCCGCGCTCATGCACCTGTTGAACTGCCTTCCCGCACCCTTTGCATCTCCATCAGATACTTGTCGACCACAATCCGACGGTCGAATTCCTTCTCGACCTTTGCCCTCGCGGCAATCCCCATCTGCTTCCTCTCTTCAACCGTCCTGCTCAGGAACATTTCTATCTTCTCGATCAGATCCCGGCTATTTCTCTCCTCAACCACATAGCCGTTGACGCCATGCTCCACGACTTCGCGGCATCCGCTCCGGTTCGTCGTGATTATGGGCCTGCCGGACGCCGCCGACTCAAGCAATACGTTGCTGAGTCCCTCCGGATAATACGTGGGATGGACGGTGCAGCCGATCTGCCGATAGATTGCGGCCATATCCCTCACCAGACCGTGATATACGATGACCCCGTCGGCATCCAAGCGCAGCAGTTCCTCCTCATACGCCTGCTCACAGAAGCCGCATATGTGAAACCTCGTTTCGGGATGTCGCCTCCGAATCTCTCTCGCGGCATCCAGATACTGATCTATCCCCTTTTCCCTCATGATTCTCGAGGCAAATACGAAATCCACGGTATCTCCATTCGGATACTCGGACACGGCATACTGATTCAGGTTTACCCCAGATCCCGGGAGCAGATCATACGCCCCCTTTACAATCCCCCTTCTGAGCATGAAATCGCGGTCCTCCGCGTTCTGAAAGAAAACTTTCCGGGCCTTCCGCAAACCATATCTGTACAGCTTCACAGTTACGCGCTGCATATATCCCGGATTCTGCACCGCTGTGCCCAGGCCTGTGACATTGGCAACATATGGCACGCCCAATGATGCGCAGGCGATTCCCGCATAGACATTTGGCTTGATGGTATATGTAAATACGATGTCCGGTTTGATCCTTTTGATGATTTTCCTGTACTGAAAAGCCGCCTTCAGTTCCTTCAGCGGATTCGTTCCGTGCCGATCCAGCGCAATTGCAATGCAGCGGCATCCGATGGCAAGCAATTCGCTGTAAAACTCGCCCCTGGGAAGCGCAATATAGACTTCGTTCTCCCTGACAAGCGCCTCGAGCAATTCCCTTCTGAACTTATAAAGGCCAATGTCCGCATTGGCTGCGATCAAGACCCGCATCGTTCCTCTCTCCTTGCCGGGCCCTTTGCATGCGTTCCGCGCTCCCGAAGATCACAGACGGCCCCTGCGCCGGTCCGGCTGAGGCGCAGACCCATTGCCGGAATCATGAGATTTGTAGTAGTATTTTTTGCTCAGATAGCTGTTGTAGTCCACACGATTGAGCACCGTGCCCAGTATGGGACAGCCCGTCTGCTCCAATTGGTTCTTTGCGCCGATCAGCTCCCGCCGGTGCACCGAATTGTAGTCGACGACGATCAGCGTTCCGTCGCAGTACTTCGCAATCTGCGCCGCGTCGATGACCATGCCCACCGGCGGCACGTCCACCAGCACATAATCCGACTGCCGCGCCAGCTCGTCCAGCAGGCGCTCAAAGCGCTGCGCGCTGAGCAGCGGCAGCGGGTTGGAAACCTCCCTGCCCAGCGGAACCAGGTACGCGCCCTCGAGGTTGGTGCGATAGATCACATCCTTCGCCGCCGCCCTTGCGGCCAGATAGTGGGCCAGACCCAGCCTCTGGTCGGAATTGCGGAACTGAAAGCCGTATCTGCTTGCCAGCGTGCTGCGCCGCAGATCCGCATCCACCAGCGTGACCACCTTGCCGAGCCTCGCCAGCGTGCGCATGAGATTCATGGACAGGCAGGACTTGCCCTCCCCCGAATGGCAGCTGGTGATCATGATCTTCCTGACGCCGGGACCGGAGAAGGACAGATTGGTGCACAGCGCATTGACCGCTTCCGTTCCGGCGTAGCTCAGCGGAGGAAACCGCGCGATGTTCAGTTCGTTCATACTTCCCTCCTTCCCTTCCCGGGCCGGATGTCATACCCGTCTTCGAGGGGCACGATGGCCAGCGTGGCGAGGCCGGCGTATTTTTGTATGTCCTCGGCCGTCTTGTACTTGTCGTCCAGCAGCATTTGCACGATCACGATGCCAACGCCCAGGACGGCGCCCAGAAGGAAGCCGAGCAGCATGTTTTTCGTCCTGTTGGGGCTGACGGGGCTGCTGGGCGCCTGCGCAACCGACATGATGTTGGGCTTGTCCGTGGACATCGTCTCCGCGATGTACGCGCTTCCCACCCTGGCGTACTCGTTCGCCACCGCAGCCGCTTCCTCCGGCGAGGGAGAGGCAAAGGTGATGTCGAGCATGCGCGTGTCCGCATCGTTGACCACGGACAGCCTGCTGCGCATCTGCGAACAGGAATAGGGCAGATTCAGATTGGAGATGACCTTCTCGTGCACCTCCCACATGCTGAACACCTTGATGTAGTCCTTCGTCAGTGCCGTGCCGATCTGCAGATCGGACATATTGATGGCCGAATCGCTGCGGCTGAGCACGTAGATGGTGGAGGTGGCCTCATACATCGGCGTGACAAAGAGCACCGTATATGCGCCCGCAGCCAGCGCCAGAGCCAAGCCCAGGCAAAGGATCAGCTTCCACCTGCCCAGCAGCCTGTACATCATCTCCACCAGATCGATCGCATCCTCGGCCTCCGGCTGCTGCATGCCCGCAGGGGACACCGGCGCACGCGCGGCCGTCTCTGCCCTTGTACGGTTCATTTGTTGATCTGCCATCGCTTCGTTTCTCCGATCTGTTGTACATCTTTGACTCCACGCCCGCAGGCTTGCCTGTGCCGCTTCCGCCTCCGCGCTGACGGCGGCCACCACTTCCATTCTGCATCGCAATGCCGGGATCCGCGCGTCGGCGTCAATCCCCGGGCGTGCGTCCATGCGGGGCGCGCTCAGCTCTCCCTGGGGCCGGCCGGCCCGTCGATCCTTTCGACGATCTCGTAGGCCAGCCAGATCTGCTTGGGCGCGCCCAGCGTTTCCAGTGCGACGCGAACGGTCTTTCTCCGCTTATCCATCCTCGTAACGGTGCCGCGCAGGTTTTTGAACGCCCCGTCGGTGATCTCAATCCGATCGTTGATCTGCGCAGCCTTCATGGGCCCGATGCGTCCATCCTGCCGCCAGATCCAGTCCGCGAACTCCAGATCGCGGCCAAACAGCACATCCGAACCGTCGTCATAGGCCAGCACGCGAATCACATACGGCAGGCCCCAGAAGTCCCGGTTCTTCCCGTCGCCCGGGCTCTGGTATACAAATACATATCCAGGCAGCAGCGGAAACAGCACCTCCGTCCAGGCGCCGTCCCGCATGACGGTTTTGATTCTCTGGGGAAAAAGCACGCGGCCCCATCCCTTTTCGTGGATGAGGCGAACGATGCTTTCTTCTTTTCCCGTCTTGCAAAACAGACAACGGACGAATCCATACTCCGCCATGACCATCACCGTCCACTCGTTGTGCGTTCAGAGCAGGCTTCGCCGTCCGCATTGCGCATGCGGTTTCACCTTCTGGATATGACCAGAGCGTTGCATCGCTACGCCTTGCACAGTAACCGATGCTTCGCTTCTTCATTTGTACTTTTTCGCCGCTGCAAAGCTCGCGCCTGCCGTTCCCGCTCAGGGGCTCACAAACGGCCAGAATGCAGATGCTTCTTCCGTAAACAGCCGCGCGGGCAGGCTTTCCATTTCCGGAGGCACGGGTTCTACAATTTTTCCGCGATAGAAAATAATACAAATGTCGAAATATGTGGAAATTTCGACATTCGGACAAATGATTTGCTTCCGTTTTTTAAGTTAATTCTATTATACCGATATGCCCCGATCCTGTCAACCGCCCATGCATGCTCATTCGCACAAGTCGGAATATATTTTTTCCAAAACGCATATATGTGCAACAAATCCATATTCATGGCGCATAAATTTAAATTATATCACAAGCAATCGCATCTTTTATTGCAGTGTCGAAGGACGATCCGCCACTCTGCACGGTCGCATTGCGGGCAGCGAGCGCAGCGCCCGCAATGGAATCCGGCCGCACCGCAGCGCGAAAATTCATGTCGATTGTCGAAACATTTATGAAAAATAGATGTTTACGAACGGCAGAAATGGTGTATAATACCTATGTAATGCGCAGAGCAATCTGCGGTCGATTGAGAAAGGAGCAACAAGCCATGAAGTATGTATGCAATATCTGCGGTTGGGTCTACGACGAGGACGAGGCCGGTGTGAAGTGGGAAGACCTGCCGGAGGATTTCGCCTGCGAACTGTGCGGCGTGGGCAAGGACGAATTCACTGCAGAAGAATAAGGAACACAGCGGGAGGTACATAAAATGAAAATTCGCATCAACAAGGACATCGTTGAATTCACGCCTGAGCATGCTGCGGAAGCTGCGGAGCTGGAGGCCCTCTGGGTCAAGATGGGCAACTGCGTGGGCGAGACCAAGTCGCTGCAGCCCATCGGCGTCTACGTTCCCTCCGAGAACAAGACCGCGTCCTTCCACATCGAGGGTCTGAGCGAGCAGGAAAAGGCCAGCATTCCGGTCATCCGCGCGCCCTACGACACGGACGTGTACTGCGTGACCTGCAACCGCACCGAGCATGTCAAGGCCGGCGAGCCCATTCCGTTCTGCTGCGGCAGGCTCATGGAGATTCTCGACTGAGACAGCCTACAAGCGCGAAGGATCCCAGGCGCAAAATCGCATCTGGGATCCTCTTTTTTGTCCCGCAGCGGGCTGCGGATCATCCATGCGCGACAGGCTGAAAGCGGGCGAAAGGCGGCGCGCTCACGCAATTTTGCGCTTCATCTCCGGCTCCCGGCAGAGCAGTCTGTCCCTGTGGCGCATGTAATAGAGAATGCCCGTCAGGTCCGCCAGCGCCCAGCCGATGGGCACCGACCACCAGATTCCCCTTACGCCGATGGCTGGGATGGCCGACAGCGCGTAGGCCAGCGCCACGCGGGTGCCCAGGGAGATCACGGTGAGCACCACGCTCATGCCGGGCCGTCCCAGCGCGCGGTACAGGCCGTACAGCAGGAACAGGCAGCCGATGCCGCAGTAGAACGCGCCCTCGATGCGCAGATAGCGCACGCCCTCGGCGATGACCTCGACCTCGCCCGCCTCGGCAAACAGCCCCATCAGCGGCCGTGCGAAGGCGCACACCAGTGCCGAGACCGCGACGCTGAAGCCCGTCGACGCAAGGATCGCGCCCCTCAGCCCTGCGCGGATGCGCTCCCAGCTGCGCGCGCCGTAGTTCTGGGCGATGAAGGTGGAAAAGGCGTTGCCGAAGTCCTGCACCGGCATGTAGGCGAAGGCGTCGATCTTCACCGCCGCCGCGAAGGCCGCCATGACGGTCGCGCCGAAGCTGTTCACCAGTCCCTGCACCATCAGGATGCCCAGGTTCATCACGGACTGCTGCACGCAGGTCAGCA
>JBJEJN010000019.1:2159-4491 GCA_051878085.1 Aristaeellaceae bacterium | reverse complement strand
GAAAGGACGAGGATCGACCATGAGAATTGACAAGTACCAAAAGCACAGCGCCCATTAGGACTTCATTGCCCGCTACGGCAGGGCCTCCAACGCCGCCACCGGCAGCGAGGTGGACGCGAACGCCAACGTGACCAGCAAGAACATCGCCACGCTGGAGACGGAGCTGTACAAGCGCGACGCCATCGCCATCAACCGGCTGGCAATGTATCAGAAGCTCCAGGAGATGTACGGCACGGACGTCGCGGAGGAATACCTTCGCCAGCTGGAGGAGCATGAAATCTATCGCCATGACGAGACGGCCGTCGTGGGCAAGCCCTACTGCGCTTCCGTCACCCTGTACCCGTTCCTCTTTCATGGCAACACCACCATCGGCGGCACCAGCGATGCGCCGAAGAATCTCGCCGCCTTCAACGGAGCCTTCATCAATCTGGTGTTCGCGCTGGCCAGCCAGTTCTGCGGCGCGATCTCCACGCCGGAGTGGCTTGCCTATATGGACTACTTCGTGCGGAAGGAATACGGCGACGACTATTACACCCGCGCCGGCGATCCCGCCGACCTGTCGTCCCGCAGGCGCACCATCGACAAGGTTGTCACGGATTCCTTTGAACAGGTGGTGTACAGCCTGAATCAGCCCGCAGCTGCGCGCGGGAATCAGTGTGTCAGGGCTGACAAAACACAGCTCTGGACGCCGGACGGTTTCAAATACCTGCATGAGCTCAAGGAAGGAGATCTATGTTACGTATGGCGCAATGGACAATATGACGTTGAACCTATTCGCCATCTGAATGTTTACGACTTTGATGGCGAGTAGATACAGTTTTATGGGAGAAACTACCAGCAAACTGTAACTCCCAATCATCGCGTTGTGTATCGCGTCACGAATGGCAGCAATGATTGGATCATTCGTCAAGCAGATGAAGTTGAACATCGTTCGAAGATCTCGATGCCAATCAACGGCAGTCTCAATCGTGAGGATTACCCGATTCATGATCAGATGCTTATCCTCGCCACCTACGCGTTGACAGACGGGCATCTGAAGGGAAGACCTGATTCTCCAAATAAACGCATCGTCTATGGGATGAGTCCGAACCGTCAGGGCCTTCATGAGGTGATTGCGGCGCTGGAAACTTTGCGTATCCCATATCGGAAGGAGGAGCGAGTTTCTCATTATGGCCCCATCCACAACATCACGATTCTGTCGGAAGACGCTCAACCAATACTGGATATAATCGACCGACGGCGCGACCGGATTCCCGATCTGTTCCTAAAACTGAGCCAACGGCAATGCCTGGTCGTCCTCAGTTGTTGGGCAAAATCGGATGGCCAGATTCTGCATGACCATCCTCACAGGATGCAGTTGCAGTGCGATAATATGCAGATTGCTGATCGTTTGCAGCAGATTGCGCTCTGCGCAGGTTTAGGAACTCGAATTACACTGAATCGCTGTAAAAGCATTTGTGGGGAGGGAGAGAACACATCGATCTATGTCAATACGTATGCGCGCGACTCCAGAAGAGTAGTGTCCAGAAGAGTTCCTTATAAGGGGAAGATTTGGTGCCCTACGACCGACGCAGGTGTTGTTGTTTTTCGTGAGGACAATCTCGCTCCGTATATTTCAGGAAATTCCGTGTTCTGGAACATCGCCTATTTCGACCAGCCGTACTTTCAGGGCATGTTTGAAAACTTCGTGTTCCCGGACGGTACGCCGATGCGCTGGGAGTCGGTCAACTGGCTCCAGAAGCGCTTCATGAAGTGGTTCAACCAGGAGCGCCTGCGCAAGCTGCTGACCTTCCCGGTGGAGACGGTCAACCTTCTGGACGACGGAACGGATTACGTTGACCAGGAATGGAAGGATTTCGTCGCAGAGATGTGGGCGGAGGGGCACAGCTTCTTCGTATACCGCTCGGACAGCGTGGACTCGCTCTCCTCGTGCTGCAGACTCCGCAATGAATTGCAGGACAACACCTTCTCCTACACGCTGGGTGCGGGCGGCGTCTCCACCGGCAGCAAGTGCGTCATGACGATCAATGTCAATCGCCTCGTACAGAATGCCGTCTGGGATCGCGGCCTGGAGGACGTCCGCGACGCCATGGCGGTGCAGGTGGAGAAGCTGCACAAGTACCTGCGGGCCTTCAACGAAATTCTGAAGGAGCGGCGCAGCGCAGGGCTTCTGCCCGTCTATGACGCGGGCTTCGTCACGCCGGAGAAGCAGTACCTGACCATCGGCGTCAACGGCTTCATCGAGGGCGCGGAATCCCTCGGAATCGCCGTCGATCCGCAGAACGAGGACTATCTGGCCTACGCGGAGGCGGTGCTTCAGCCGATCCATGAG
>JBJEJN010000019.1:0-2059 GCA_051878085.1 Aristaeellaceae bacterium | reverse complement strand
GCGGAGAATCTGGGCGTGAAGAACGCCGCATGGGATCGGGCGGCAAAGCTCTTTGTGCCGCGGGACTGCTACAACAGCTATTTCTTCCGCGTGGAGGATCCGAAGGTCAATGTGCTGGACAAGCTCATGCTCCACGGCAGGGCGTTCACCCGGTATCTGGACGGCGGCAGCGCCTGCCACATCAATCTGGAGGAGCATCTGACGAAGGCGCAGTATCTTCTGCTGATGGACGCCGCCATCCGCACCGGCTGCAGCTACTTCACCTTCAACGTCCCCAACACCGTCTGCCGAAGCTGCGGCTACATCAGCAAGCATCGGCTCGTTGAATGTCCCAACTGCGACAGCAAGGATCTGGACTACGCCACGCGCGTCATCGGCTATCTGAAACTGGTCTCCAGCTTCTCGGAGGACAGGCAGCGCGAGGAGGAGAAGCGCCACTACAACCACGTACAGGAGGGATCTGAATGCCCGTAATTCGCAACCCCGACGAGAACTTCGTCAGAAACCTCAGGCGGCGCATCCGGCGGAACAACGGCTACTGCCCCTGCAAGCTGGAAAAGAAGCCGGACAACAAGTGCCCCTGCAGGGATTTCCGCGAGGGGCGCGGATGCGACTGCGGATAGTACATCGAAGTGAAGGAAGGCGACGGCGCATGCTGATCTGTGCGGAATGCGGCGCGGTCTTCGAGCGAGCGGAGGTCGTGTATGAGCGGCACGGCTTGGACGCCCCGCCGTACGAGGAGCGGCACGTCTGCCCGAAATGCGGCGGCGTCAGCCTTCACCCGGCGCACCGCTGCGACGTCTGCGGCGAGTGGATCACCGGCGGATATGTGCGCACCGTCGACGGACTCCGCATCTGCGACGACTGCTGCACCAGGCGCGATGTCGAGGACGATTGATCCGCCGCTCAGGTATGTGGAGACGGCCGTGACGCTGGCTGAGGTTCCGCGGGAAGTCAGCCTGACGATCTCCGTCTCCAACTGCCTCTACCGCTGCAGCGGCTGTCACTCGCCCTACCTGCAGCAGGATGTGGGCCGACCGCTGCTGAACGACCTTGACGCGCTGATCCGCCGCTATGAAGGGCTGATCACCTGCGTCTGTCTCATGGGAGAAGGGCAAAACAGGGCGCAGCTGGAGCGCGCGCTTCGCACAATTCGCGCCGGCGGGCTCAAAACCTGCCTTTACAGCGGAAGCGCGGATGCGGAGTCCTTTGGAGAGCTGCTTCCGCTTCTGGATTACCTCAAGCTCGGCCCCTTTGTTGAAGCGCTCGGCGGGCTGGACAGTCCGCACACGAACCAGCGGTTCTATCGGATATCCGCTGGGCAACAAATTGACGAAACCTGGATGTTCCAGAGAAAGAGGTTGGAAGATGACCATTGAACAGTATCGGGAAAAATACGGCGACGCTGCGGTGATGGGCGTTGAGCGTTCGGTCGTCAGGGATTTTTAGAAGGACGGCTTCACGCACCGCAGAAACGCCGTTCTGCTCGAAGGGGAGAATGTCGTCACGCTCATGGACTGGGTTCAGCGGCATATGAAGCCCATGCTCCGCTGCGAAGCGGAGTGCAATCCCGATTTCAAACAGGTAATCCCATATGTGCTGA
Organism: Aristaeellaceae bacterium; assembly: GCA_051878085.1. Classification (GTDB taxonomy): domain Bacteria; phylum Bacillota; class Clostridia; order Christensenellales; family Aristaeellaceae; genus SFTH01. Next base: position 456 of record JBJEJN010000019.1, on the reverse strand, counting down.
CCGAGCACAGGCCCACAGGCCGCATTTTCATGACGACGAGGATCGGCGGCGACGACCGGCTCGTCGGTCAGCACAGCATCGGTCTGGGCGGCCACGTGGACGCCGACGAAAGCGTCACGGACTGCCTGTACCGCGAGCTGAACGAGGAAATCGGCCTTACGAAGGACGATATTGCCGAGCTTGCCTTCTGCGGCTTCATTTTCAAGGAGGACAATGAGGTGGACAGCGTCCATCTGGGCATGGTCTTTCACGCGCAAACGGATCGCGGGGACGTCGCCTGTCTGGAGAAGGAGAAGCTCACCGGCGGCTGGTTCACGCGGAGCGAACTGCTGGAGGCCCGGCAGAACGGACACATGGAAAGCTGGAGCGCGCTCTGCTTTGACCATCTGCTGCGAAAGGAGGGAGCACAATGAGCGTAATCACCGGCGTACAGCCCGATGCGCCGATCGTCACCAA
>JBJEJN010000018.1:0-4497 GCA_051878085.1 Aristaeellaceae bacterium | reverse complement strand
GAGGAATGGTCATGGAGTATCCCTTTATCACGCTTGACGATGGCACGCAGATTTCCCACTCCGAAATGCTTGCAGACCGCAGCGTGCTGGTATATATTCGTAGAGACGCGCTCTGTCGGGCCGTTTATGCCCTCCCCGCGCAGGAATGGCGCGAGGTCGCCGGGTTTACGGAAGACGAGCTTGAGCACATCAAAAGGGTCATTCTGAAGATGACCCCGCTGATTCTGGAGTTTTCGCAAAAAGGAGGCTTCCGCGGTGCCTCTGGTCTTGAGGATTGACCGCTACTGTGTATTCTTCTGGGCGAATGAAGGAGAGCCGCTGGAGCCTGTTCATGTGCATGTGCCCGAGGGGCGTCACACCCCCATCCCAACGCAACTAAGTAACAATTGAACTGATTGGAAAGGAGCCGGTGTCATGAGAATTACGAAAATTGACGTATTGCGTTCTGAACCCGTAGAGGGCGGATGGCGTCCCCTTTTCTGCCGGATCTATACTGACGAGGGGATTTACGGCGACGGAGAAGCTGCACTGTCCTATGATGATATCACTACCGCTGCATTTGGAATGCTGCAGGATTTGGCGCCGATGCTGATCGGAATGGATCCGCTGCAGCATGAGGTGATCTGGAACAAGCTTTATCACAAGTGCTTCTTTGCTCTCAATGGCGGACCGGTGATTTTCTCCGCAATCAGCGCCTTTGACATGGCTCTGTGGGACATCAAGGGTAAGAAATATAATGCTCCACTGTATGAGCTTCTCGGCGGCAAAATCCGCAGCAGGCTTCGTGCCTATGCCAGTCAGCTGCAGAACGGCTGGCCTGAGGATCGCCATCCCTGCCGCACCCCAGAGGATTATGCTGCCGCGACCAGACTCGCCATGGACAAGGGGTTTGATGCTGTCAAGTTCAATTTCACCACCTTCCAGGAAGATGGCGTGCGCTATGACCTGAATGAGCAGGCTCCTTATCTGGACGGGAAGCACATGCAGGTCATTGAAGCCCGAATCAAGGCCGTGCGCGATACTCTGGGGCCCACCGGGGACATTATCCTGGAAAACCACTGCTATACCGACAGGCTATCCGCAGTGCAGATGGGCAATATGGCGAAGAAATACCAGATCATGTACTTTGAAGAGCCCGTTGTTCCTCACCCTGACCTTCTGAGCTACGTTCACCGCGAAACCGGTATTCCGGTGGCAAGCGGCGAACGGATATATTCCCGCTGGCAGTTCAAGGAGCGGCTGGACAAGGATGCCATTCAGATCATCCAGCCCGATGTGGGCAACAGCGGCGGTATCACTGAGGTGAAGAAGATCTGTGATATGGCCTATGTATATGAAGCCGCTGTTCAGATCCATGTATGCGGCAGCCAGCTGGTCACTGCGGCTTCCCTTCATTTGGAGGCTGCCATTCCCGGATTTATCATCCATGAGTATAACGTAAACACCTCCATGCCCAAAATGCTCAGTCTGACAAAGTATCAATATGAGCCTGTAGACGGATATTTTACCGTGCCTGAACTGCCCGGGATCGGAAACGAGATCGCTGACCAAACCTTCGCCCGCAGCACAGTCGTTACCATAGCGTAAAGGAATCAGATGGTTTCGTGCGTCTCATTGGCGGCATCCCAGCCATTTGTTTTCAATGACTCCGACAGACAAGCTCACCCTTTTGATCCCTGTATTTTCCTGCTTTCGATGGATTCCAGGACGGCCTGAACTGTGACATTGTTACAGACGCACACCTGATGCTGGTGTATGATTCCATCATCATGAATATGCTGGAAAGAACGGAGGCATGATGATGAAACGTCTGCTCATTCTTTTGCTGACACTCATGCTTTTGACCGGATGCGCTGCGCGTCCTTCGGCGGGCACGTATCGCCAAATCACCGCGCAGGAAGCCGCAGAGCTGATGGAAAGCGAAACCGGGTACATTGTGCTGGATGTGCGCACACCCGCGGAGTATGCCGAGCGGCACATCCCCGGCGCCATCAACGTGCCCAATGAGACGATTGGCAGCACAGCACCCGAGCAGCTGCCCGACAGGAAACAGCTGATTCTCGTCTACTGCCGCAGCGGCAACCGCAGCAAGCAGGCAGCGGACAAGCTGGTCGCCCTCGGCTATACGAATATCGTCGAATTCGGCGGCATCAACAGCTGGCCGGGCGAAACCGTCAGCGGCGGCGAGTGACAAAGTCACGGAAGTAATCAGTTCCATCGTGTATACTGACATCAATCCCAACAAGAATACGAAGGAGGCACAAAGCATGTCTGTTATTCATATCGACAGGAACAATTTTGCAAGCGAGGTTCTGCGCAGCGACAAGCCCGTCCTGCTGGACTTCTGGGCGTCCTGGTGCGGCCCGTGCCGGATGGTCAGCCCCATCATCGACGAAATCGCCGCCGCGCGCAGCGACGTCCGCGTCGGAAAGATCAACGTGGACGAGCAGCCGGAGCTGGCCCGCCAGTTCGGGATCATGAGCATTCCCACGCTGGTGGTCATGAAGAATGGGCAGATCGTGAGTCAGGCGGTGGGCGCACGTCCCCGCAGCGCGATCGAGTCCATGCTGAATGTGGGGTGAGCGTATGGGAATCTTCGATTTTTTCAGACAGCCCGATATCGATCAGGGAGTACAAACCTTTCACCAAACGCCCGGCGCGGTGCTGCTGGACGTGCGCACGCCGGAGGAATACCGTCAGGGGCACATCCCCGGCAGCCGGAACCTTTCGCTGCAGGCCATCGGCGCAATGCCCGGCATGATCGAGAACCGCGAAACGCCGCTGTTTGTCTACTGCCAGAGCGGTGCCCGGAGCAGCCAGGCGGTGAGCCTGCTTCGGCAGATGGGCTATACGAACGTGCAGAACATCGGCGGCATCGCCAGCTATACGGGAAAGGTGGAACGGTAACATGAAGGTTGTGATTGTCGGCGGCGTGGCGGGCGGCGCAACCGCTGCGGCACGCATCCGCAGGCTGGACGAGCAGGCGGAGATCGTGGTCTTTGAACGCTCCGGGTATATTTCCTATGCGAACTGCGGCCTGCCCTACTACATCGGCGGCGTCATTGAGGACGCCGAAGAGCTGACGCTCCAGACGCCTGAGAGCTTCTTTGCCCGCTTCCGCGTGCAGATGAAGGTGCGCCATGAGGTAACGGCCATTCACCCGGACAGGAAGACCGTATCCGTTACCAATCTGCAAACGGGCGAGCGCTTTGAAGAAAGCTACGACAAGCTCCTGCTCTCCCCGGGCGCAAAGCCCACACAGCCGCGCTTTCCCGGCGCGGACAGCGACAGGCTGTTCACCCTGCGCACGGTGGAGGACACGCTGCGCATCCGCGCGTATATTGATGAACACCATCCCCGCTCCGCCGTGCTGGCCGGCGGCGGCTTCATTGGGCTGGAGCTGGCGGAAAACCTTCGGGAGCTGGGCATGGACGTGACCATCGTGCAGAAGCCCATGCACCTGATGACGCCCTTTGACGCGGACATGGCTGCGCTCATTCACGGGGAAATGCGCAGGCACGGCGTGAAGCTGGCGCTGGGGCACACCGTCGAGGGCTTTGCGCAGCGGGACGGCGGCATGGACGTGCTGCTTCAGGACGCAGCGCCCCTCCACGCGGATATGGTCATTCTGGCCATCGGCGTGACGCCGGATACCGCGCTGGCAAGGGATGCCGGGCTTGCGCTGGGCGTCCGGGGCAGCATCGTGGTGAATGACCGGATGGAGACCTCCGTGCCGGACATCTACGCTGTCGGCGATGCGGTGCAGGTCAGGCACTTTGTCACGGGTCAGGACGCGCTCATCGCGCTGGCCGGGCCAGCCAACAAGCAGGGGCGCATCGCGGCGGACAACATCTGCGGCGGGGACAGCCGGTATACGGGCTCGCAGGGCAGCAGCGTGCTCAAGGTCTTCGACATGACAGCGGCGCTCACGGGTCTCAACGAGACGCAGGCCGCAGCGGCGGGGCTTGACGCGGACGCGGTGATCCTCTCGCCCATGAGCCACGCGGGCTACTACCCGGGCGGCAGGGTGATGACCATGAAGGTGGTCTTTGAGAAGGAGACATATCGCCTGCTGGGCGCGCAGATCGTCGGCTTTGAGGGCGTGGACAAGCGCATCGACGTACTGGCGACTGCCATTCGGGTGGGCATGAAGGCCACGGAGCTGAAGGATCTGGAGCTTGCCTACGCGCCGCCGTATGCCTCCGCCAAGGACCCGGTCAACATGGCGGGCTTCATGGTGGACAACATCGCGCGCGGTCTCCTTCGTCAGTGGCATCTGGCCGACGCGGACAGCCTGCCGCGGGACGGCAGCGTCACGCTGCTGGACACGCGGACACCGGGCGAATACAGCGCCGGTCACATCGAGGGCTTCATCAACATTCCCGTGGACGATCTGCGGGAGCGGCTTCATGAGCTGGATCGCACCAAGCCCGTCTACGTCATCTGCCAGAGCGGCCTGCGCAGCTATATTGCCTGCCGGATTCTCGCCGGGCACGG
>JBJEJN010000017.1:0-4505 GCA_051878085.1 Aristaeellaceae bacterium | reverse complement strand
CTGCACCTGGGACACGCCCAGCACCTGCGCGATCTCGCTCTGGGTGTTCGAGCGAAAGTAGCGCAGCACGATGATCGTGCGCTCCTGGGGACTCAGCTCCTTTATCAGTTCCGCAAGCAGCAGGCGACGATCTACCTCTCCCATGCGCTCCTCCCCGATCACGTCCATCAGCCGCAGCTCTCCGTCGCCGCCCACCGGCTCGTACAGTGACTTCACCTCCCGCCTTGCGTTCAGCGCCAGCACCACAGCCTCCCGGTCGAGGCCCGTGCCCGCGCCGAGCTCGTCCACCGTCGGCTCCCGCGCATGCTCACGTAAGAATCCCTCCCGGTAGCGCTCGATGCGCAGCGCATCGTCACGAATGGCCCGGGAGACGTGCACCGGCGCGTCGTCCCGCAGAAAGCGCCGCACCTCGCCCAGAATCACCGGCACCGCGTATGTAGAGAAGCGCGTGCCCACCAAGGGATCGAAGCGGTCGATGGCCTTTAGCAATCCCATGCAGCCGTACTGAAACAGATCCTCGTACTCCGCGCCCCGGTCCCGGAAGCGGCGCAGCACGAAGTGCACCAGCGGCAGGTTCTCCTCCACCAGCTCCTCCCGCGCCCGCCGATCTCCCGCCCGGGCGCGCTCGAGTTTTTCAAGATTTCCGTCGTAGGCTTCCGCATTCAGGCCCGTCGCGCAAAGCTGTCTTCGCGCACATTCAGCTGCTTCGCCAGCCGCACCGTGGTGCCGTGTCCCACCGCCGACTGCACCTCCACCCGATCCATGAAGCTCTCCATCACCGTAAAGCCCATGCCGCTGCGCTCCTCGCCCTCTGCAGTGGTGTAGAAGGGCTGCCGCGCCCGGTCGACGTCCGCGATGCCGCAGCCCCTGTCGCTGATATCCACGATCACAAGCCCGTCCTCGCGGCAGATCGCGTGCAGCCGCACCGTGCCCTGGGCGTGGGCGTAGCCGTGCACGATGGCGTTGGTCACCGCCTCGGAAACTGCGGTCTTGACATCGGCCATCTCCTCGATGGTGGGATTGAGCGGCACCAGAAACGCGCTGATGACCATGCGCGCAAAGCCCTCGTTCTCGGGTATGGCCGGGAAATCCAGCCGCATTTCATTTTTGTTCTGCATAAGCGCTCCTTCCCTCACGCCATCCGGTCCACGATCTGATACAGGCCCGACATCTCAAAGATCCGATCCACCCGCGCGTCGGCGTTGATCACCGCCACGCTGCCGCCCCGGCGCTCCAGCAGCTTGTACCGCCCGATGATCAGCCCGATCCCCGAGCTGTCCATGAACCGAAGCTGCTTCAGATCCAGCACCAGGCGGCGGATCGAGGGATCCTTCAGCAGCGCGTCCAGCTCCGGCCGGAGCCGGGATGCGGCGCTGTGGTCCAGGTCCTCGCTGAGCCGCACCGTGAGCGTCTGGCGGGTTTTCTCATAATCCAGCATGCAATCACCCTCCTTGCGCCCCTATATTCCACAGCCGCGCTGTCACATCCTTCCATGAAAAAGTTCGATCTTTGTCGAATCGGCGGAATCGTCCGACAATTTCCTGAAATTGCCGGGGATGGAGACTAAAACCTGCCGAAACCGGCAAGACTGAATGCAATGGAAGGGAGGGATCGCCGTGCGCAGGTGGATCTGGACGGGCGCGATCGTCGCTCTGGTGCTGCTGCTGGGCCTGCTGATCTGGCAGCTGGACATTCCCAACTGGCAGCAGCTGGATCTGGAGCGCATCCGCACCCGCCCGGAGAGCACCACGGTCTTTGACGCGCAGGGCGCGCGCGTGGGCGCCCTCAGCGCCGTGCAGCCGCGCAGCTCCGTGCGATTGGACGAGGTGCCGGAGGACGTGGTGCAGGCCTTTCTGACTGCGGAGGATCAGCGCTTCTACAGCCACAGCGGCGTGGACGTGAAGCGCATCTTCGGCGCGCTCTGGCACGACCTGACCACCCTCTCTCTGGAGCAGGGCGCGTCCACCATCACCCAGCAGCTCATCAAGCTCACCCACCTGAGCAGCGAAAAGACCCTGTCCCGGAAGGTGCAGGAGGCGTATCTGGCGCGCAAGCTGGAGCGGGTCATGACGAAGGATGAGATTCTCGAGGCCTATCTGAACACTGTGTACTTCGGAAACGGCGCCTACGGCGTCGGCAGCGCTGCCCGGGCCTACTTCGGGAAGGACGTTGGGGAACTCACGCTGGCGGAGGGCGCGCTGCTGGCCGGGGTCATCAAGTCCCCCACGAACTACGCGCCCCATCTGAACCCGGAGAACGCCCTCGCCCGGCGCGACCGCATACTGGACGCGATGCTGGAAGCCGGGGTGATCGGCGAGGAAGCGTGCGCGGCGGCGAAGGCGGAGCCGCTGAATCTGAAGATTTCCGAGCCGGAGCAGAGCGCGAACAGCTGGTACATGGATCTGGTGCTGGAGGAGGCCATGGATGCGCTGGACGCGGACGCGGAGGATGTTCTCTCCGGCGGGCTGCACATCTACACCGCGCTGGACGTTTCCCTGCAGGCAAACGCCGACGCGCTCTTTGAGAACGGCGCGAACTTCCCCGATCCCGCTGATGACGGCACGCCCGTGCAGGCGGCGATGATCGCCATGAATACTTCAAGCGGCGAGATCGCCGCCGTGGTTGGCGGGCGGGAGTACGAGGTGCAGCGGGGCCTGAACCGCGCCACGCAGATTCAGCGCCAGCCCGGCTCGGCCATCAAGCCCGTGTCCACCTACGCCACCGCCATCGAGAACTATGGCTTCCTGCCCTGCTCCATGGTGCAGGATGTGCAGCGGGAGTTCGCCGGGAAGTACCTGCCCGGCAACGTGGGCGGCAACTACTACGGCACCGTGACCCTGCGGGAGGCGCTGTCGCGCTCGCTGAACGTGGCCACGGTGGATCTGGCCGACCTGATCGGCATCCAGAGCGTGCGCAACGCCATCGCCGCCTTCGGCATTCCGCTGGCTGCGCAGGACGTGAACCTCTCGCTGGCCCTGGGCTCCATGACCTACGGCGTGTCTCCATCCCGGCTCTGCGCGGCCTACTGCGCCCTCGCAAACGGCGGAACGCGGGTGGAGCCCCACGCCATCCGGCGCATCACCGATTCAAATGGAAAGCTGCTCTACGAGGCGGCATCGCCCGATGAGCGCGCCGTCAGCCCCCAGACCGCCTTTCTCGTGACCGATATGCTGCAGACCGCCGCCACCAGCGGCAGTGCCAAGGCACTTGCAACCGTGGGCGTACCCGTGGCGGGCAAGACCGGAACCGTGGGCGAGGCGGAGGGCGGCAACCGGGACATCTGGACGGTGGCCTATGCGCCGGAGCTGGCCGTGGCGGTGTGGATGGGCTACGATTCCCCCGACGCGGACCACGCCATGCCGGACTACGCCGGGGGCAGCAGCTACCCCGCCCGGCTCTGCGCTGCGCTGCTCAGCGCAGCAGATCTGTCCGGCGCGCCCTTTGAGGCCCCGGAGGGTCTAGTTCCCGCGAGGATCGACCGCGAGGCGCTGAATCTGTACGACCAGGTGCTGCTGGCCGCCGCCAACACGCCGGACGCCTACGTGCAGACGGAGTGGTTCCGGGAGGGACAGCTGCCCAGCCAGACCTCCACCCTCTGGGATGCGCCGCAGACGGTGGACGATCTCACTCTGCTCAGCGGCGAAGACGGCGCTCCGGCGCTGGCCTTCACCGCCCGGGACAGCGAAGCGGAGTATCTGATTTTGCGCAAGACGGACGCGGGCAGCGAGGTCGCGGCGGTGCTCAGCGCGGAGGCGGGTAGCGTGATCGTCTGGGCCGACCCGGACTCCGCCGGAACTGCCTGCCGCTACAGCGTGCTGCCCCGCCACAAGCTGCTCTACGAGAGCGGCACGCTGCTCACCGGCATGGAGAGTGCAGAGGTGCGCTACAGCCCCGGCGGGTTCATCAGCCGCATTTTGGGATAGAAAAAGAGGGATGCACGAATGCGTCCCTCTTTGCGTTATCTTATTTTATTCCACCGGCGTGGGCTCCAGCGCGGGTGCATCCGGCACGGCGGTGAATTTGAGCTTCTCGTCCTCCACGCTGGCCAGCACTTTATCGCCCAGGCGCACGTCGCCCAGCAGGATCTCCTCGCTCAACGCGTCCTCAACCATGCGCTGGATGGCGCGGCGCAGCGGGCGCGCGCCGTACTTCAGGTCGTAACCGGCCTTGGAGATCAGCCGCAGGGCCTCCTCGCCCACCTCCAGCTGGATGCCGCGGTCCTCCAGGCGCAGGCACACCTGATCCAGCAGCAGCCGCGCGATCTGGTCGATCTCGGCCTCGGTGAGGGCGTGGAACACGATGATCTCGTCCACGCGGTTCAAAAACTCCGGCCGGAAGATCTGGCGCACCTCGTCCATGATGTTCTCGCGCATCGCGTCGTAGGTCTTTTCGCTGTCCTCCTGACCGCCGAAGCCCAGCGCGCGCTGCTTTTTGATGGTATGCGCGCCTGCGTTGCTGGTCATGACGATCACGGTGTTCTTGAAGTCCACCACGCGGCCCTGACC
>JBJEJN010000016.1:19169-23512 GCA_051878085.1 Aristaeellaceae bacterium | reverse complement strand
TCCATGGAGTCGTTGCCGCCGTTGTAGAAGAAGTAGCGGATGTTGTACTTCTTGAACATCTCCAGGATCTTGATGTAGTCGGTCTCGTCCACATCGGGGTCGGCCAGCTTGTAGCGGCAGGAGCCCAGCGCGGAGGAGGGGGTGTACTTCATCAGGGCCAGCTCGTCCGGATCTTCCTTGCCCATGTCGATGAGGTTGTCGTTCAGCAGGCCGACGATGCCGTTGCACATGCCGTAGACGTTGGTGATTTCTTCGCACTCCAGGGCGGTCTTGATCGCGCCGTAGGCGGAGGCATTGATGACAGAGCTGGGGCCGCCGGACTGGCCGATGACCGCTGCGCCGATGAGCTTGCTCATTGGTATCATTCCTTTCAAATAATCAGCTGGATTGGCATAGGAAACAAACCCTATACACACACGATAAATCTAGCACAAATCGCGACCTTTGTCAACGCAAGTGGGTTAATTCTGTGCTCACAGCCTGCGCAGGCCGTCGCGCTGCTCTGCGGTCAGAATCGCGTCGCCCGCCTCGCGCAGGGCCTCGATGTGCTCCATTCTGCTCACGCCGGCGATGGGGAAGGTGGGGAAGGGCTGGCTGGTGAGCCAGGCAAGGGCGATGGCGTTGACCGAGAGGCCAGTATGCGCGGACAGCGCGCGGCAGCGCTCGAACACAGCAAGGTTCTCCTCGCAGAGATAGCGCCTGCGGGCCTTGTCGGGCAGGATCGCCTCGCCGCCCTGCGCAAGCTTCGACAGAAAGCCCTTCGCCTGGGAGGAGAAGCACACGCAGGGCAGGTTCTCCTTGACGTGCATGGCGTAGGTCTGACTGTCCATCTGGCAGAGGGTGTCGTCCTCGACCACCACCTGCCGGGCCAGGCTGAACTGGGGCTGGTTGGCGCAGAGCTTCACCAGGCCGTGCTGCGCGGCGCTAGCGTTGGCCTCGACGATGCGCTCCGTGCGCCAGTTGGACACGCCCACATAGCGGGTCATGCCCTGCTCCACAAGCGCGGTCAGGCTCTCCAGGATGTCCTCCAACGGGCGCGTGGGATCGTCGCGGTGCAGCCAGTAGATATCCACGCAGTCCGTGCGCAGGTTGTCCAGGCTGCGGCGCATGTCGTCCAGGATCTCGCCCCGGCTCAGGCGACCGCTGTGCATGTCGGAAGGATCCGGATGTCCGCCCTTCGTGCCCAGCACGATCTTGTCCCGGCAGCGCCTGTCCTCCATCCAGCGGCCGATCACCTGCTCGCTGCCGCCCTGAATCTTTCGGGCGAAGTCGCCGTAGATGCGGGCGGTATCGATGAAGTTGCCGCCGATCTCCACGTAGGCGTCCATGAACTCCCGGGCGCGCGTCTCCTCGATCTTTCCGCCGAAATCCATCGTTCCCAGCGCGATGACGGCGGTCTGCCGCCCACAAAATTCCGCGTAACGCATGCCAATTCTCCCCTCGGATTTTTTCTTTCATTATAGCAGGCCCAATGGGAAAATACAACGATCGCCGTCGAATCTTGGCGAAATTGTGCGTCGATTGCGCCCGAAAAAACGCGCAATGCATAAATTGTGCGAAAATACAGGCGAATATACCATGTATATATACATTTATTTCAAAAGTTTCATGCAGGAATTGCGCATAAATTGTCGTATATTCTGATGCATATACAACAAATATTCTGCATATACAATGATGTATTCAACCAAAGAGGGGGGTTTCAGCTTGAATTCCATGAAGGTGAAGCTGGCAGAATGGTGGAAAAAACTGCGCCGGATACCGATCAAGTACGTGCTGCTCGGTGCGGTGATCGCGCTGACCGTCGCCCTGTGCATAAGCATCTATATGCGCGCGAATATTCAGAAGCGGTATTCAAATGCGCGATCTCAGATTCAGGAGCAGACCTATCAGGGCATGATCGCCATGACGGAGCTGTTCGCCCGCGTGGACGATCCCTCGGTGGACGTGCGCAACAAGCTGATCCCCAGCCTGAAGGCGGAGTACGCCGCCGTGGATGCGCTCAACACCGCCCTCATCGACGGCTTCGGCGCCTCCAGCGCGGTGCTCAGCGAGGAACAGACCGCGGCCTTCGAGGAGGCCTTTGCGGAATACGCCAGCGCCTATCGCGAGGGCAGGGCCACGGGCCTCGCCCGGGACGACATGGCCGCCTGCATCGCGGACGTCCAGCGGATGATCGACGAGCGCTATGCGCCGGAGGTGGAGGAGACGGAGCCGGTGCTGGTCATCGGTGCAACCGCAACACCCCAGAGTTGAGCGGCAGCAGCGCCGGCGGCTTTCGTAAGTTCCTGGTGTAGATTCGTGCCGGCGCCTATATCAAGCCCACCCGAAGGCGGGATGGGCAGCTTTGGAATCGGCAAATGCGACCCATGCGGGATTCTGCTGCGGCCGGAAAGCATGCTTTCCGGCCGCATTTTTGATGCAGATCAGCTGACGCTGGTCATGGTGCAGCCGCAGCGCGGGCACAGCGAGCCCTGTCCGGAGAGGCAGGTGGTGCCGCAGTGGGAGCAGGTGGAGGCCGTCGCGGCCTTGCCGCCGCCTGCACAGGTACCGCAGGCGTAGCTGCCGCCGGTGGCCGCCGTGGCTGTCGCGCCGTTGGAGACGCCGTGGTTTGCGCCGCCCACCTCCTCAAAGGCGCAGGAGGACTGGGGGAACAGGGGCAGCGAGAAGAACTCGTCGCAGACGTTCTCCGCGAATTCCTCGCAGGGGGGCACCTCGCAGAAGCCGTATGTGGGAACCATGATGTCCACCTCTGCGAGTACCTTCAGGACGATGGTGACGCAGATGGTGATCTCGAAGGTGCAGTTGCCGATGTAAGTGCCGGACACGCAAATCGCGCTCACGAGGCTCTCGAGGGTGAAGGGGATGATGGAGTCCTCCGGGATGCACAGCAGCACGTCGCGGTCGACGCAGATGCTGGTCTGGCCCATCCACTCCTGGCAGCGCTGGTCGACGAAGAGTACGTCCACGGGGACCTCCACAGAGCAGCGCACCCGGGCGAACTGGGGCCGGTCGCACATGCGCTCGATGTTCAGGTTGGAGATGGTTCCCTTGGTGGTGGAGCTGCGGCAGCTCTCGAAGGTCCATGCGCCGCAGGGCTGGGGCAGCGGGCAGGGGCTGTTTTCGGCGTTCTCCACGGCCTCCGCGTGGCTGATTCCGGCGTTGCAGCTGGAGCAGGAGCAGGTGCACACGTTCTCATGGCAGCTGCAGCGGCAGCCGCTGGTGTTGACGTTGCAGTTGCAATTGCAGCTGTTGGGCAGCACGGGCACGATGTTCTCGATGACCACGCGCTGGTTATCCAGCTGCTGCTGGCTGAGGCAGGAATCGTAGACGTTCTTGACCTGAATGCAGACCTTCTTGTTCAAGCCGGTGAGTATGTTGCCGCTCACGTTGCCGGGACAGGCTTCCGAATTGCAGTTCTTGTAGCTGTAAAACGACATGTTCATACCTCCTCGGGTCAGAATGTGGGCTCCGTGCCCACGCTGCATACTATGACCCCGGGGAAAAAGGGTGCGCGGCGAAAAACGCCGCGCATTCTGCCATGAAACCTATGGGGGGAGGGAGCGTCCTTTTCATCAATGGAAACGGGCGACCCCGCAGGCCGCCCCAGCGCACGTCGTTCCTTCAAATGATCAGTCCGCGGAACCGTCCGGATTCCGCAGCTCGCTGTACTTTCTGCGGGTCGCCTCGCCGCCGCGCAGGTGCCGCTCCTGAAGGTTCCTCTGGAGCACCGCGTCCACGCGCCTGCTCAGATCGCCGTCCATCTTCGGCAGGCGCTCGCGCATGTCCTTGTGGATGGTGGTCTTGCTCACGCCGAACTTGCCCGCGCAGGCGCGCACCGTGGCTCCGGTCTCCAGGATGTGTTCCGCCGCCTGCATCACCCGCAGGCGAACCTCTTCCCTCACATGCCCTCCCCCCTCGCTCGGTTCAGGCTATGCGCGTCCGCTTTCCACCATGCGGGTGCTAATTCCCGGCGGGAGGACATAGAATCGCAGGCAGGAAGGATGTGAGGGTATGGCCAAATCATTGCCACCCAGGGGAGAGGTGCTCTTTGAGGGCGTGACCGTGAACGAATTCGCCACCGCCGCCAACTTTGCGGCCTACAAAAACCAGGGAATCGGCGCGGCGGTGCTGCGGGCAACCGCCGGGGACGACTACACCGACGCGCGGCTGAATCAGCTGGTGGAGAACGCCCGTGAAAATGCGCTGCGCATCGGCTTCTACCACTACCTCACCGCAGAGGACGAAGCCGGAGCGCGCTCTCAGGCCCAGCGCTTCGTGCAGGCGATCTCCGGCTACGACTATGCGCTGCGCCCGGCGATGCTGTTCGAGACGCTGAACGG
>JBJEJN010000016.1:0-19069 GCA_051878085.1 Aristaeellaceae bacterium | reverse complement strand
CCGGTGAGCCGCTTCACCTCGGGCATGCTGAAGGCGGAGATCGTGCTGCCCACGCCGCCGGAGGAGGGGGAGCCTGCGCGCACCAAGCTGATCTGCATCAACGTGGCCTACGGCGACACCCTCAGCGGCATCGCGCGGCTGTTCCGCACCAGCGTGGACTCCATCGTGAAGATCAACGACATCCAGAACCCCGATCTGATCCTGCCCGGACAGCGGCTCTACCTTCGGGTGGATGCCTCGGTGCCCTACCCCTGCTGCGACAGCTACACCGTGCGCAAGGGCGACAGCCTGTCCGCCATCGCCCAGCGCTTCGATCTGAACTGGCGGCGCATCGCCTCCATCAACCAGATCTCCAACCCGAACCTGATCTTCCCGGGCCAGGTGCTCAAGCTGGGCGTGTGCGACTGAGCGGTTTACAGGGATAGAAAATTCTGCTACAATGGAGAAGCCGGAGCGGATCGGAAAAACACGGTCCGGTAGGTAGTCCGGACGTGGCGGCTTGCCGCCATCAGTAACCCTCCCTCCTGTGGGGTCGTCCACCGATCCGAATCAAACTGCCGGCACACAGGAGGAATGCAGTATGTCGGTCACCATCCTGGTCTATTTCGACGATCCCTTTTACGCGATTCTTGTGGAGCGCCGCGAGAACGGCAGGCTCAGCGTCGCCCGGCAGGTGGTCGGGCCGGAGCCCAGCGAGATCGAGGTGCTGGAGTGGGTGCAGAAGGAGTTTCCCCATCTGCGCTACTCGCCCGCCGTGGAGGACGCTCCGCGCAGCCCCATGGCAACGAACCCCAAGCGCCGCCAGCGCCAGGCCGCCCGGGAAACCGGCGGTAGCGTGGGCACGCGCTCCCAGCAGGCCCTTCAGCTGGATCGGGAGCTGCGCGCCGCGCAGCGCAAGTCCGACCGCAGGGAGCGGCAAGAGGAGGAAGCGGAGCGCAGGTTCCAGCTTCGTCAGGAGAAGAGGAAGGCCAGACACCGCGGCCACTGAGCGCAATCCTCCCGGAATGGGACGAATGCGATCATTGCGCCGCAAACGCCGACCCCGGAGCGCAGGGCGCTCCGGGGCATTCCTTTTTGAATAATAGAAGGTTTTGTCTCAAAACGAAAATGTAGGGCGGGGTGCCTCACCCCGCCGCGCAGCTTGTCAAAAAAGACTTTTACAAGCATGGCTCCCTTGTGCAAAACTGCAGTTGCGTTTCCTCCTTAGGCTCCCTTGTGTAAAGGGAGCTGTCAGCGTAGCTGACTGAGGGATTGTTCCCGCATCTTCGACGGTTGCAGCTGTAGTTCCGATGTGTTCAGACAGACAATCCCTCCGGCACGGCTGCGCCGTGCCACCTCCCTTTACACAAGGGAGGCAAAATAGGCTGCGGCCCTCTAGCGCTCTCCTGGGGTTTTTCGATCCCGCCGTTCACATATTCATTTCTGGCGCTCCAATCGCAGGTGCAGCACCATGGCGGGGAGGGTAATCAGGCAGATGCCCACGCCGGAGATCAGGAACCAGCGGTGCACGCCGATCTGCTCGGCGATGGGGGTGCAGACGGCGAGACCCAGCGGCAGCGCAATGGAGGACATCAGCGCGGTGAGGGCGAAGGCGCGGCCCATCTTCTCGCCGGGGATGGTGGCCTGCATGTAGGCGACCAGCGGCACGTTGTGCACGTTGCAGAACGCACCCAGCAGCGCGCAGGCGAGGGTGAAGACGTACCACGCCCACATCTGCGGCGGCAGAATTCCGCAGACCGCGCAGGCCAGACCCATGCCCAGCATGCCCAGATAGGCGGCCCACAGCGGACGGCGGGGCCTGATCACGCTGCCCATCAGGAAGGCGGCAACCATCATGCCCAGAGCGTAGGCGATCTCCACGGCACTGCCGTGCCAGGCGGAGGCGTGGAAGTAGTCGCTGGTCATCAGCGGATAGAAGGAGGCCATGGGCAGGATGAAGATCATGCTCAGCGTCTCCGCAGCGATCATCAGCCCCAGCCTTCGATCCTCCCGGAACACCAGCAGGCCCTCGCGCAGCTCGTGCAGGGAGCCGCGCTTTTCATGCTGGACGCGCTGCATCGGGGGGATGGACACCGCCGCCAGCAGGGAGCTTGCCAGCACCGCCCCGATGAGGTCGGTCAGCAGCACCACCGGCAGCGGGAACGCCGCGTACAGCACCGCGCCCAGCGCAGGCCCCAGCAGGAAGGAGCCGGAGCTCATCATCTGGTTCCAGCCGCCCACCCGCATCAGCTCCTCCTCGGGCACGAACTGGGGGATGAGCGCCTGAATCGCCGGCTGCTGGAAGGTGTTGCCAACGCTGCGCAGAAACAGGATCAGCAGCGCCGTCCACACCGGCAGCTCGAAGCGCCACAGCAGCAGCGCGAAGACCGCCGCCACCGCGCCAATGAACAGATCCGACGCGATGCAGATGGCCTTGCGGGAGCAGCGGTCCGCTGCGATGCCCGCCACCGGGCTCAAGACCGCCGCAGGCAGGAAGGCCACGATGCCGGACAGGCCCATCAGCGTCACCGAGGCCGTCTCGCTGGCGATCCACCAGATCAGCGCGAACTGCACCGCAGAGCTGCCGATCAGCGAGGCCATCTGTCCCGCCGCGATGGTGAAGAACTTTCGCTTCCAGTTTTGTTTCATATCAGATATGCTCCGGATTTTGATGTGCGGCTCAGATGCCAAATTCCAGCAGATAGATGCGCGGCGACGCGCCGACGCGCAGGGGCAGGCGGCTCACGCCGATGCCGTTGCCCACCAGCAGCTGCATGCCGCCCATGCGGTGCAGCCCGCGAATCGCCATATGCCGGAAGCTGTGCTCGAAGCCGATGGAGTAGGGGGTCAGGCCCAGCAGGTTGAACTGCCCCGCGTGGGTGTGGCCGCTGAGCATCAGCTCGCAGGCGCAGTCCGGTCGCGCGGGGTAGTGGGACAGCAGGATGCGATAGTCCGCGCGCGCGCTGAACAGGCCTGCCGTGCGGGGAGAGCCGTACTTGTGGTCGTCGCAGCCGCCGATCTCCAGCCGGTTTCCCTTCAAATTGACCTGCGCGCAGCGGTTCTTGAGCAGAACCACCCTTGCCGGAGCCATCATCCTGGCGAGAACCTCCGTATCCTGAGGATCGTTGTTGCCGGGAACGGCGTACGCGCCCAGCGGGAAGTCGCAGGCGGACAGGGCCTGAAAGAAGCGCGCGCAGTCCGCGTCCGTTTCGGCGTAGTCGCCGCCCAGCAGCAGAAGCTCTGCCTGTGCGCTGCGGATGATCTCGATCAGCGC
The DNA here is from genome assembly GCA_051878085.1 of Aristaeellaceae bacterium. Classification (GTDB taxonomy): domain Bacteria; phylum Bacillota; class Clostridia; order Christensenellales; family Aristaeellaceae; genus SFTH01. The sequence goes on along the minus strand of JBJEJN010000016.1, from coordinate 15,816 downwards.
ATGCAGCTTCGCGTCGCTCACGCTCGGGCGCAGGTGCACGTCGCTGACGAACAGCGCACGAACGCCGCGCAGCCACGATGGTGCGTCGCCGATGCGGACATGCTCCGTCTCCGGCAGACAAAACGCGCCGGGATGCAGCGAGCAGTCCGGCGACATTAGGATATGGTTCTTTGTGCGGAAATCAGGCTTCATCCGTGATCAGGAGCGCCGCGCCGTACATTCCGGCCTGGTTGCCGAATTTTGCGGGCACGAACTGCGCGGGATGGCGCGCGTCGTTGATGGAATAGCGCCGGTAGGCGGCCACCACGCGGTCGATGAAGGGGCTGCCCAGCTTGGCCACGCCGCCGCCGTAGACGAAGTAGTCGATGTCGAAGATCTGATTGAGGGAATGGAACATGCGGCCCAGGTACTCCGCCCCCCGGGAGACGACCTCCAGTGCCAGCGGATCGCCGCCGCGCAGGGCCTTGCCCACGGCCTCCATGTCGATGCCGGCCAGGGTGCCCGCATAGTTCAGGATGGAGCTGTCCTCGCCCTCCTTGATGCGGTCGGTGGCGTACTGCGCCATGTATGCGCCGGAGGCGATGGACTGCACGCAGCCGGTCACGCCGCAGGGACAGGAATAGCCGGTGGAATCGGAGATGAACATGTGGCCGATCTCGCCCGCCATGCCGTGCACGCCGCGGTAGAGCTTGCCGTTGAGGATCAGGCCGCCGCCGATGCCGGTGGCCAGCGCGGCGTAGATCATGTTGTCCTGACCGATGCCCGCGCCCAGCCGGTGCTCCGCCAGTGCGGCCAGGTTCGCGTCGTTGTCCAGCACGATGCGCACGCCCAGGCGTTCCTCCAGCAGGTCGCGCACCGGGGCGTTGGTCAGGGCGATGATGTTGCCCGTCTCCACCACGATGCCGGCCTTGTAGTCGATGTAGGAAGGAAATGCGGTGCCCACGCCCAGCAGGTGATCCACGCTGATGCTGTTGCGCTTGAGCATGTGCCGCACAAGGGATTCGATGAAGTCCATCAGCATCGGAAGATCCGCTTCCTGATCCGTGAGCGTGCTTGCAGCGTCCAGAAGGTTCATTTCACGGTCAAACAGGCCGATTTTGGTATTGGTTGCCCCAACATCAATGCCGATTCTGAATTTTCTCATTCATTTCCCCTCCGTATGCAGGATCGAATGGATATATTATAGCCCTATGCAGGAGATTATTCAATGCAATTGATGAAAAAACCCGCACAAAAATATGCGGGAGAAAGTTAAATGTTCAGGAAACCTTCGATCAAAGCCGAGGCCTCCGCCACGGGATCGCCGGTCATGTCCAGCCAGCGGATCTCCTTGTCCCGGCGGAACCAGGTCATCTGGCGCTTGGCGAAGCGCTTGATGGCAAGGCTGAGCTGCGCGCACATCTCGTCCTCGGTTGCAAACTCGCCATTGATGTACTGGCTGATGAAGCGGTACTCCAGGCCCAGCTTGTACAGGAATTCCGTGCTTGCGCCGTTCTCCATGAGCGTGCGCACCTCGTCCACCATGCCCTGCTGCATGCGCCTTTCCAGGCGCTCGTCGATGCGCGCCTTCAGCGTCTCCCGGTCCCAGGTCACGCCCAGCTTCAGACAGTCGTAGCGGGGCTCGTTGTGGGGACGGTGGTCGTCGCCGTCGTGAATCTTCTCCAGCATGCGCATCACGCGGTTGCGGTTCTTCGCGTCCACCTCCACGTCCGGCACCAAAGAAACGAGCATGGCGTAGAGCTCCGGCGTGGTCTTCTGTTCCAGCTCGTCGCGGTAGGCCAGGTCGGGCATGCGGTCGCTCATGACGTAGCCCTCGGTGACGGAGGCGATGTACAGCCCCGTGCCGCCAACCAGGAAGGGAACCTTGCCGCGTGCGAGGATGCCGTCGATGGCCTCATAGGCCAGGCGCTGGAAGTCGTGCATGGAGAAGAAGTCGTTGGATTTGCACACGTCGATCAGGTGATGGGGAACGCCCTTCATCTCCTCGGGCGTGATCTTGCCGCTGCCCAGGTCGTAGCCCTGAAACACCTGTCGTGAGTCGGCGGAGACGATCTCGCCGCCGTACTTGCGCGCCAGCTCCACGCCCAGACCGCTCTTGCCCGAGGCGTTGGTGCCCGCGATGACGATCAGCTTCGGTTTTTGCTTCATGAATCTGTCTCTCCTTCGGATGTGCAGTCGTTCGGGAAGAACAGTTCCATTATAACAGAGCCGGAGGGAAACATCAAGATTGCTGTGCGGCTGTGTACGCAAAGAAAAGCATGGACATCCTTTTGCCGCTGTGTTAGAATATCCGTGGAGCCGCAAGGCTTCCCGGCAGGAAGGAAAAAGATGGCGCTTGGCTTTTACCCTCTTTTCTACAAAAGGGGGGTGATGATCATGACCGATTACGAGATCCTCGCGATTGTGCTTCTGATTGTCACTTTGGCGTTCACCGTTCACAACGGAACCCATAAGTAAAAAAGCAATGCCGCCATCCAGCGACAACTGGTAGGCGGCTCATCTCAACGAGAGGGGAGAAGCTCTACCACAAGCGTCATCCCTTCCTGCCGTTATTATATCATGATCCACGATCGACTGTCAACTTCCAGAGCCGACATTTCTCCATCCCGCTTGCAGATTTCATATTCCTGTGGTAAGCTCTCCCTTGGAAACGGGAGGAAGGAAGAGCAATGTTTACCAAGGACCGTGGGTTTTACAGGACCTTTCTGCGGCTGTGCGTGGCGCTGATGCTGGAGCAGGCCGTGATTCTGAGTGTGAATCTGGCGGACAACCTGATGCTGGGCACCTATTCTCAGGCGGCGCTGTCCGGCGTGGCGGCGGTGAACCAGATTCAGTTTGTGTACCAGCAGGTGGTGTACGCCATCGGCAATGCGCTGATCGTGCTGGGCAGCCAGTACTGGGGCCAGCGCAGGCTGGGGGAGATCCGCTCCATTGCGGGCATCGGCGTACGTCTGGAGATCGCGCTGGCGCTGATCCTGTTCACGCTGGTGAGCATCTTCCCCGAGGGTGCGCTGCGCATCTTCACCGACCAGGCCGAATACGTGGCCGAGGGCGTGGCCTATCTGAGGATCATCCGCTTCAGCTACCTGTTCTTTGCCCTGACGGCGGTGCTGCTGAGCACAATGCGCGTGGTGGAGTCGGTCAAGATTGCGCTGCGTGTGTCGGTGCTGTCGCTGATCATCAACGTGAGCATCAACTACCTGCTCATCGGCGGCCATCTGGGTGCGCCGGAGCTGGGCGTGCGGGGCGCGGCCATCGGCACGCTGACCGCCCGCGTGGTGGAGTTCATCGTGGTGGGAACCTACGTGCTGCGGGACAAAAAGCTGGGCCTGCGTCTGCGGAACCTGCTGGACAAGAATGCCTGCCTGACGCGCGACTTCATTCTCGTGTCGCTGCCCACGCTGGGTTCGGCCTTCCTGTGGGGCATTGCCAACGCCCTGCAGACGGTCATCCTGGGCCACATGAACGACAGCGCCATCGCCGCGCAGTCGATCTCCAACACGGTGTTTCTGCTCTTGAAGGTCACGGCGGTGGGCGCGTCCTCGGCGGCCTCGGTGCTCATCGGCAAGACCGTGGGCGAGGGCGACATGGATCGCCTGAAGGAGTACACCCGCACATTGCAGCTGGTCTTTGTGGGCATCGGCATGGCGCTGGGCGCGATCATGCTGGTCATCCGCATCCCGCTGCTGGGCGTGTACGCGGGCACGATCTCCAAGGAGACCTACGACCTGGCCAACGCCTACATGCTGATTCAGGCGGCGGTGCTGGTGGTGATGTCCTACCAGATGCCGGTGAACACGGGCATCATCCGCGGCGGCGGCGACACCCGCTTTGTATTGATCCTGGACACGGTGGCCATCTGCACCTTCATTCCGCTGGCCTGGCTGGGCGGCCTGGTGTGGCACTGGCCCGCCATCGCGGTGATCGTCTGCGTGAACATCGACCAGTTCCTCAAGTGCTTCCCTGCGGTCATCCGTGTCAACGGCTACAAGTGGGTGCACAAGCTCACCCGTGATGATGGAAAGTAGCCCGCTTCGCCGGAATAACCGTAGGGCGGGGTGCTTACATCCCGCTGCGTAGCAAACCGTAGGGCGGGGTGCCCTCACCCCGCCGCATAACAATTGAGAGGCTGCCTCGAAGCGAGAAAAGTGCTTTGAGACAGCCCCTTCTTATTGGTTCTATTCGTGATACATGATGATGCCGAAGGTGTTTTCGCCGCAGTGGCTGGTGATGGAGCAGCCCGCGCGCACCTCGTAGACCTCGGCGAAGGGAACCTCCTGAAGCACCATCTCACGCACGGCCTCCACCGCCTGGGAGGCCACGCCGGTGTGGGTGAGAAAGATGCGTTGAGGCTTCACGTCATCCTTGCTGCGCATGCGGTCGGCGATGTACTGCCTGAGGCAGCGCTCGTAGGTGCCGCGGTACTTCCTGCACACGCCCATCTTGCCGTCCTTGACCTCGATGCAGGGCCGGATGTGCAGCATGTTCGCGCCCAGCATGGCCAGCGCGGAGCAGCGACCGCCCTTGTACAGGTAGTCCAGGCGATCCACGATGAAGGACACGTCCACCTTGTCCACCCGCGCACGCAGCTCCTGTGCGATCTGCTCGGGCTCCATGCCGGATTCGGCGCGGTCAAAGCCCTCGGCCAGCAGCATGGTGATGCCGGTGGAGAGGTTGCGGGAGTCGATGCACCACACGTTCAGCCCCTCCGCCGCGATGCAGGCGTTCTGATGGCAGGAGGAGAAGTCCGAGCTGATGTTGAAGTGGATCACCGCGTCGCTGGTCTCCAGCGCCCGGGTGAAGGCCTCGCGGTACTCCTCCACGTTGATCGCGGAGGTCTTGGGAAGCGCCGCGCCCGCATTGACGCGGCTGATGATCGTGTCGGGGGTCAGATCCACGCCGTCGCGGTAGAATTTGCCCTCCAGCTCCACGCTCAGCGGAAGGATCTCAACCGGGTAGCGCGCGAGGAATTCGGGGCTGACGTCGCAGGTGCTGTCGGCAGAAAAGTGAATCTTCATAGGATCCTCCTTGCGTCTATTCGAGGGCAGCCAGCCGCAGCTTCTCCACGCCGCTGGTCTGCTCCAGGGTTTGGGTCAATTCCTCCAGGGACGCGCGCATGCCGGAGACGTCCACGGAGAGCATCAGGTTGGCCTGGTCATGCACGGGCAGGCTCTGGGTCAGGGTGAGGATGTTTGCGCCGCAGCCGGACACGGCATTGAGCACCCGGGACAGCACGCCGGCCTCGTGGGAGAGGGTAAGCATCAGCGTGGCGGTGCGGCCCACCGCCACCTGCGAGGGCTCCATCACCTTGTCCTTGTACTTGTAGTAGGTGCTCCGGGAGATGCCTGCGGCCCGGGCGGCGTCGCTCACCTGGGTGTAGGTTCCGTTCTCCAGCAGCTTGCGGGCCTCGATCACCTTGAGAAAGTAATCGGGCAGCACGGATTGATCGACGATCAGGTAGTGGTTCAGCACGCTCGGCCTCCTGAATTGCGCTTTATCAAAATTGCCACATTTATTATATCTCCGGAACACTGTCCGCGTCAAGCGTACTTTTTCAGGAAGCTGTCCACCGCTTCCCAGTAGCGCGCGGGATCGACGAGGGCGCTCTCCGCATGCCCTGCGCCCGGGACGATCAGCCTCTCCTTCGGCCCCGGGATGGCGCTCCAGGCGCGCTCCAGCATCTCCGGCGGCACGAAGTCGTCCGCGCCGCCATGGATCAGCAGCACGGGCCGGGTGCAGGAATGCAGCTGGGCATAGCCGTCGCCATCCCGCAGCGGGGAGTAGCCCGCCAAGAGGCGGCAGAGGGGGTCGGCCAGGTACAGAAACAGCCCCGGCAGGTGGTAGAACGCGCGCAGCTGGTGGAGGAATTCGTCCTTCAGGGAGACGTAGGCGCAGTCGGAGATGATGCACCTGACGTTCTCCGGCAGGGCCTCCCCTGCGGCGTTGAGCACCGTTGCCCCGCCCATGGACACGCCGAAGAGGACGATCCGGGGCGCGTCATAGCGCCGGTTCAGCTCCCCGATCCAGTCCAGCACGTCCAGACGCTCCGGCCAGCCCATGCCGATGGTGCGGCCCTCGCTCTCGCCGTGGGCGCGCGCGTCGAGAAGCAACAGGGATGCGCCCGCTTCGTAGAGGTGCCGGGCGTAGTGGGCGGTGGAGGCTGCGTGGGCGCGGTAGCCGTGGCAGACGATCACGAAGCTTTTGCAGTCCCCCTGGGGCAGCAGATAAGCGTGCAGCCGCAGGCCGTCCCGGGATGTGAGATACATATCCTCCTTCTCAGTTTCCCGCAGCCAGTCCCGATCCATGCGGAAGGTTTTGGGTGCGGAGGAGGTTTTTTCCGCAGAAATTGGGTGCGCGGCGGTCTTGCGCTTCCTGCGCGGTCTGCGCCGCAGCGCAAAAAGATAGAAAAAGCTGCCCGGCAGCAAAAGCAGCAGGGCAAGCAATAAAATCAGAATCCACATTGTGCATCAGGCTCCAGAAGCTTTTCGTAGGCCACGCGGATGGGGTCGCCTGCGGTCACGTCGTAGCGCACCTCGCCGCAGAGGGCGTAGCCGCAGTTCTTCATCAGGCCGCGCATGGCGAGGTTGCCCCGGTGGGTGTCCGCGCGCACGGAGATCAGGCCCTGTGCGCGGGCCTGTTCCTCGGCAAAGGCGATCATCTTTCGGCTCAGGCCGGTTCTGCGGTAGCCGTCGTCGATGGCCATGCGGTGGATGGTCACATAGCGGTCGCCGGAGGTCAGCCATGTGCCGTCCAGCTCGTCATAGATCGGTTCGGGGCTGAACAGCAGCACGGCATAGCCCGCAATTGCGTCGCCGTCTGCAAAGACCCAGCCGATCTGCTTTTCAATGTCCGATGCGATCAGCTCCGGCTCCGGGTAGCCGTCCTGCCACTGGTCGATGCCCAGCGTGCGGATGGCTGCGCGGGCGTGGTCGAGCAGGCACAGGATCGCGTCGAAGTCGCCGGTCTGCGCCTTTCGGGCTTGAATGTGGGGAATGTCCATAGAAATATCGTCCTTTCAGCCCTGAAGGTAGGAAATCAGCAGCTTCAGCGTGTTCTCCACGCCGTCGCGGTGGCTGCGCTCGTAGCCGTGGGAGGCGTACACGCCCGCGCCGATCAGGCCGTGCTTCACGTCGCTGCCCGCGCGCAGGGTGGTGGCTACGTCGGAGCTGTAGTGGGGGTACACGTCCACGGCGTACTTCGCGCCGGAGCGCTCCGCCGCGTCGATCAGCTTTAATACGATCTCCCGGCAGAAGGGGCCGCTGGAATCCTTGGCGCAGATGGAAACCATGCGCTCGGTGCAGTCCAGGCCCTCGCCCACGCAGCCCATGTCCACCACCAGCGCCTCGGTCACGCCCGCGGGCACGGAGGCGCAGCCGCCGTGGCCCACCTCCTCGTACACGGTGATGTGGGCGTAGGTGCGCCGGGGCAGGGTGATGCTTTCGTCCTTCAGGTACTTCGCCAGCGCCAGCAGCATGCCCACAGAGAGCTTGTCGTCCAGATAGCGGCTCTTGATGTAGCCGCTTGCGGTCACGCGGGTGCGGGGATCGAAGCAGACGTAGTCGCCCACGCCGATGCCCAGCGCGCGCACGTCCTCCGGGGAGGACACGTCCTCGTCCAGCACGAACTCCACGCTGTCCCAGCTGCGCTTTGTATCGTTGTAGTCGCCGTTTACGTGGATGGACGCGTCGATCAGCTGGAGCGTGCCCTCGTATTCCCTTCCGTTGCGAGAGAGCAGCACGGCGTTCTCCGCCTCGGCGTTGTTGGCGTTCATGCCGCCGATGTTGGTAAGCCGCAGGCGGCCGTTCGGCTTGATCTGGGCCACCATGCCGCCCAAGGTGTCGCAGTGGGACTCCAGCAGCAGGGCGTTTGCATCGTCCCTGCCGCCGAAGTCCACGATCAGCCCGCCCTTCACGCCGCGCCAGTGTCCGCAGCCCAGGGCCGAAAATTCCGCTTCCAGCCAGGAGATCGCGCGCTCCGTGCAGCCGCTGGGGCTGGGGATCGCCAGCAGCGCGCAGGTCTTTTCCACGGCAAAGTCGGTGAGTTTCTGATAGTTTGTCATGCTTCGTAGGCCGCCTTGATCATGCCGAACAGCGGCTCCTCCTTCGCAAGGCCCATGTACTTCTCGATCACGTAGTCGATGCCCTGCTCCTTCAGCGCCTTCTGAATCTCCGGCGCGGTGGGATCGCCCTCGCGGTCGAACTTCAGGCCCGCCACGATGCCCTTGATCACCGGCGCGGGATCGATGCCCTGCTCCATGGCGAACAGCGCCGCGCCCACGATGCGGTCGTTGCGGCGCAGCTTGCGCACCGGATCCGCACCCACGCGGGACACGGTGTCCTTCAGCGCGCGGTTCTGGAAGCGGAACAGCAGGTCAACCACGTTGTTTTCCACATTTTCACGAATGCCCTCGCCGAACTTGCGAATCAGGGCCTGGGCGCTGACGTTCATGGCCGCCTTGGCCGCCTCGTAGATCTCGGGATCGCCGATGGCCTGCCAGATGTAGTCGTAGCCCTTCAGATTGCCCAGGTATGCGCACACCGCGTGACCGCCGTTGTGCAAAAATAGCTTGCGCTTGATGTAGAATTCAAAGGGGGAGTAGGGGATCAGGCCCGCGAGATCGGGAATCTCACCTTTAAAAGCGTCCTTATCCACCGGCAGCTCGCAGTAGGGCTCCACGCAGATCAGCAGCGGATCCTGCGCGCGCATCTCGGGGGTCAGCGGCGGCACCATGCGGCCGATGGAGGCCTCGATCAGGCCGAGGTTCTGGTCGGCCCAGGCCTTCTGCGCGTCGGTCAGACACTCGTAGATCCAGCCGCGCATCAGAATGTCGGCCTCCAGCTGGTTTTCGCAGAGGATGATGTCCAGCGGCTTTCCACTCTTTTCCATGCGGGCAACCACGCCCTTGGCGATGACGGGTGCGATTTTCGGCAGGATATTTACGCCGACGGCGGTGGCCATGATGTCGCAGGTCACGATTTCGTCGATGGCCTGCTCGGTGCTTGCGTTCACCGCGCGCACGGGCTTGACGGTGGTGTCCACGGTTTCCGCGTTGGACACGATTCTTACATTATATTCGCCCCGACGGTTCATTTCGTCGATCAGGGACTGCATGATGTCCAGGAAAACAACCTCGTAGCCGGAGTCCGCGAAAACCTTGCCGATGAAGCCGCGGCCGATGTTGCCGCCGCCGTACATAATTGCCTTTTTCATGGGTAGAACCCCTTCTTTCATATTATTCCATTGAAATTATAGCACAGTCCACCGGGGAAAGAAAGCACAAAAATGCGAACGCGGGAAAAACTGCGGGGAAGATGCGCAATTGTGCGGAATTGCTTGCACAGTGCGGTGGAGAATGGTACAATTCTATCAGAATGAGGGGAGGGGTCGGAGATGCAGCTGGAGCGAATTGCACGGATGTATGTTCCTCTGTCGGCGCAGGGCCTGCGCTTCGATGGAGAATACACGGAAATCCCGCCCTGTCCGGCGCTTACGCCCTACGTGCGCTGCTTCTGGGGGAGCCTGCACGCCCGCAGGAGCTGCGGCGGCAGCCGGGTGATCCCGAACAGCTGCATGGACCTTGTTTTTGAGATCAATTATACGAAAAACCGCGTCACCGGTCGCTTCTGCGCCCTGGACGACGCGGCCTACGTCACGCCCGACCGCAGTTCGCAGGATATCATTTCCAGCTTCGGCATCCGCTTTTATGCCTGGACGGCGGCGTGCTTTGCGGAGGCGGACTTCCGGGACGCGCTGGGGCGGGTCTTTGACCCGGAAGCCCACTTTTCTTCGCTGTTTCATGCACTTTCGCCCCGACTGTTTGAACCGGACGACCTCGCGGCCCGGGCGCGGCTTGCCGAGGCGGAGCTGTTGCGTAGGCTGCGGCCCGAGCGCCCTGAAAACGCGCTTATGAACGTGATATATGCCATGATTTCCGGCTGCGGACGGGAGAAGGTGGGGGAAATTGCGGCACGTGCAGGGATCAGCGGGCGCAAAATGGAGCGCAAGCTGCTGGAGCTGACCGGCGCGGGGCCGAAGCTGCTGAATCAGCTGATCCGGCACCAGCTCATTTACCGGGAGGTGCTGGAGGGGCGCTACCGTGCGCTGGACGCGGTGGAGAAATACGGCTACGCGGATCAGTCCCACCTGCTGCGGGATTTCCGGCGCTTTCAGGGCGTGCTGCCCGGGGAGCTTCTGTGGAAAAATGATGAGAGCTGTCGGATTTCTTCTATACACGAAGGGGATATTTGACGTATATTTGTTGCAGGAGGGATGCATATGAACCAGATATTTGAGCGCGCGCGGGGCTTCATGTACCGCAACGCGCGACCCATCGACCTCGCCCGCTGGAAGCTGCACTTCGAGGGCGGCGATCCCGGAGAGATTCTGACCTGCCTTGCGGCCTATCAGAACCCGGACGGCGGCTTCGGCCACGGCCTGGAGTGCGACGCGCTGAACCCGGAGTCCTCGCCGATGCAGAGCTGGTCGGCCACGACCTACCTGCGGCTGATCGACATGTACGACCCGGCGAACCCCATCGTGGCGGGGCTGCTGAACTACCTGACCAGCGGAAGGGACTTCGACGGCCACCGCTGGGCGTACAGCGTTGCGAGCAACAACGATTCCCCCCACGCCCCCTGGTGGCACTTCGACGCAGCTGCGCCGAGGTTCGACTACAACCCCACGGCGGCGCTGGCGGGCTACATGCTGCGCGCCTCGGAGCCGGGGAGCGAAGCAAACGAGCTGGCGCGCAGGATCGCCCGGGAGGCCTTCGACTGGGCCATGGAACGGGAGCTGCCGCCGGAGATGCACCTGCTGCCCGGCTTGCGCACGCTGTGCTGGGACGTGATGGTTGCCTGCCCGGAGCTGTTCGACGCGGGCGCGCTGCTTGCGAGGATCGAGAAGCGCATGGTGGAGCTGGTCGAGGAGGACGCGGACAAGTGGGACAGCGAGTACTGCGCCACGCCGTCCACCTTCATCATGAGCCCGCAGGATCCGCTGCTGGTTCCCCTGGGTGCGCTGGCGATGCGCGAGGCCGACTGGCTGCTCGACAAGCAGGAAGCTGACGGCGCGTGGCCCATCACCTGGAGCTGGGGCGAGGAAAGCGCCGCCTTCCACCTCAGCGCGAACTACTGGCGCGGTGCGCTGATCTTCAAGAACATCTTCACGCTGCTGGGCGCGGGGAAGATCACAATTTGATGCACATACCCAAAAACCCCGACCGTTTCAAGGATGAAGCGGTCGGGGTTTTGCGTCGAAGGGCTTAGAGAGTAAGGCTCTCCAGGATGGCGGCGAGGTCGGTATCCTCCAGTCCGCTGGCGGTGACGGTCAGAAGCTGGCCGTCCAGGGCGAAGTAATAGATATGAAAGGTCATGTCGCCGATGGAACAGGCGAAGCAGGCGCACACGTTTTCGCCGAAGCGGGTCTCCACCACGCCCGCGTCGCTGCCGAGGATGGTCTGCGCGGCCTCCCGGGCGGCATCTGCGGCGCTCTGATCGGAGGGTGCGAGGGCGAAGCTGATGGCGGCGCTGTAATCTTCATTGGCGGCAACCAGGCGCATCTCGCCGGAATCGGGGAAGTCGCTCTGCGCGGCGGCATTGTAGCCCGCAAGGGCCTCCTCGTCCAGGGGAAGCAGATCGTCGCTCAGGCGGACGGTAAATTCGTCCAGAACGTACTCCTTGCCGAAGGGCTCCGGCGTGGGGCTGGGCGTGGGCGTAAGGCCGGTGGACGCGGGCGTTGCCGTGACCACCGGGACGGTCTCTGCCAGCGCGGCGGTGAGGCTCAGTGCAAGGACTGCGAGCAGGGTCAGTATGCGCTTCATGCGGATGCACCTCCTGTTGGCCCCATCATAGCATGGCATTGTTAATTTCCTGGTTCGCTGAGGGAAAGCTGCCGGATTTTACCGGAAGAAAACGGGATCGACGTACTCTGTACACATACTTGCCCTATAATCGTGAGCACGTTAATCATTAACGCGCTTATGAATTGGAGGCGGCGGCATGAACGAGCGATTTCACAGGATCAGTCACATGCAGCGGCACCTCGGGCGGATGCAGCACCGCATCATCGAGGCGCGGGTGCGTTCGCTGGGCATCCATCCCAGCCAGCACTTCCTGCTGATGCGCCTGAGCGACATGGGGCGCTTTCCCTCCCAGACGCAGATTGCGGAGGAGCTGGACATAAGTCCCGCGTCGGTGGCGCGGACGCTGAAGCAGCTGGAGGCCGGGGGCTACATCGAGCGCTGCGGCAGCGACGTGGACGGTCGGCGCAACGAGATCGCCATCAGCCGCAAGGGCGAGGAGATGGTGCAGCGCAGCAAGGAGATCTTTGCCGGTCTGGAGGCCGTGAGCTATGCGGGCTTCAGCGAGGACGAGCTGGATCAACTGGAGGCGCTGCTGATGCGGGAGATGGACAACCTGCGCCGCCTGGAGCGGGGCGACGGAATTGAAGTATAAGGAGATGAAGAGGCTTTGAAGAGAGAATCCTTTTTTCAGCGCTGGGGCAAGTACGTCAGACCCTATTGGAAGTACTTCGTCCTGGGCCCGCTGTGCATGATTGTGGAGGTGCTGGGCGAGGTCATCCTGCCCAGCCTGTACGCCAGCATCATCAACACCGGCGTGGAGGGCCGGGACATCGGCCACATCGTGCTGATCTGCGCGCTGATGGTACTTACCAGCGTGGGCATGATGCTCGGCGGCGTGGGCGGCGCGTACTTCGGCGCGCGGGCGGCGGTCAACTTCGCGGCGGACCTGCGCCGGGACGTGTTCGCGAAGGTGCAGCGGTTCTCCTTCGCCAACATCGACCGCTTCTCTACCGGTTCGCTGGTGACCCGCCTGACCAACGACGTGACCCAGGTGATGAACTTCGTCAACATGCTGCTGCGCATGTGTCTGCGCGCGCCCGGCATGCTCATCGGCGCGCTGATTATGGTCATCATCCGCGAACCGGAGCTGGCGCGGGTGCTGCTGGTGACCATACCGGTGCTGTTGGTGGTGATGCTGCTGGTGATCCGCATGGGCCTGCCGCGCTTCACCCGCATGCAGGGAAAGATCGATGCGCTGAACACTGACGTGCAGGAGAACCTGACCAACGTGCGCGTGGTGAAGTCCTTCGTGCGCGAGGACTTCGAGCAGCAGAAGTTTGACCGCGCCAACGGCGATTTGAAGGCTGCGGGCCTGAGCGCCATGCGCGTGATGGTGATGATGATGCCGCTGATGATGCTCATCATGAACCTGACCAGCGTGGCTGTGGTGTGGCTGGGCGGCAATCGGGTCATCGCCGGGGGGATGCTGGTGGGTGACCTGAGCGCCTTCATCACCTACATCACTCAGATTCTGATGTCGCTGCTGATGGTGTCCATGCTGTTTGTGATGTCCTCGCGCTCCATCGCCTCCGCGCGGCGCATCTCCGAGGTGCTGGACGAGCAGGTTGACCTGACCGACGAAAACTGCGCCCGTCCGGAGCTTCATGTGGAGAAGGGCGGCGTGGAATTCAGGAACGTGTCCTTCCGCTACTACAAGAACAGCGAGGAGAAGGTGCTGGACAAGGTGAACCTGCGCATCCTGCCCGGTCAGACGGTGGGCATCATCGGCTCCACCGGCTCCGGCAAGAGCACGCTGGTGTCCATGATCCCCCGCCTCTACGACGTGGACGAGGGCGAGGTGCTGGTGGACGGCGTGAACGTGAAGGATTACAGCCTGAAGCACCTGCGCGACGGCGTGGGCATGGTGCTCCAGAAGAACGTGCTGTTCTCCGGCACAATCGCCGAGAACCTGCGCTGGGGCGACGAGGACGCCTCCGACGAGGAGATCCGCGCCGCAGCCCGCAGCGCCCAGGCCGACGAGTTCGTCGAGCGCTTCCCCGAGGGCTACGAGAGCGGCCTGGATCAGGGCGGCACCAACGTCTCCGGCGGTCAGAAGCAGCGCCTGTGCATCGCCCGCGCGCTGCTGAAGAAGCCGAAGATCCTGATTCTGGACGACTCCACCAGCGCCGTGGACACCGCCACCGAGGCGAAGATCCGTCGGGCGTTCACAAACGAGCTGAGGGACTCCACCAAGATCATCATTGCCCAGCGCATCTCCTCCGTGCGGGACGCGGACCAGATCATCGTGCTGGACGAGGGCAGGATCACCGGCGTGGGCACCCACGACGAGCTGCTGAGAAGCAACCGGGAGTATCAGGAGATCTACGAATCTCAGGAATCCGGCCGCGAATCCGTGCTTGCGGAGGCCGCAGTGCCTGTGGACGGAAGGGAGGGAGACTGATGGCGGGACGCACGCTTGAAAGATTGCAGCAGAGGTACAACACCAGCGCTGCACCGGAGGCGAAGAAGCGCGGGCCGATGCCCCAGGGCCGCCATGGCCCCAAGACCCCCGCGATGGGCAAGCCCAGAGACGCGGGCAAGACCATCGGCCGCATCTTTTCCTACATCGGAAAGTCGTGGCCGCGGCTGATCGTGGTTGCCCTGTGCCTGCTTCTGAGCACTGCGGCGAGCATGGTCAGCGGCTACATGCTGCGACCGATCCTCAACATGATCGCGGATGGGACGGTTCCCGCCGCCGAGCGCGTGAGCAGCCTGATGTCCATGCTGATCGTGCTGCTGAGCACCTACATCGTGGGCGTTCTGGCGACCTTTTTGCAGTACCGGCTGATGGTGGGCGTGTCCCAGAGCGCCGTGGAGCGCATCCGCCACGACCTGTTTGAGAAGCTGCAGAAGCTGCCCGTGCGCTACTTCGACTCCCACAACAACGGCGAAATCATGAGCCGCTTCACCAACGACGTGGATAACATCGGAACCATGCTGGACAACTCGGTGATTTCGATGATCTCCGGTGCGGCCACGCTGCTGGGCACGCTGGTGATGATGATCTACACCAACATCTGGCTGACGCTGATCACCGTGGTGTTCCTGCCGCTGTTCTTCAAGGGCAGCATGTTCATTATGAAGCGCAGCCGCCGCTTCTACTCCGCCCAGCAGGCGGCGCTGGGCGCGGTCAACGGCTACATCGAGGAGACCGTGGCCGGACAGAAGGTCGTGAAGGTGTTCAACCACGAGGGCGTGTGCGAGGAGGAGTTCGGCCGCCTGAACGACGATCTGCGCGAAAAGCAGGCGAAGGCGCTGTTCTTCGGCGGCATCATGGGCCCGGTGATGGGCAACATCTCCAAGGTCAGCTACTCCCTGACGGCGGGCATCGGCGGCGTGCTGTGCGTGCTGGGCAGGTTTGACGTGGGCGGTCTGGCCATCTTCGTCAACTATGCCAGCCAGTTCGCGCGCCCCATCAACGAGCTCTCCCAGCAGGTCAGCACCGTGTTCTCCGCCCTGGCGGGCGCGGAGCGCGTGTTCCAGGTGATGGATGAGGCCCCCGAGGAGCCCGATGCGGAGAACGCCATGGATCCGGTGATTGAGGGACACGTGGTTCTGGACGATGTGACCTTCGGCTACGTGCCGGAAAAGACCGTGCTGAAGCACATCTCGCTGTACGCGCGCCCGGGTCAGAAGATCGCCTTCGTCGGCTCCACCGGCGCGGGCAAGACCACCATCACCAACCTCTTGAACCGCTTCTACGACATCGAGTCCGGTCGCATCACCATCGACGGCATGGACGTGCGCAGCATCAGGCGCGACACCCTGCGCAAGAACATCGCCATGGTGCTCCAGGACACCCACCTGTTCACCGGCACGATTATGGAGAACATCCGCTACGGACGGCTGGACGCCACCGACGAGGAGGTCATCGCCGCCGCAAAGACCGCCTCGGCCCACGGCTTCATCAAGCGCCTGTCCGACGGCTACAACACCGTGATCGAGGGCGACGGCGC
>JBJEJN010000015.1:0-23829 GCA_051878085.1 Aristaeellaceae bacterium | reverse complement strand
TCTGGAGGCGATCTCGGTGTTCCAGCGCCTGCTGCCGGAGGTGCGGCAGGTGGGTGTGTTCGAGACGGCCTTCCACCAGACCATTCCCATGGAGCGCCGCGTGTACCCCATCCCCTACGAGTGGACGGAGAAGTACGGCATACTGCGCATGGGCTACCACGGCGCGTCCCACGGCTACATCGCGGAGCGCCTGGGCAAGCGGCACAAGCGCATCGTGTCCTGCCATCTGGGCGGCAGCGCGTCGCTCTGCGCAATTCTGGACGGCAGGAGCATGGACAACAGCTTCGGCTTCTCCCTGCAGATGGGCATCCCCCACGCCAGCCGCACCGGCGACGTGGACGTGTACATCGTGCCCTTCCTGCTTGCGCAGGGCCTGACCCTCGACGAGATCTACGAGGGCCTGGGCAAGAACGGCGGTCTGAAGGGCATCTCCGGCACCAGCGGCGACATGCGCGACATCGAAGCGGCCATCGAAAGCGGCAGCGCGCGCGCGGAGCTTGCGCTGAAGGTGCTGGCCACCCACATCCTGCGCTACATCGGCGCGTATTCGATGGAAATCGGCGGCCTGGATGCGGTGGCCTTCACCGGCGGCATCGGCGAAAACTGCGTGCGGCTGCGGCGCATGGTGCTGGAGGGCATGGCCCACCTGGGCGTGGAGATTGACGGGGAGGCCAACGAGCACGGCTCCGGCGAGCGCCTGGTGACGCAGGATTCGTCAAAAATCGCGGCCTATGTTATTCCGGCAAACGAAGAATTTATGGTTGTGCGCGAAACATATCGAATTTGCAAGGAAAATAATTGCTGAATTTTATGTTTACATCTGGTAATTTCTTTAAACTTATTGTATAATATATACAAGCGTATGCTTTCCGAGGGAAATCCTTAAATACGAACTGAAAGCAGGGATAATGTGATCAAAAAGAAATGCATCGCCATGCTGCTGGCCGGAGGCCAGGGCAGCCGTCTCGGCCTTCTGACCAAGGTCATGGCCAAACCCGCCGTCCCCTTTGGTGGAAAGTTCCGCATCATCGACTTTCCCCTCTCCAACTGCGCGAATTCACACATCGATACCGTCGGCGTTCTGACGCAGTATCAGCCCCTCGAGCTGAACCGCTACATCGGCAACGGCGCACCGTGGGATCTGGACCTCTCCAGCGGCGGCGTGTTCGTTCTGCCGCCCTACATGAAGGCCAAGAGCGGCGAGTGGTATCGCGGCACGGCCAACGCAATCTATCAGAACATCAGCTTCATCGAGCAGTATGACCCGGAGTACGTGCTCATCCTCTCCGGCGACCACATCTACAAGATGGACTACAACAAGATGCTCGAGGCCCACATCAACGGCGGCGCGGACGTGACCATCGCCGTGCGCCCTGTGCCGATGGAGGTCGCCTCGTCCTTCGGCATCATGAACATCGACGAGCAGGATCACATCATCGAGTTTGAGGAGAAGCCGAAGGTACCCAAGAGCAACCTGGCCTCCATGGGCGTGTACATCTTCACCTGGAAGATGCTGCGCCAGTACCTCATCGACGATGAGAACGACCCCAACTCCAAGAACGACTTCGGCAAGAACATCATCCCGAAGATGCTGGGCGACGGCCGCGTGATGCTGGCCTACCGCTTCACCGACTACTGGAAGGACGTCGGAACCATCGCCAGCCTCTGGGAGGCGAACATGGATCTGCTGAAGGTGCCGCCGGAGTTCGATCTCACCGACGACCGCTGGAGCATCTACGCCCGCACGCCCGTCATGCCGCCACACTACATCGGTGAGAACGCCAAGGCGGAGCGCAGCATGATCGCCGAGGGCTGCGAGGTGTTCGGCACCGTCGAGGGCAGCGTGCTGTTTGCCGGCGTTGAGGTTGCCGAGGGCGCGACCGTTGAGGACAGCGTCATCATGCCTGGCACCCGCATCGAGGCGGGCGCTGTGGTTCGCCGCGCCATCGTATCCGAAAACTGCGTCATCAGCAAGGGCTGCATCGTCGGCGAGCCCGAAGGGGACATCGCGCTCGTGGGTCAGGACACCGTTCTGCCTGAAAACTACGCAGTGCGCGCAGGCGAACAGATCGACAACAGCGTAATTTCCGGAAGGGAGGCCGAATAAATGAACGATGTAATGGGCATTGTCTACACCTCCAAAGACAATCTGAACCTCCGTGAGCTCACCACCAATCGCGCGGTCGCCGCACTTCCGGTCGCCGGACGCTACCGCATCATCGACTTCACGCTCTCGAACCTGGTCAACTCCGGCGTTCGCAACGTGGGCGTCATTGTGCAGAAGAACTATCATTCCCTGATGGACCACCTGGGCTCCGGCAAGGAGTGGGATCTGCACACCCGCAACAACGGTCTCTTCATCCAGCCGCCCTTCCTCACCCGCGAAAATGCCGGCGAGTACACTGGCATCATCGAGGCCCTGCGCGCGAACTTTGACTACCTGCGCCGCTCCCGCCAGCAGTACGTCATCGTCACCAACAGCAACTACGTCTGCAACACCTCCTTCGAGCCGATGATCGAGCAGCACGTGAAGTCCAAGGCGGACATCACCATGATGTACATCAAGGTTCGTCCGGAGCACCTGGAGTTCTCCCGCTCCTCCGACGGCAACCACTGCTATCTCAAGGTCGGCGAGGACAAGACCATCGAGGACATCGAGGTCAATCCGAACGCAGCGAACTACCCGAACCTCAACATGGACTGCTTCATCATCAAGCGCACCCTGCTGATCCACCTGGTCGACCAGGCGATCGCCCGCGGCGCGAAGGATCTCGAGGGCGAGGTTCTGCGTCCCTACATCAACTCCGGCGCGCTGAAGATCATGGGCTACGAGTTCGAGGGCTACTATCGCCGCATCGAGACCATCAAGGGCTTCTTCAAGTTCAACATGGATCTGCTGCGCCACGACGTGCGCAAGGAGCTCTTCGGCACCCATCCGGTGTACACCAAGACCCGCGACGACGCGCCCGCCCTCTATCGCAGCGGCGCGGAGGTCAAGAACTCCTTGGTGGCCGACGGCTGTGTGATCGAAGGCAGCGTGGAGAACTGCGTGCTCTTCCGCGGCGTGCATGTCGGTCGCGGCGCGAAGCTGAAGGACTGCATCATCATGCAGGACAGCTACATTGAGGAGGACGTCGAGATGGAGGACGTCATTCTCGACAAGGCCGTCACCGTGCGCGCCCATGGCCGCCTGATCGGCCAGCGCCAGTACCCCATCGTCATCGGCAAGAATGTGACCCTCTAAACGACCCGTCAGGAGGTTCCGACCATGAAAATTCTCTTTGCAGCATCCGAATGCGTGCCCTTCATCAAGACGGGCGGTCTTGCGGACGTCGTCGGCGCGCTCCCCAAGGAGCTGATCAAGACCGGCGCCGACGTGCGCGTCATCCTTCCGCTGTACAAGACCATGGATCCCAAGTGGCGCGCGCAGGCGACGGAGCTTTTGAACTTCTACGTCGAACTCGGCTGGCGCAAGCAGTACGTGGGCATCTATCAGCTGGAATACTGCGGCATCACCTTCTACTTCATCGACAATGAGCAGTACTTTGGCCGCGACTACGTCTACGGCTCCGGCACCGATGAGGGCGAGCGCTTTGCGTACTTCTGCCGCGCGGTTCTGGAGGCGCTGCCGAAGATCGACTTCATTCCGGACGTGCTCCACTGCAACGACTGGCAGACCGGCCTGATTCCCGTCATGCTCAAGATTCAGTACAACAGCCTGGGCATGTACAAGAACATCAAAACCGTCTACACCATCCACAACCTGAAGTTCCAGGGCATCTTCCCCATCGACTTCGTCGAGGAGATGCTGAGCCTGGGCAGCCTGGCCTACACCAGCGACAGCCTGGAATTCTACGGCATGTGCTCCTACATGAAGGGCGGCCTCGTCTATGCGGACGAGATCAACACAGTCAGCCCCACCTACGCCCAGGAGATTCAGACCGCCTACTACGGTGAGCGCCTGGACGGACTGCTCCGCTCCCGCCTGGATCACCTCTGCGGCATCCTGAACGGCATCGACACCGTGGAGTACGATCCTGCGACCGATCCGATGATCGAGCAGCATTACACCGCCGACACCTTCGATCAGAAGGTCAAGAACAAGCTGCTGCTCCAGAAGGAGCTGGGCCTGACCGTGGATCCCGACATCCCGATGATCGGCATGGTCAGCCGTCTCTCCGGCCAGAAGGGCCTGGATCTGGTGGAATGCGTGTTCGAGCCCATCATGAACACCGGCGCACAGGTTGTGGTGCTGGGCATGGGCGAGAGCAAGTATGTGGATCTGTTCAGCTGGGCCCAGTGGAAGTACTCCGGCCAGTTCGCCGCCTGCTTCCAGATGAACAACGCCTTGGCGCACAAGATCTACGGCGCCTGCGACCTGTTCCTGATGCCCTCCATGTTCGAGCCCTGCGGCCTGTCCCAGCTCATCGCGCTGCGCTACGGCACCCTGCCCATCGCGCGCGAGACGGGCGGACTGCGCGACACCGTCCTCGCCTACAACAAGTACACCGGCGACGGCAACGGCTTCACCTTCCTGAACTACAACGCCCACGACATGCTCTACGTCATTGAGCAGGCCGTCCGCATGTACAGGGAGAACCGCATCACCTTCAACCGCCTGGCAACTCGCGCGATGCAGGGTCAGTACGGCTGGGATCGCTCCGCGCAGACCTACATGGAGCTCTACAAGAAGGCTCTGGGTCAGACGGAACCTGCTGAATCAGCAGAATAAGCGAAACTCTATCAGGATTCGAGCCGGACAGCGAACACTGTCCGGCTCTTTTCTACTTTATGCCTGTACAAGCTAAGCGGCCCGTGCTATAATGGGAGATAGCAAAAGGAGTTGATCACATTGGAGGACAAGCGCGATGAAATCATCCGCACGCAGCTGGATGTCATTGAAACGCTGATACAGAACAACATGCGCCGCGTGGCGGACGATTTCTGGGGTGCTCCGGCGCAGCCCACTTCAGTTTCCAGCGCGAAGGAGGCGCAGGGCAAGGTCAATCCGCCGAAAAAGCCGGATGTGCCAAAGCAGGCTGCGGAGAAACCTCCTACCCAGGAGAATGCGGAGCAGGAGCCGCTGCCCGTGGAGAACATTGAGGATCTGAAGGCAGAGCTGAACGCGCTGATCGGTCTGGACGGCGTCAAGCGCGAGGTCAACAACCTGATCAACATGGTCACGGTGCACAAGCTGCGCAAGGAGCACGGCCTGAAATCCGTGGACATGTCGCTGCACATGGTGTTTTCCGGCAATCCCGGCACCGGCAAGACCACCATCGCGCGCATGATGGCCCGCATCTACCGCTCCCTGGGCATCCTGTCCAAGGGTCAGCTGGTGGAGGTGGACCGCTCCGGCCTGGTCGCAGGTTACGTGGGACAGACGGCCACCAAGACGATGAAGGTGATCGAAAGCGCCTTCGGCGGCGTGCTGTTCATCGACGAGGCTTACAGCCTGAACTCCAAATCCGAAAACGACTTCGGTCTGGAGGCCATCAATACCCTCTTGAAGGCCATGGAGGATCACCGCGAGGACCTCGTCATCATCGTCGCTGGCTACGACGGCTTGATGGACGAGTTCGTCCACTCCAACCCGGGCCTGGAATCCCGCTTCAACCGCTACCTCCACTTCGACGATTACAGCGTGGATGAAATGCTGGCAATCCTGGATTTGCAGCTGAAGAAGGGCCAGTATGTGCTGGAGGAGGATGCCCGCGCGGCGGTGCGCAGCTACATCGAGGACTCCAACACCAGCTCCATCGCCTTCGGCAACGCTCGCGGCATCCGCAACATCTTTGAAAAGCTGCTGGTGGAGCAGGCAAACCGCCTCGCGACGCTGACGGAGCTGGACAAGGACGCGCTGATGACCATCACCGAGGCGGACGTGCTTGCGGCGCGCGCATCGGATACCCAGCTTGCCAAGGCCGAAGCGGATCGCAGGGAGATGGAAAAGCACACGCAGGAGGCCATCGACGCGCTGAATCAGCTCTGCGCAGAGGTCAAATCCGAAAACAAACCGAAGTCTGAATAGGAACGAGCACAAAACAGACCGAAGTCTTTAAAGACTTCGGTCTGTTTTGTGCTATTGAGCCGTCTCTGCGGCGCTGCGCCCGGCAAGTGCGCCCGTGGAAAAGGCGATTTGCAGGTTGAAGCCGCCGGTGTGCGCGTCCAGATCCAGCAGTTCCCCGGCAAAGTACAGCCCGGGCGTCAGCTTGGACTCCATTGTGGAGGGATTGACCTCGCGCACGGTCACGCCGCCGCGGGTGACGATGGCCTCCTCGAAGCCGCGCAGCTTCTTCGGCGTCAGCGGGAGCGCCTTCAGCAGCTCCAGAATCATCGCGCGCTGGGCCTGCGTCACGCTGTTGACCGGCGTCTGCGGGGAGATCTTCGCCAGCAGCAGGATCTGCTGGCCGAGGTTGTGGGGCACCAGGCCGTCCATCACGGCAGTCAGCTGCTTGCGGGAGAGTGCCTGGAAGTCCCGCAGGAGCCGCGCGTCCAGCGTCTGTTCATCCAGCGCGGGCTTCAGGTCGATGGCCATGCGCACGTCCTCCAGCTCCTCCGGCATGCTGCTGGACAGCGTCAGCGCCAGCGGCCCGCTGATTCCGAAATGGGTAAAGAGCATTTCGCCCTGCTCATCGTAGAAGTACTTTTTCTTCTTTCCGCCGGTCTTCCAGGCCCGCAGCGCCACGTTTTTCAGCGAGAGCCCGGACAGCGTGGAGGGCCAGCTCTCCCTCGTCTCGATGGGAACCAGCGCAGGCAGCGGCTTCTGAATGCTGTGCCCCGCCTCCTGCGCAAGCGCATAGCCGTCTCCGGTGGAGCCGGTCAGCGGATAACTCGCGCCGCCGGTGCACAGAATCACTGCATCGGCCCCGACACGCTCACCGTTCTGCAGGATTGCGCCGCAGCACCGTCCGCCCTCGATCGCCAGATGCGCGATGCGGGATTCATAGTGAATTCCCACGCCCAGCCGTTCCAGCTCCCGCCGAAGCGCAGCCGTCACGTCGCTGGCGTGATCGGACACCGGAAAGACCCGGTTTCCGCGCTCCACCTTCAGCGGAACGCCCAGCTTCTCCATCAGCTCCATCATGTCGCGGTTGTCGAAGGCCGCGAACGCCGCGTACATGAAGCGCGGGTTGCGCACCACCTCCCGGAGGAAGTCCTCCGGCTCTGCGGCGTTGGTCAGGTTGCAGCGGCCCTTGCCGGTGATGTATATTTTCTTGCCCAGCTTTTCGTTGCGCTCGATGAGCGTGACCGACGCGCCACCTCTGGCCGCAAAGAGCGCAGCCAGCATGCCGGCTGCGCCTCCGCCGATTACCAAGATTTTTTTCGTCTGCATTTACTTTTTCTCCCCGGTCAGTTCGGCATTCTTTGCGAGATACACGTCGTACTCCGCCCAGATCTTCTCCATCTTGTTGAAGTACTCGGAGACCTCCGTGCGCCTGCGCTGGCCCAGCGCCACGATCAGCGCGTTGATCAGCGACAGCGGCGCGGCAAAGGAGTCCACGAAGGAGGACATGTCGCTCTTGGCCATCAGGCAGATGTCCGCCGTGGAGTGCAGCGGCGAGAGCGGGCCGTCGGTGATGGCGATCAGCGACGCGCCCTGCTTGCGGGCAAAGTCCATGGCTTCGATGGATCGGGATGCGTAGCGCGGGAAGGAGATGCCGATCAGCAGATCGCCCTCGCCGATGCGGGAGAGCTGCTCGAACACGTCGCTGACGCCGGAGGTGACCACGCGCACGTTGGAAAAGATAAACTTCAGATAGTGCACGAAGAACTCCGCAATCGGCGCGGAGGAGCGCAGGCCCATCACGTAGATCTGGCGCGCCTGAAGGATCATATCGATGGCGCGCTCAAAGGAGGAGATGTCGATCTCGTCCAGCGTGGAGCGGATGTTCTGGATGTCCGCCTTCAGCACCTTGTTCAGCACCTGCACGTGATCCATGTCGTTGGTCAGCTCAAAGCGCTGGGATGCCGTCAGCCGGTGACGCAGCAGCTCCTGCAACGCCTTCTGCAGCTGCGGATATCCGCTGTAGCCGAGGGCCGCCGCAAAGCGCACCACCGTGGATTCGGACACGCCCACGTACTCGCCGAGCTTGGACGCCGTCATAAACACAACCTTGTCATAATGGGTGACGATGCATTCCGCAATGCGGCGATGGCTCTTGGAGAGCTTCTTGCCGCTATGATTCAATCGCTGGATCAGTTCCTGCGCGTTATCCATCTTGTCAACAACCTCCGATTTTGAATAATCGCACGCGCGATAATGCAGTTATTATAACCTCTTTTCTGCACATTTGCAAGCAAATATGGCACACATTGCAATTTTTAATCTAAATCGGCCGACAGATGCAGCAATTTGAAGAACTGTTGCTCTTTTTTATCACAGGTGGCATTGCCGGACTTGCATTTTTTCACTCTGCATCGCGTGCATGCGACGCGCCCGGTGCTAATTTTTCTGCGCCAACCATACAATAGAATTACGCAAGGGGGTGAAATCATGGTTCGCTTCAAGGTCATCAAGGGCTCCCATCTGCTGCTGGCGATCGCGGTGCTTCTGCTGGCGGCGGTGCTCGCCTTCATCCTGATTCAGGAGCTTTCGACCGATCGCAGCGTCTCCGCCGATGCCGGGCCTGCGAGCGCAGCTGCTGCGATCGTCACGGAGACCGAAGAGGCAAAGGTTTTGCAGACCTTTGCCTCCGCTGCGTCCGGCGGACTGACGATCGAGGTCATCGCCGATACCCCCGAGCCGGTCGCACCGGCGGATGCCAGGACGATCCTGATCTATCACACCCACACCCACGAGGCCTACGCCCAGGATCCCGCCGATCCCTACAAAGCCGTGGAGGCCTGGCGCACCGCCGACGAGCAGCACAGCGTGGTGCGCGTCGGGCAGGCCCTTGCGGAGGCGCTGACCGAACTGGGCTATTGCGTGACCCACGACGTCACGGACAATGAACAGGACGATCTGAGCTCCTCCTATGTGCGCGCGCTGGAGCTGCTTGAATCCTATGACGAAGAATTTGACCTGGTGATTGATCTGCACCGCGACGCATACTCCGAAAGGCTGCCCATCGGGATCGAAGCGCCGGACGGGACAAGCTGCGCCCAGCTCATGCTGCTGGTGGGGCGCGGCGACAACTATCCTGAGGATCAGCGCGCCGACTACGCGTCAAACCTGTCCTTCGCGCAGAGGGTCACCGGCGAGATCAACGCCGCCTTCCCCGGCCTGTGCCGGAACGTCAACGTCAAGCGCGGACGGCACAACCAGCACATCGGCGGCCATGCGATGCTGGTCGAGGTCGGCCACAACCAGAACACCCTTGCCCAGGCGCTGAACTCCGTCCCCTACCTCGCCAAGGCGATCGACGCCGCGCTCAATTCCCTTGCTTAAATTGACAAATGCTCCGCCACATGGTATTATAATTCTATAAAGATAGAATTACTTCTAATAGGCGTGATTGTTATGGATAAAACGCGACTTGCAATCGTAGATGCAGATGTACAGTTTACAGAGCAGCTTTGCCGCTTTTTCAAGATCTACCCGGACATAGAAATCCTCGCGGTGGAGCACAACGGCCAGGATGCGCTGCAAAAAATCAAGAGCCTGCGTCCCGATGCGGTGCTGTTCGATCTCGTCCTGCCCGGGCTGGACGGAATTTCTCTGCTGCGCGCCATCAACGATCTCCCCGACCCGCCCGCCACGATCTGCTGCACGCGCTTCTATTCCGACGTCGCCCTGGAAGCGACCCGCGTCTACGGAGCGAGCTATCTTTTGTTCAAGCCCATCGAACTGCACACGCTGCATCCGGTGATCGTCTCTTGCACGAAGATGCACCGCGAAATGAAGCGGCTGAGCAGCGCCGTTGCGCTGGACAGCGCCGACCAGACGCACGTCGAGGCGCACATCCACAACTATCTCGTCTCCCTTGGCATACCGTCCAAGCTCGTCGGCTGCCGGTATCTCACCGAGGGCATTCGGCTCGCCCGTCAGGACAGCACGCTGCTGCGCAACCTCTCCCGCGGCCTCTACCTGGAGATTTCGCGGAGCATGAACACCACGCCCGCGCGCATCGAGCGCTCCATGCGCAACGCCATCAGCACGGCCTACCACAGCGGCGGCCTTGACCACAAGCTGCCCCACTGTCCCTCCAACAAGGAGTTCCTCACCTACGTGCTGAACAACATCGAACTGTAACCGAATTGCATCCTCAAGTGGAAACTTAACTGCATCCGCATTGACTTTTTTGCAGCATCATGTTAGAATCATATTGAATCCGGAAAAATGAATTTGCAGGGTTGCCGGGGGAAGTACGGTGCGAATCCGTCACAACCGCCATTACCGTAATTGCCCGCAGGGGCATAAGCCGGGCTTCCCGGAGCCATGCAAGAATTCAGCCGCGCAAGCGGCTCGGGCAGACGTTTTCGGGCAGGGAAAGCGCAGCCTTTGGCATTGCGGTGCGGGCATGTCCCGCATTCACATCCAGGGAGACTTGCGCTGGTTCGCCACGAGGCGGCATCAGCGTTTTTTTCTGCTTTGCGGCCTGAATTTGCCTGCAAATGCGACTTACAGGAGGAAACAATCATGAAGAAGTACGCCATTGCATTCCTTTGCGCCCTGCTGACGCTGGCGCTCTGCGGCGCAGCCGTCGCCGAGACCGTGTATGTGACCATCGCCGACGGTCAGGGCGAGCTGGTCATGGTCAACGCCGCCATCGATGTGACCGACGTCGATGCGGACGGTGCGCTTACCATCAACGACGCGCTCTATGCCGCCCATGAGGCCGCCTTCGAGGGCGGCGCCGAGGCGGGCTATGCCGCTGCGGACGCAGGCTACGGCCTGAGCATCTCCAAGCTCTGGGGCGAGGAGAACGGCGGCAGCTACGGCTACTACCTCAACGACGTCTCCTCTTACAGTCTGCTGGATCCCGTGGCCGACGGCGACTACCTCAACGCCTTCGTCTACACCGATCTGGAGGCGTGGTCGGATCTGTATTGCACCTTCGGTTACAGGGAAGTTGTGGCGGATGCCGGTGCAAACATCAAACTGACCCTGAACATGATGACCTTCGATGAGAACTGGAATCCCGTCAGCTTGCCGGTGGAGGGTGCGATCCTCACCATCGACGGCGAGGACAGCGAGGTCGTCACTGACGCGGAGGGCAATGTGCAGTTCACACTCGATGCCGCCGGCGATCATCTGATTTCCGCGCGCTCCGATTCCGCCATTCTGGTACCCCCGGTCTGCATCGTCACCGTAAAATAAAGCGGAATGAAGCTGCAACGCATAATTCTTTGCGCAGTCGCGCTGCTGATTGCGCTCACACCCATCGCATGTGCCGTCGTTGATACGCAGAATGTCATCGACGGCATTCTGTCGTATGCCAGCGGCGACGGCGCGCTCCAGGATTGGCTGGACGGCGCGCTGTGCGCCGGCGCGGGCAGCAATTCGGACAACTATCTGTTCGTGCTGCCGCGCCTGCACCCGGAGCTGGATTACTCCACCTACGCCCGGAAGCTCACTGAAGCGGTCGCCGGGGACGGCATCCGCAGCGTGACCGCCCGCCAGCGCAGCGGCCTTGCGCTGATCGCCTGCGGCGGCGGGGAGCTGTTGCCGGAGAACCTGGTGGACGATACCGTAGGCAAGCTGGGCGTCATGAGCTACATCTACGGCCTGCACCTCGTCAACTGCGGCGCGCCTTCCGGGCTGTGGAGCGCGGACAAGCTCGTCGAAAAGCTGCTCTCGCTGCGCATGGCGGACGGCGGCTGGGCGGTCACCGGCCAGTACAGCGACGTGGACGTCACCGCCATGTGCCTTCAGGCGCTGGCCGGAAGCGGCGTGGAGACTGCGGAGCTGCGCGCCGCCGTCGACGAGGCCGTAGAACTTCTCTCTGAAAAGCAGCTAGCCAGCGGCGGCTACATGAGCATGGCCAAGGAGAACTGTGAGAGCGCCGCGCAGGTGGTGATCGCGCTGTGCGCCCTGGGCGTCGACCCCGCGACGGACGCGCGCTTCGTCAAGAACGGAACCAGCGTCGTGGACGCGCTGCTTGCCTATCGCATGCCCTCCGGCGGCTTCTGCCACCTGCCGGACGATGTCGAGAACGAGACCGCCGGAATCCAGGCGCTGCACGCGCTGTTTGCCCTGTCGAATCCCGACTCCGGTCTGTTTGACTTCTCTGAGGCCCCGGCCTTGCAGAATTCCGTCCAGCACAGCTGGAAGTTCTGGGCGCGCATCGCAATCGCTGGCTGCGCGGTGATCGCCTGCGGACTCTCACTGATCCACCGCCACGGTCGCGTCAAGCGGCTGTTCTCCGTGCTGCTGCTGGCCGCCATCGCGTTCTTCGCGGTACAGATGATCCATGTGGAGACGGCGACGGATTATTACAGCGCCAGCGCCGCGCCCTCCGATCCCAGCGGCAGCGTCTGGCTCACGATCCGCTGCGACACGGTGGCCGGTCGCGCCGATGACGGCAGCACACCCGCCGACGGAACGATCCTTCCGCGCACGCAGATCGGCTTTGCCAATGGCGACAGCGTCTACGATGTGCTGACCTACGCCGTGCGCCAGTTCGGCATTCAGATGGAGCACCAGGGCTCCTCCGAGAACCTGGCCTACATCAACGGCATCAACTATCTCTACGAATTTGACTACGGCGACCTGTCGGGCTGGATCTACTCCGTCAACGGCGTTCAGGAGAGCGTCGGCTGCGGCAGCTGCCTGGTGCACGAGGGCGACGAGATCGCTTGGGAATACACGCTGAATCTGGGTGAGGATCTGAAATGAGCGCACTGGACAACGTCAATCCGATCGCGGCCTTTCTGTGGCTGATGATGGTCGCGGGCATCGCCATGTTCTGCTTCAATCCGGCGATCCTTGCGATCTCGCTGCTGGGCGCGCTGCTGTTCTTCATCGTGCGCAACCCCGACGCGCGGCCCTCGGCGCACCTCCCCTATCTCCTTCTGTTCGCGCTGTCTGCGCTGCTCAATCCGCTGTTCAATCACAACGGCGCGACGGTGCTGTTCGTGCTCAACGACAATCCCGTCACGCTGGAGGCCATCTACTACGGCGCGGCGATGGGCGGCATGATCCTGGCGGTGCTGTACTGGTTCCGATCCTTTCAGCAGATCATGACCAGCGACAAGCTGCTGTACGTGTTCGGTTCGGCGCTGCCGAAGCTGACGCTGATCCTGTCCATCGCACTGCGCTACATACCGCTGCTGCGCAAGCAGGCCAGGCGCGTGCGGGATGCGCAGAAGGCGCTGGGCCTCTTCCGGGACGAAAACCTGCTGGATCGCCTGCGGGGCGAACTGCGCATCTTCTCCGTGCTGGTGAGCTGGGCGCTGGAGAACGGCATCATCACGGCGGACAGCATGTGCGCCCGGGGCTACGGCGTGGGTCGGCGCACCCGCTTTGCGCTGTTCCGCTTTCAGCTGCGGGACGGGCTTCTGTGCCTGGGTTGCCTGCTGCTGGGCGGTTGCACCATCGCAGCGATCGCCAGCGGCGCGCTTGCGTGCAGCTTCTATCCGCGCTATGCGCTGCCGTCGCCGAACGCCCTGGGCTGCGCGGCCTATGCCTGCTATACAATCCTTGCCCTTTTCCCGGCACTGTTGGAAGTGGAGGAACGAATCCGTTGGAAATCCTTAAAGTTGAAAATCTGAGCTTTGCGTTTCCGGGCGCGACGCAGTCGGTGCTGCACGACGTCAGCTTCCGCATGGAGGCCGGCGATTTTCTCGCGCTGATCGGCGCCACCGGATCGGGCAAATCCACGCTGATGCGTCTGCTGAAGCGGGAACTCGCCCCCATCGGCAGCATGCAGGGCTGCGTGTACTACAACGGCGTCGCCCAGCAGGAGCTGCCGGAGCGCGTATCGGCCTGTGAGATCGGCTACGTAATGCAGCGCCCGGAGCAGCAGATTGTCACCGACAAGGTATGGCACGAGCTGGCCTTCGGTCTGGAGAACCTGGGCCTGCCTCAGAGCGTCATCCGCCGCAGGGTCGCGGAGATGGCCAGCTACTTCGGCATCTCGGACTGGTTCGAGCGCGACGTGAGCGAGCTCTCCGGCGGTCAGAAGCAGCTGCTGAATCTGGCGGCGGTGATGGTGATGCAGCCGAAGATCCTGCTGCTGGACGAGCCCACCTCCCAGCTGGATCCCATCGCGGCGGCGGACTTTCTGAACACCGTCTCCAAGCTCAACCGGGAGATGGGCGTGGGCGTAATCCTGATCGAGCATCGCCTGGAAGCCGTGCTGCCCGTGGCGGATCGGGTACTGGTGCTTGAGGACGGCACCTTGCAGCTCGATCTTCCCCCCGCACAGGCCTGTGAGCGCCTGCGCTCCCATCCGGTGCTGCTGGACGCCATGCCGGGTGCGGTTCGCCTGTTTCATGCGGTTGAGGCTGTGGGCGACTGTCCGATCACCGTGCGCGAGGGACGCCGCTTCCTGCGGGAGCACTTCGGAAACGATGTGCGCAGCCTGCCCGAAGCGCCTGCGTCGCGCAGTTCGGAGACTGTCCTTGAGTTCAAGAATGTCTACTTTCGCTACGGTCGGGAGTACCCCGATGTGCTGAAGGGCCTGAACCTGCAGGTGCGCAAGGGCGAGATCTTCTGCTTCCTGGGCGCGAACGGCTCGGGCAAGTCCACGCTGCTGAAGCTGTGCGCCGGACTTTGCCGCCCGTACAGCGGTTCCATCCGCATCTTCGGGAAGAAGATTCAGCAGTATCGGGGCCAGTCGCTGTACCGGGATTGCGTGGCGCTGCTGCCGCAGGATCCGCAGACGGTGTTCCTGAAGAGCAGCGTGCGGGACGAGCTGCGCGAGGTGCACGCGGATCCGTCGGCGCTCCCCTACTCGCTGGAGCATCTGCTGGAACGCCACCCCTACGACCTGAGCGGCGGCGAGCAGCAGCTGGTGGCCCTGGCGAAGGTGCTGGCCTCCAAGCCGCAGATTCTGCTGCTGGACGAGCCCACCAAGGGCGTGGATTCCCACGCACAGACGGCAGTGCTGGAGGTGCTGCAGCGCCTGAAGGCGGAGGGGATCACCATACTGCTCGTGACCCACGATGTGGAGTTCGCCGCGCGCTGTGCGGATCGCTGCGCGCTGTTCTTCCGCGGCGAAATCGTCTCCGAGGACGCGCCCGCGCGCTTCTTCGATGAAAACAGCTTCTACACCACCTCCGCCAACCGCATCTGCCGCGGCTGGTACGAGGGCGTGGCCACGGTCGAGGACGCGGCGAAGCTCTGCCGCAGAAACGGCGGCGCGCGATGAAGCTGATTTTGATTCGCAGCGCAAGGCTGCGCAAAATTCTGGGAATTGCACTCCCCTTTGTCGCCATCCCGGCGGTGGTGTTGTGCTTCGCCCTGCTCTCCAGCGGCGACAACTACGCGCTGGCCTCGCTGCTTGTGACGCTGCTGGCGCTGGTGCTGTTCTCCTGCGGCTTCGAGCGCCGCAAGACGGGCACGCGCCGGATGATCCTCGTGGCGGTGATGACCGCGCTCTCCGTGGTGGGCCGCTTCGTGTTTATGGCGATTCCCGGCTTCAAGCCCATCACGGCGCTGGTGGTGATCACCGCCATGTATCTGGGCGGCGAGGCGGGTTTCCTCACCGGCGCACTCTCCGCGCTGATCTCCAACTTCTACTTCGGTCAGGGGCCGTGGACGCCTTTCCAGATGCTTTCCTGGGGTCTGCTGGGCCTGTTGGCGGGCTTCCTCGCGCGTCCGCTGAAGCGCAGCCGCATCCTGCTCTCGCTCTACGGAATCTTCGCGGGCGTGGCCTACTCCTTCATCATGGACGTCTGGACGGTGCTCTGGTACAACGGCGGCTTCAATCCTGCGCTCTATGTGGCTGCGCTGGGCACAGCCCTCCCCTACACCATCGCCTACGCGGTCTCCAACGTGATCTTCCTGAACCTGCTGGCGCGACCCTTCGGTGAAAAGCTGGAGCGCGTGCGCATCAAGTACGGCTGCTGAAATCGATCCACAGAACAGGGCCGCTGCCAAAGTGCAGCGGCCCTGTTCTGTACAAATGAGGCGGTTTCAAACCGACAAAAGTTGGGCGGGGTGCCTTCACCCCGCCGCAAAACAATTGTGGGACTGTCTCGAAACAGGCCTTGTGTCTTGAGACAGTCCCATAGTTCATATCGGATTATGCGTTGCTCTCTTTCTCGCCGTTGATGTCGCGCAGCGCCACGACGACCTCGCGCACGGTCGCGTTTTCAAAGCGCGCCGCCTGCACGATCACCGCCGACCACTCGTAGCCGTCTCCGACGATTCTGCGGTACTCGCAGCGCACGAAATGGCAACCCTCGCGGATGTTCTTGCGGATGTAGTAGGGATCCAACAGCTTGCTCAGCTTCTCGCGATCCTCCGGAACCACATTCCGCTGAATGTAAGCAGCAAACGTCTCCTTGAACGGCGTGCTCAGCTGGGTGATCATCTCGCCGCCGTGGGTGCGCGCCGCATAGCACAGATCGTCGTCCAGGTTGACATAGTACAGACCATAGTAGATGCCGCCGAGGGCGGTGAGGGTCTGCTGGAGGATGCGGCTGCGCTGCGTGCGCTCGATCTCCGCATTCTTCTCCGCGTCCACGTTCAGCAGGTACAGATTTGCGATGATCTCGCCGCTGTCCGGGTTCTTGAACACGCGCAGCACCTGGCGATGCCACTGATACTGGCCGTCGAAGCCGAGGAGGCGGCATTCCATTACCTGCTCGAACTTGCCTCGGGTGTATGCGTCCAGGATGACTTCCGCGTTCATCTTTGCGAGATAGTCCGCATAATCCTCGGGATGGACGTACTCGCGCGCAAGGCCGTTCAAATCACCCTCATAGTCGCGCCACTCGTTCAGCTTGATGCCCGCGCGGGCGATTTCAAAGCCCGGCCGGCAGTCGGTGAGCTTCCATCGGCCTCGCCCGAAGTTGATCTGCCACACGGCAGTGGACTTCGGAAGGATCGCCTTGCGGAAGTTCCGCTCGTCACTGAAGCGGATCTTCATCTGCTGCTCCACCGTGCAATCGCGCATGGCGCCAAGCACCAGATCGCCGTTCTCCTCATCGGAATTCAGCGTAAAGCGCAGCAGGTGCTTGCTGTCCTGCACGCTGCAGAGCAGGTTCAGGTTACAGTGCTCTCCCGGCTTGAGCTCCCGCACGCGCTCCTGCAGCTGCTCGATGTCCGCCTCGCTGAGTCCGCAGCGCACGCCCAGCTCGGAGATGTTTCCCGGCGCGGCGGTTTCCTCGACCTCCCCCTCGTATCGCAGGCCATCGTAGTAGGCCAGAATCCTGTCCTGCCTGCGCTGGTAGAGGTACAGCCGCGACTTCGAGTCCTCCGCAGCCAGCACGAGCATCTTTTCGGAGATGCGCGACCTGCGCCGCTGCATGCTGCTTTCCTGCCGCATGCTCCGCATGATGACGACCACGTACACCGCCAGCGCAACGATCAGCACGAGGATCGCCACGACGAACAGCACCGTCGTAAGTCCGATGGACTTCTCATTCTGCATCAGCAGCTCGCCCGGAATGAAGAGGGCGATGCTCAGGGGATAGATGGCCGTGCTGGTCTGGGCAATGTATTCGGAGCTTCCGTTCTTCGCCGAATCCACATGCGTTTGTGCGACCTGGGCGTGCAGCAGATCCTCCATGCTTCCATCGGCGTTGAGCTTCAGCAGAGCGTCATAATAGCCGCCGCCCTCATAACTGCTCCGGTTGATGAGATACGCGCCCGTGGTGGAATTGTAGATGACGTATCCATAGTCTTCTGCATAGGCACTCTCCATGATCCAGTCCA
This sequence comes from Aristaeellaceae bacterium, assembly GCA_051878085.1. Classification (GTDB taxonomy): domain Bacteria; phylum Bacillota; class Clostridia; order Christensenellales; family Aristaeellaceae; genus SFTH01. The sequence continues at coordinate 6,059 of JBJEJN010000015.1, read as the reverse complement.
GGCGATCGGGATCGAGGCATGCTGAAAGCTCCGCTGACTCGCTGATGGAGACGCGCAGCTGAACCATCCCGTTTTCGCAGCTGATGATCTTCCCCTCGACCTCATCCGTGTGATAGCGAATGTAGTGGGGTGCCTGTTGCACGTCCGTGATTGTGCCGTCCATGTGGTATTCCACGCCGTCGGACACGATCATCGCGTCGCTGAACACGCCGTAGCGCACCATGTTGGCGATCTGATCCAGCGCGCCCTCCGACGCCCGGTCGATCTCCTCGGAGACCACATTCATCTGGCGGAAGCCATCCTCAACCAGCATCTGGAACTGCTGGGCGACCTGTCGGGCCGCATCCGCTGCGCGCTCCTCCGCGCCTCTGGAGTCACGGTTGACTAGAATCCACGGAAACAGCATGGCGATCAGCAGCAAAATAAAGCCCAGCGCGATGGTTCCGCGCACGAAGCCATATCTGTCCTTTTGAAACAGGCGTTTGATGCTCTTCATTTCCATCCTTCTCTCTCCGGCTGTGACTTTCCGCGATACAGCAGAATCGGGTTCGGATCTCCGGCTGCACGACACTGTTATGATATGTGCGCGCCGCCCACTTTATACGTTCCGGTGCGATTACGTATAATTATAACAATCGAAGTTTAGTTTTCCATTAAAAACGCGGCAGTTTGTGAGGAATGTCCAGTTTTAACACAGGCGTGAAGCAAACGTTTTCCACTTTATGCAAGGTGCCCAAATGCATAGAAATCCATGTTCTGATGCGTACATGCATACAGGAACGCACGAAATCTCACTTAAAAAACGTTTTTTTGCATCTGCTTAACCGCAGCCTGCAGGAATTGTGTCTGCCTTTTATCTCTTATGGCAGTATACAATTCATATTGTCTGTATAAAAAACGGATGGAGCCAACCGGCTTCATCCGTTTGTACTATATTCACTTGTCCTTTCGATCCCGTTTCAGCCGCTCCAGGCGCTCCCTCGCGTCGTCCAGCATGTGCGCCGCATGGGAGAGGCTGCTCTCGCTGTCCTCCGCGCCGCCCACCAGCCGGGACAGCTCGTGGATCCTGCCGTCGCGGTCCAGCCGCACCACGTTGGTCTGGGTGCGCTCGCCGTCGGTGGACTTCTCCGCACGGAAGTGCGCGTCGCCCAGCGCTGCGATCTGTGGCAGATGGGTCACGCACAGCACCTGCTTGCGCGTCGCAATCTCCTGCATCTTCTCGCCCACGACCTGCGCCATGCGCCCGGAAACACCGGTGTCGATCTCGTCAAATACCATGGAATCCACGCCGCCGCGATCCAGTGCAATGGCCTTCATCGCCAGCATCACGCGGGACAGCTCACCGCCGGAGGCCACCGAGGCCAGAGGTTTCAGCGGCTCGCCGGGATTCGAGGAGATCAGAAACTCCACCTGCTCCGCGCCCTCCGCCGTGGGCTTCTCCAGCGCCCGGAAATCCACGCGGAAGCGGCAGCGGGCCATGCCCAGATCCCTGAGCTGCTCCAGCAGTCCGCGCTCGAACTCCTCCGCCAGTGCCCGTCGGGAACCGGTCAGCGCCTCGCAGGCCTCGCGAAGGGCGTGATCCTCCTGCTTGAGCTGCTTCTTCAGCTCCGCGATGCGCGCGTCGCCGGACTGAATGGACTCCAGCCGCGCCTTTGCGGCATTTCCGAAGGCGATGACCTCGTCCACCGTCGCGCCGTACTTGCGCTCCAGGCGGGAAATCAGGTCCAGACGGTCGCCGATCTTGTCCATCAGCCGGGGATCGAAGCTCAGCTCCTCACTGAGGGCCTGCAGCTCCGCGCCGGCCTCCTGCACGCCGTAATAGAGGCCCTTGAGCTCACTCGCAAGCTTTTCAAAGCGCGGATCCAGACCGGCGATGCCCTCCATGGCGGAGCTTGCGCGCAGCAGCGCCTCCTGAGCGCTCAACGCCCGGCCGTCGCCGCCGTAGGTCAGCTCGTAGGCCGTGTCCACGCCGTTGCGAATCTTCTCCGCGTTCTCCAGCATGTGCAGCTTGCGCTCCAGCTTCTCCTCTTCGCCGCTCTTGAGCTTCGCGGAGGAAATCTCCTCCACCTGGAAGCGGAGCATGTCGATCAGCCGCTCCCGTTCCGAGGCGTCCTTGAGCAGCTTGCGCAGCTCCGAGGCCGTAGCCGCGCGCGCTGCATGGGCCGTGCGCACCGCCGCCATTTTATCCATGTGATCCTCGTCGCCGAAGGCGTCCAGGAACTCCATGTGCTTCGCCGGATTCATCAGCGACTGATGCTCGTGCTGGCCGTGCACGTCCACCAGCAGCGCGGTGAACTGCTTCAGCGTCGCCAGCGGCAGCACCGTGCCCGCGATGCGGCAGATGTTGCGCCCGCTGCGGCTCAGCTCCCGGGACACGCAGACCAGGCCGCCGTCCGCATCCACGCCCAGCTCCGCAGCCAGCTCCAGCGCCGCAGCATTGCCGGAGATATCGAACAGCGCCTGCACGCTGCCCTTCTCCGCGCCGGTGCGGATCATGTCCCGGTCGGCGCGGCCGCCCAGCGCAAGGTTCACGCTGTCCACCACGATGGACTTGCCCGCGCCGGTTTCGCCCGTAAGCACATTGAATCCCTGCGCAAATTCGATGCGCAGCGATTCAATCAGGGCGATATTTCGGATTGTCAGTTCTAGCAGCATTTCTCTATCTCTTCAGCAAATTGTGGAAGCGGTTCTGTACGATCTCGATCGCCTCCGGGGACCTGCCGATGATCAGCACGGTGTTGTCTCCGGCGATAGTGCCCAGCACCTCGTTCCACTTCATCGAATCGATGGCCTCGCAGGCCGCAGCGGCGCTGGCCGACAGCGTCTTGATGACCATCAGGTTGCCCACGGCCTCCATGTTGACGATGGACTCCGTCAGGATGCGGATGAAGCGCTCGTTCAGGCCCTTCTCCGCGCGCTCCACGGTGGCATACTTGTAGCCGCCGTTCTCCGAGAGCACCTTCAACAGACGCAGCTCCTTGATATCCCGCGATACCGTCGCCTGCGTCACCTTCACGCCGTGGTTCTTCAGTTCCTCCGCCAGTTCCTCTTGGGTTTCAATATCTTTATCCTCGATGATTTCCAAAATCAGATTATGGCGCGCGCTCTTCATGTCCGGTTGATTCCTCCTGCGTCCGCTCCCAAATATCAGAGCTCAATGTGTCCACTCAGACAGCTTGTCCCGCAACAAGCTGAAATAATTACGGTCGTGAAGGCGAATGAAGCGTGCCTTCAGGTTCGAGCGCGAAATGGTGATGCCGGGCTGACCGGGCTTTACGTCCACGCACTTGCGCCCATCGAGCACTGCGTGCGCTCCGCCTCTGTCGTCCAGCACGCGAATCGTAATCAGATCGTCGGAAGAAACGACCACCGGACGCGCATTCATCGTGTGCGGACAGATCGGCGTAATGACAAAGCAGCCCAGGCCGGGTCGAATGATCGGCCCACCGGCAGACAACGAATAGGCGGTCGATCCGGTTGCGCTTGCCACAATCAGACCATCGCCGGAAATTCGGTCGACAAGGATTCCGTTGACCTCTATCTCCAGAGACAGTATGCGCACATGGGGGGTGGACCTCGTAACAATGATCTCGTTCAGGGCAAAGGTATTTTTCTCATCCTCCCCCTGAATTGTCATTGTCAAACGCTCATCCAGCGTATAGCGGCCCTCCAGCACGTCCACAACGTCCCTGCGAAGATCAACGGGATCCACCTCGGTCAGAAAGCCCATTCGACCGAGATTGATCCCCAGAACGGGAATATCCTTCGGCAGCGCATGATCCAGCGCGGAGAGTATGGTTCCGTCCCCGCCCAGCACCATCAGCAGATCGCAGTCCTCGAAGCTCCCCTCGGAGAGCTCCGGGGCGCCCAGCGCATGCGCCAGCGTGATTCCCGTCGTGACCGAAATATCATATTCGTCCAGCAGCTCTTTCAATTCGCGCGCAACATCGAAGCCGACACGCTTGGAGGAATTCCAAACGATGCCCACTCTCCGAAATTCCATGCGAATCACCTCACATACCTCTTATATAGAATATACCAAAGAAAAGCGAAGTTACAAGCCCCCTTTGGACGATTTAAAAAATTTGTCATAAGCTGCCGAAATTATGTCATTTATCCGTTCTTTACAGAATCGCAATTCGGAATCCACGCCCGGCAGCAGGTGCAGCAGGAATTCGATGTTGCCCTCCGGGCCCTGCACCGGCGAAAAATCGAGGCCCGCCGCGTGCCAGCCGGTCTCCGGGACGAAATCCAGAATGTCCTGAAGCACCCGGGCGTGCGCCGCGGGGTCGCGCACCACGCCCTTTTCCCCCACGTCCTCCTTCGGGGCCTCGAACTGGGGCTTGACCAGCGCCACGAATTCGCGCCGCCCGGTCAGCAGCGGCAGCACCACCGGAAGCACCGCCTTCAGCGAGATGAAGGACACGTCCGTCGCGCCGAACTCGGGAAGCTCGGAAAAGTGCTCCTTCGTCAGCAGCCGCGCGTTGGTACGCTCCAGCGCCGTGACCCGGCTGTCGCTGCGGATGCGGTAGTCCAGCAGGTTGTAGCCCACGTCCACGCAGTACACGTGCCCCGCGCCCGCGCGCAGCATCACGTCCGTGAAGCCGCCCGTGGACGAGCCCACGTCTACGCAGGTCTTGCCCGCAAGATCGATGTGAAAGACCTCCAGGGCCTTCTTGAGCTTGTGCGCACCGCGGCTGACGTAGGCGTCCAATTCGCCGCGCACCCGCAGCACGTCACCGGGTCGGATATTCTCGCTGGCGCTCAGAATCTTCCGATCCCCCGCCATCACGCGCCCCTCCATGATCAGCGCCCGCGCCAGCGCGATGCTCTCCAGGTTCAGATCCTCGTACAGCGCGATGTCCGCGCGCCTCCGCTTCATGCCTTGCCCTCCCGTTCACTCGCCAGCGCCTCCAGTATCCGCGCGGAGATCTGCTCCACCGAGAGGCCGCAGTAGCGGCGCTGCTGCGAAATCCGGGCGTGGGCGATGAATTCGTCCGGCGCGCCCAGGTTCAGTACGCGCTTGTGCAGGCCCGCAGCGCTGAGCTCCGCAGCCACGCCCTCGCCGAAGCCGCCGAGCACGCTGTTTTCCTCGATGGTGACCACCAGCCGCACATCCCGGCTCTTCTCCAGCAGCAGCTTTCGATCCATGGGCTTGATGAAGCGCGCATCCACCACGCCAGCGCTGATGCGCTTGCCCATCAGCTCGATGGCTGTTTGCATGGCCGTCTGCACCATGGGGCCGACGGCGAAGATCATCACGTCGCTGCCGTCGCTGAGCAGTTCCCACTCGCCCACCTGCAGCGGCTGCTGGGCTGCCATCCGGGGGCCGAGATCCAGCCCCGCCTTGGGATAGCGAATGGCCATGGGCTGATTGACGCTGGCGCTCAGGTCGATGAGCTTCTTCAGGTCGCGCACGTCCCGGGGCGCAGCAAGGATCATGTTCGGCATGCTGCGCAGGTAGCTTAGGTCGAACAGTCCCTGGTGGGTCTTGCCGTCCGCGCCAACGAAGCCCGCGCGATCCAGCAGGAAGGTGACCGGCAGCTCGCAGCGGCACACGTCGATGAGAATCTGGTCGTAGGCGCGCTGCAGGAAGGTGGAATAGATGGCGACATAGGGCTTCATGCCGGAGGCGGCCATGCCCGCAGCCATCGTGACCGCGTGCTCCTCGGAGATGCCCACGTCGAAGAAGCGATCGGGATGCTGCTTCTGGAACTCCTGCATGCCGGTGCCGGAGACCATCGCCGCGCTGACGACGCTGATGCGGATGTCGCTGTCGGCCATCTCGCTCAGCTGGTGCGCGATGATCTCGCCACAGCCCGTGTCGCTGCCACCGCGCATCTTTCCGGACTCCACATAGAAGGGGGCGACGCCGTGAAACGCATCCGGGTGGCTCTCCGCAGGGCGGTAGCCCTTTCCCTTTTGCGTCACCACATGAACCAGCACGGGCCGTCTGTCATTCTTTGCGCGGTTCAGAATGCGGCAGAGATGCTTGATGTCGTGCCCGTCGATGGGCCCGATGTAGACAAAGCCCAGCGCCTCGAAGAACTTGCCGTCGA
>JBJEJN010000014.1:0-4627 GCA_051878085.1 Aristaeellaceae bacterium | reverse complement strand
TCCATCGCCGGGACGAACAGCCCGAAGGCTGCCGCCGACAGCATCACGCCCGCGGCGAAGGCCGTCACCGCGTCGTTCCATGGTTCGGATATATGGCTGACCCAGAAGCCGCAGCCGGTACCGATCAGCGTGGATCCGCCGATGCCCAGCGCGGCCCAGAATACCGAAAGCATACGCAAAACTCCCTCTGATTGTAGTCCTGCATCCTATGCCGCAGTAAGGGAGCCGGTGCAAGAAGCGCCGCGCGGGAAGTCCTCCCACGCGACGCTTCACGTATTCTATTTCTTCCTCTGATCCCAGATCGCGCCATGGCCGCAGCAGTAGATGTACTCCGACTGGGGAAACATGCGCATCAGCGCGTCGCGCTCCACACCGGCGGCGGCGGAGTCCACGTTGACGCTGGTCATCAGGTAGGGCGCGAGGCGGTTGAAGGCGGCCTGATCCTTCGAGAAGCCCCGGATGTTCACGGCGATGTCGCCGGTGAAGGCAAGCTTGTCCTCCTCGTCCACGATCACCACCTCGCCGGGCACGTGACCGCCGTTGCCCCGGTAGAAGTCGAGGCGCTTGCCGCAGAAGTCCAGGTGGCCGATGGGGCAGATGGGGCTGTCGGGGTCGTCGGGCAGCTCGTCGATCACGTGCAGGCGGGCCATGTCCGGCGGCGCATAGCGGCTCAGGATGCGGCTGATGGCGCAGTAGGGCGTGTGGGCGGGGTTCTGCTCGCGGAAGTTGGGTTCGCCCCGGTTCTCCAGATCGAAGGACCTCCAGGCCGTGCGGCTGACGTGGATCACGTCGAACATGTGCAGCAGGCCGCAGTGATCCATGTCCGGGTGGGAGATGGCGATCTCCCGGTGCAGGCGCTCGAAACCCAGGAACAGGCGGCGCAGCACGCCGCGCATCTCCTCGGCATAGATGGCGAAGCCGCAGTCCACGAACAGCAGATCGTCGCCCTTGCGCAGGATGTAGGTGTTGCTGCCGCAGGGCGGCTGGATGCAGGTCAGCGTAAAGCCCCCGGACAGCGGCAGCGTGTCGATGATCGGCTCGAAGGCCGCGCCCCGGAAGCGCGCCAGCATGTCGGCGGATCGGGAGATGTATTCAAAGGTCTTGAATGCCGGCTCGTTGCGCTCGTCCAGCATCTGCATGATGCGGTTGGAGTGCTCCATCAGCGCGTTTGCACAGTGGCGGTTCAGATGCAGCTTTTCCGCCAGGCGGTTGGCAAATTCGATGTAGAACACTGCGTTGTCCAGCGCGCGCTCGCCCGCGTCGTAGTCCTCCACGCGTACCTCGCACAGCTGGGACACCCGATCCAGAAAGTCGCGGATGTCCTGGGGCCGGTCGATGTACAGGCCCATGCGGAAGTTCTGATAGGCCCCGCCGGTTTCGTGGGTGTTGATGTAGGAGATGTTGAAGTGGTAGCTGGAGATCAGCTCCAGCACCGGCAGCGCCGCGCCGGATATGTCCGGCAGCACCAGCTCCAGCAGCAGCAGCTTCGCGCCCTCGTCCCGGCTCTGGATGTAGCCCAGCTTCTTCAGTCCCGCCGAGATGATCTCCAGCTGGTGCTGGGTGCCGGAGACGTCGATGAACAGCGTGTGCGCGTCCACGGCCTTGTTGTAGCTCGCGCGGGTGATGTTCGCGCCCACGCCGGAGATGATGCGGCACGCCTCCAGAAACGCGCCCGATTCGTCCGGCAGGCGGGTGATGTATGTCTTTCGCAATTCTGCTTCCCCATTCCACTTGCAGATTGTGGCGGAATTCCACGAATTTCATTATAAACCGCAGCGGCACGATTTGCGCATCTGCACGGAAATATAACATAAGAGGGTGGACGGGGGAGCAGAATCGACGGCGGCGCGTCCGGGTGAGAAAATTTGCATCCCATTCTAATCTTCGTCTAATCTATTTGCATTGGGGTTTAATCATCGGGTTGTATTCTATATACGTCGACAGGAAATCAAGCAAAACACTTACGATCAAAGGAGAGATCACGATGACGAATTTTGAAATGGTTGAACTGCTTCGCGAAAAGGCGAACATTAGCTATGAGGAGGCCAAGACCGCGTTGGAGCTGGCCAACTGGGATCTGCTGGACGCGATGCTGGTGCTGGAGCGCGAGGGCAAGGTGAGCAGCAGCGGCGGCAGCTACTCCACCAAGGACGAGGAAGTCAGGGACGAGGGCAAGGAGAAGAAGCACTGCAATGGCGAAGGCCTGCGCGGCACGCTGCGCTGGCTGGGCCGCACGCTTGCGAAGCTGATTCGCATCGGCAACGAGAATTCCCTGGTTGTCTGGCGCAAGGGCGAGGAGCTGTTTTCTCTGCCGGTGACGGTGTGCGTGGTGCTGCTGATGTGCTCGGTAGGCACGGTGCTCTTCGCGCTGGCGATCGGCCTGTTCTGCGGCCTGCGCTACTCCTTCCGCGGCCCGAACCTGGGCAAGGAGAGCATCAACAGCGCCATGGATCGTGCCGCCGAGGCTGCCGAGACCGTGAAGAACGAGATCCGCAGCGCGGGCTCCGAAAAGCAGGAAAAGAACGAAGAGGAAGCGAAATAATCAATAGATTGCCGTCGGGCGCGCACTCATTATGGGTGCGCGCCCTGACGGGCGCAGGGAGGAAGGACGATGGCGGATCGGATACTGATCGTGGAGGATGAGGAGAAGCTGGCGCGCTTCGTGGAGCTGGAGCTGAACCACGAGGGCTACGAGGTGCAGAAGGCCTTCGACGGCCGCACGGGGCTCATGATGGCGCTGGAGGGCGAGTGCGACCTGATCCTGCTGGACGTGATGCTGCCGGGCATGAGCGGCCTGGAGCTGCTGCGGCGGCTGCGGAAGGAGAAGCAGACTCCGGTGATCCTGGTCACGGCTCGGGACGCGGTGATGGACAAGGTCACGGGCCTGGACATGGGTGCAGACGATTACATCACCAAGCCCTTCGAGATCGAGGAGCTGCTGGCCCGCATCCGCGCGGCCCTGCGCAAGCGCACGGCCCCGGCTTCGGGCGGCAACGTGCTCACCTCCGGGGAGCTGAAGCTGGATCCCGCGCGCCACGAGGTGCACTACGGCGGCGACCGCATCGAGCTGACCCACCGGGAGTTTGCGCTCTTGCAGGTGCTGATGGAGAACAAGTCCATCGTGCTCAGCCGCGAGAAGCTGCTGGAGCTGGTGTGGGACTACGACTACGCCGGGGAAACCAACGTGGTGGACGTGTACATCCGCTACCTGCGCGCAAAGATCGATGACGCCTACGGCGTGAAGTACATCCACACCGTGCGCGGCGTGGGCTACGTGTTCCGCGATGCGTAAGAGGGGGAGAGGTATGAACGAGACGGGCCGCGTGACCTCCACCGCGCGCAAGATCAGTCGCTCCTGGCTGTGGCGGCTGTTCTGGATCTTCTTCCGGATCAATCTGGTGCTGCTGATCCTGGCGGTGCTGGGTTTCTGCTTCTATCAGGAGCGGCTGGCGCTGGGAAGTGCGTGGTCGCCCGATATCGGGCGGGAGCTGGAAATCGAGGCCGTGGATACCTCCGGGAACCTGCGCGAGACTGCGGAAGGTGCGCTTGACTCGCTGCGCGGGGCTTCCTATGTCTTTTACGATGCGGACGGCGTGCGCTACGAGGTCGCCTGTCAGGCCTACGTGGACGCCGTAGGCGCGGCGGCGCTGGTGCTGCTGGCCATCGAGACGCTGATCTTCCTCGGCCAGATGATGTCCGGGCGCAGAAAGGCGCGGCGGCTGCTGCGGCCGCTGGATCGCATGGCCCGGGCGGCGGAGCTGCTGGGCCGCAGCGCCGGGCGCGTGGAGACAGCGCCGCAGGACGGCGGCGAGGTGGGCGGCGAGAAGCTGCACGGCCTGGAGGACGCGATCGGGCGCATCAGCCCGGAGCACCCCGAGGAGAAGCTGAACATGGGCGACTCGGATTTGCAGGGTCTGGAGGACGCGATCAACGGCCTGCTGAGCCGCATGCACCAGGCCTACCGCCAGCAGGCGCAGTTCGTCTCGGACGCGTCCCACGAGCTGCGCACGCCCATCGCGGTGATTCAGGGCTACGCCGGAATGCTGGATCGCTGGGGCAAGCAGGATGAAAAGGTGCTGGACGAGTCCATCGCTGCCATCAAGAGCGAGGCCGGGTACATGAGCAAGCTGGTGGAGCAGCTGCTGTTCCTGGCCCGGGGCGACACCGGGCGCAACCGCATGGAGTTCAAGGAAATCTCGCTGGGCGAGCTGATGGAGGAGGTCTGCGAGGACTGCCGCGTCATCGACAAAAATCACGACTACCGCCTGGAGAACCGGGGCGAGGCCCGGTGCAGCGGCGACTGGGACATGCTCAAGCAGTGCGCCCGGATTCTGACGGACAACGCGCTGAAGTACACCCCCGAGGGCGGGCTGATCTGCCTGCGAACCTACACAAACGCCGCCGGGGAGGCCTGCCTGGAGGTGCAGGATTCCGGCATCGGCGTATCTGCGGAGGACATGCAGCACATGTTCGACCGCTTCTATCGCTCCGACCCCGCACGCGCCCGCCAGAGCGGCGGCACAGGCCTGGGGCTGGCCATCGCCCGCTGGATCGTGGATCGCCACGGCGGCCACTTCGAGGTGCTCTCCCGCGAGGGCCTGGGCACCCGCATGACGGTGTGTTTGCC
>JBJEJN010000013.1:0-23977 GCA_051878085.1 Aristaeellaceae bacterium | reverse complement strand
AGCGCGGTCAGCATGCGGGAGAACGGCTTCGTGCCCACCGCGCTGTGGATGAAGCAGAAGCCCCAGTCCGCGCTGCTGCGGGACTGGCTGCTGCCGCCGGAGGCCCAGTCCCCCAAAGAATGAGCGCGCTTTTTCGCGATTTAAACTGCGCGGACTTGACGCGCCTTCCCCCATGTACGTATAATAAAACCGAATTGATCGAAGCGGCAACGGCGTCGTGCGACCTTTCTGCACCCCCATGCCGCTTTTCCATGGACGACACAAGCGCAATGGAGGGTTTGGAATCCATGATGAACGTATCCGCCGAATTCGGCATCAATGTATTCAACGACGCGGTCATGCGGGCCCGTCTCCCCAAGGAGACCTACAGGCAGCTGCAAAAGACCATGAAGGACGGCCGCCACCTGGACAGCAACGTGGCCGTGGTGGTGGCGAACGCCATGAAGGACTGGGCGCTGGAGAAGGGTGCGACCCACTACACCCACTGGTTCCAGCCCATGACCGGCATCACCGCCGAGAAGCACGACAGCTTCATCTCCCCCACCGCCGACGGCAAGGTCATCATGGAGTTCTCCGGCAAGGAGCTGATCCAGGGCGAGCCGGACGCATCCAGCTTCCCCTCGGGCGGACTGCGCGCCACCTTCGAGGCCCGCGGCTACACCGCCTGGGATCCCAACAGCTACGCCTTCATCAAGGACGGCGTGCTGTGCATCCCCACGGCGTTCTGCTCCTACGGCGGCGAAGCGCTGGACAACAAGACCCCGCTGCTGCGCTCCATGGAGGCCATCAACCGCCAGACCCTGCGCGTGCTGAAGCTCTTCGGCAACACCGACGTGACCAACGTCCGCACCACCGTGGGCCCGGAGCAGGAGTACTTCCTGATCGACGCGGAGATGTACGACCGCCGCCCCGACCTGATCTACACCGGCCGCACCCTCTTCGGCGCGAAGCCGCCCAAGGGTCAGGAGCTGCACGACCACTACTTCGGCGCGATCAAGCCCCGGGTGCAGGCCTTCATGACCGAGCTGAACGAGGAATTGTGGAAGCTGGGCATTCTGGCCAAGACCGAGCACAACGAGGCCGCCCCCGCCCAGCACGAGCTTGCGCCCATCTTCTCCGTCACCAACATCTCCACCGATCACAACCAGATCACCATGGAGCTGATGCAGAAGATCGCCCGCAAGCACGGCATGGTGTGCCTGCTGCACGAGAAGCCCTTCGCCGGCATCAACGGCAGCGGCAAGCACAACAACTGGTCGCTGGCGACGAACACCGGCGTGAACCTGTTCGAGCCGGGCGAGACCCCCTATGAGAACGCCCAGTTCCTGCTGTTCCTCTGCGCGGTGATCAAGGCCGTGGACGAATATCAGGATCTGCTGCGCGTGTCCGTGGCCTCCGCGGGCAACGACCACCGCCTGGGCGGCTACGAGGCCCCGCCAGCCATCGTATCGATGTACCTGGGCACGGAGCTTACGGAGATTCTGACCGCCATCGAAACGGATTCGGCCTACGGCAGTCACGAGAAGGAGGTTCTGAAGGTGGGCGTGCACACGCTGCCGCGCTTCCCCAAGGACACCACCGACCGCAACCGCACCTCGCCGTTCGCCTTCACCGGCAACAAGTTCGAGTTCCGCATGCTGGGTTCCTCGGCCTCCATCGCGGACACCAACACCGTCATCAACACCGCCGTTGCGGAGGAGCTGCGCGTCTTTGCCGACCGTCTGGAGGCGGCGGAGAACTTCGAGAGCGCCCTGCACGCGCTGATCAAGGAGACGATCGTCGCGCACAAGCGGATCATCTTCAACGGCAACGGCTACGAGGGCGCATGGGTGGAGGAGGCCGAGAAGCGGGGCCTTCTGAACCTGCGCGCCACGCCGGACTGCGTGCCCTGCCTGCTAGCGGACAAGAACGTGGAGCTCTTCACCCGGCATAAGGTGTTCAACCGCGCCGAGCTGGAGGCCCGGCACGAGATCATGCTGGAGAACTACGTAAAGCTCATCAACATCGAAGCCCTGACCATGCTGGACATGGCCCGCAAGGACGTCCTGCCCGCCGTCAGCGGCTACATCCACCGCCTGACCAGCGCGGCCCTGGCCAAGAAGGAGCTGGGCGACGTCGACATGGAGTACGAGCTGGAGAGCGCACGGCAGCTGTCCAAGCTGGCCAGCGAAGCGCACCGCTGCGTGCATCGGCTGGATGACGCGCTGGCAAGCGCCACGGGCGACAGCCTGACGCTGGCCCGCAGCTATCGCGACGGCGTGCTCACCGCCATGAACGCCCTGCGCGCCGCCGTGGACGAGATGGAGGTCTACACCGACGCGTCCTGCTGGCCCTACCCCTCCTACGGCGCGATGCTCTTCAGCGTGCGCTGACGGGATTTTTACGAACCCACGCGGCGGCTTCAAGGGGGAAGCCGTCCTTCCACGACCCACTTTCAATTTATCTGTTTGCAGCCGGTCATCCGATGGAGGGTGATCGGCTGCGCGCGTTCCCGGACGATCCGGGAACCATGCGAGGAGGCATTTTCATGAAGGACGGATTCATTCGCATCGCTGCCGCATCGATCCCGGTGCACGTTGCCGATCCCCGGGCCAACGCGGAGGAAATTCTGCGCGCCATGCGCAGGGCAGAGAATGCCCGGGCCAACCTGCTGCTCCTGCCGGAGCTGTGCATCACGGGCTACACCTGCGGCGACCTGTTCGGCCTGGATACCCTGCTGGATGCGACCCGCGCGGCGCTTGCACAGATTGTTGAGGCCAGCCGGAACTGCTACGCCGTGACCGTGGTCTCGCTGCCGCTGCGGCTGGGCGCGGGGCTGTACAACTGCGCCGTGCCCATCGTCCGGGGCCGCATTCTGGGCGCGGTGCCGAAAGTGCACCTGCCCAACCACGGCGAATTCTACGAGGCGCGCCAGTTCACGCCGGGCAAGCTGGGCGAGTTCATGCAGATTTCCCTCTGCGGACAGAGCGTCCCCTTCGGCGCGGGGCTGCTCTTTGCCCATGACGAACTGGATTCCTACTGCTTCGGCGTGGAGATCTGCGAGGATGCGTGGGTGGTCTCCCCGCCCTCGGAGGCCATGGCACTCTCCGGCGCGACGATCCTCCTGAATCCCTCCGCCTCGGACGAGGTCATCGGCAAGGCCGCCTACCGCCGGGAGCTGATCCGATCCACCTCGGCCCGGGAGATCTGCGCCTACGCCTATGCCTCCGCCGCGCCCTCCGAATCCACCCAGGACATGGTGTTCTCCGGCCACCTGCTGATCTGCGAAAACGGCGCGCTGCTCGCCGAGCAGCAGCCGCTTGATGATTCCGGCATGATCCTCAGCGAGGTCGACCTCCAGCGCCTGTGCCACGACCGCCACCAGAACACGGGCTTCCGTGGGGATGAGAACCTGCCCCGCGTAAGCTTTGCGCAGGAGATCCGGGATACGCCCCTGTCCCGGCAGTTTGAACCCAACCCCTTCGTGCCCTCGAACCCCGCCACCGTGCGGGAGCGCACCGAGAACATTCTGCGCATCCAGACCTGCGGCCTGAAGAAGCGGCTGGAGCACACCCGCGCCGCCACGGCAGTGATCGGCGTGTCCGGCGGTCTGGATTCCACGCTGGCGCTGCTGGTTGCCGCCCGGGCCATGGACGCGTTGCACCGCCCCCGCACGGACATCCTCGCGGCCACCATGCCCTGCTTCGGCACCACCCGCCGCACCAGGAGCAACGCCGTGGTTCTCTGTGAGGCGCTGGGCGTAAGTCTGCGCGAGATCGATATCGCCGCGTCGGTCAAACAGCACCTTTCCGACATCAGACACGACCCCGACCTCACCGACGTGACCTACGAAAACGCCCAGGCCAGGGAGCGCACGCAGGTGCTGATGGATCTGGCGAACCAGAGCGGCGGTCTGGTGATCGGAACGGGCGACCTGTCGGAGCTTGCGCTGGGATGGGCCACCTACAACGGCGACCACATGTCCATGTACGCGGTCAACAGCTCCGTGCCCAAGACGCTGGTGCGCCACATCATCCGCTTCGAGGCCGACCGGGCCGATCCGGCGCTCCGGGCGGTGCTGATGGACATCCTGGACACCCCCGTCTCCCCGGAGCTGCTGCCCGCCTCCGCCGACGGCGAGATCTCCCAGCGCACCGAGGATCTGGTCGGCCCCTACGCCCTGCACGACTTCTTTCTCTACCACCTGCTGCGCTTCGGCAGCACGCCGAAAAAGATCCTGCGGCTGGCGCTGCATGCCTTCGACGGCGAATTCGACGAGGCCACCATCCGCAGCTGGCTCGCCACCTTCCTGCGCCGCTTCTTCGCCCAGCAGTTCAAGCGCAGCTGCCTGCCCGACGGCCCGAAGGTCGGCTCCGTGACCCTCTCGCCGCGCGGCGACTGGCGCATGCCCTCCGACGCCTGCGCCCAGGCCTGGCTGCGGGAGCTTGAAGAAAACTGAGCGCACAAAAGCCCTTCCGACGCAAATCGGAAGGGCGCAAGCTGTCGAGAAACCAAAGAGAGCGCGAAAGAAGCGCCGTCCTTTCATATATCAATCGCACCCGGCGGCGTGTACGTCGGGTGCGAGCGATTTTTGCGGCGGAAAATCCCATTTTCCAGAGAAAAAATCGCTTCTTTGCAGATTTTGCGACCGGAATCCGCAGGATTCAAGCAAAATCTGGTAGAGGTGGTCGTGGCGGGGGAGCTTGCTCCCCCGTCCACCTTATTCAGCGCGTGGTCTGCTCCTGCTCCAGCTTCATGATCAGCTTCACGCGCTCGGCGTGGCGACCGCCCTCGTGCTCCGTCTCCAGGAACGCGTCCACGATGGCCTCGGCCAGCTGCGGGCCGACGATGCGCGCGCCGAAGGCGATCATGTTGCAGTCGTTGTGTGCGCGGCACAGTCTGGCGCTCACGGGCTCGGACACGCAGGCGCAGCGGATGCCGTGCACCTTGTTTGCGGCGATGGAGATGCCCACGCCGGTGCCGCAGATCACGATGCCGCGCTCCGCCTGACCGGAGATCACGGCCTTGGCCACGTCCTCCGCACGGCAGGGATAGTCGGTGCGCTCGCCGGTGTCCACGCCGAAGTTGATCACCTCGTGACCCTTGTCCTGCAGATACTTCACGATGTGGTGCTTCAGCTCATAGGCCGCATGGTCGTTTCCGATGGCAATCTTCATATAAAAACATCCTTTCTATTCAATACGCTTCGATCTGTGAACAATATACATCCCGCGCCGCCGTTTGTCAACCGCGGCTGTCAATTTTCCCAGCCGACTGCGGGTTGACAATGCGCGCCCCGAGGGTCTACAATAGATGCAACCACACAAAGGAGCATTTCCCCATGAAAACACTGGCCGCAATCCTTTTCACCCTGCTGCTGATGTGCCTGCCCTGTGCCCTCGCCCTCAGCGGCTCCGGCTACCCCGCCTACGACGGTGCGACGCTGCCCGACGACGCCTTCGGCGCAAGCTTCGGCGGCGAAAGCCTGCTGCTGAAATTCGATCCCGACCCGGAGTACTCCGGCCGGATGGACGGCGCGCTCCAGCTGAGCTTCTACGCCTACGACGCAAGCGGCGCGTACTGCCTGGAGCTGTACCTGATGCTGCCGGAGAACCCGGTCGCGGGCGAACCGGCCTTTGCAAGCCTCTACCTCTACGAGGGCGACGGCAGCGGGGAGACGCTCTACTTCGCGTCCGAGAAGGACGGCGCGGCCTTGCCCTCCGGCTCGAGCCTGAAGCTCGAACTGGAGCAGGTGGATGTCCTTGCGGACGCGATCTCCGGGCGCGGCACGCTGGAAGCCACGCTGTTCGCCTACCGGGACAACCTGCCCACCGGCGAGACGCTGACCCTCAACGACGCGCGCTTTGACTTCACCCTGCCGCTGAATGCAGATGCGCAGGAAGGTGCAGCGCCCGCCTTTACCCTCCCCCCGGACTACGCCAAGGTCTGACCCACAAATCCAATTTAGAAAGGAAAACCCCACATGAAGAAAATCCTTGCCGCCGTTCTCATTCTCACGCTGCTGCTGGGCTGCGCCAGCGCCGAAGCGCTGCGCGTCGCCGCACTGAAGGGCCCCACCGCCATGGGCATGGTCAAGATGATGTCCGACGACGGCGGCAGCAGCTACGCCTTCGACATCTATGCTGCCGCCGACGAGATCACGCCGAAGCTGGTGCAGGGCGAGTTGGACGTGGCTGCGCTGCCCGCAAACCTTGCCGCCGTGCTGTACCAGCGCACCGGAGGCGAATTGCAGGTGCTGGCCGTGAACACCCTGGGCGTGCTGTACATCGCCGAGCGCGGCGACAGCATCCACTCCGTGTCCGACCTCGCGGGCCGAACCATCTACTCCGCCGGCAAGGGCTCCACGCCGGAGTACGCCCTGAACTACATCCTGCGCCAGAACGGCCTGGAGCCGGGCGTGGACGTGACCATCGAGTACAAGTCCGAGCACGCCGAGTGCCTTGCGGCGCTGATGGCCGACGAGAGCGCCTGCGCCATGCTGCCCCAGCCCTTCCTGACCATTGCCATGACCAAGGCCGATGACATGCGCATGGCGCTGGATCTCACCCAGGAGTGGGACGCGCTCCAGGCGGACGGCGGCAGCGCAATGATCACCGGCGTGGTGGTTGCCCGCCGCGCGGCGGTTGAAGAGAACGCCGGGACCATCGACGCGTTCCTCGCCGACTACGCCGAATCCGTCGCCTACACCAATGCGGACGTGCCCGGCGCGGCGGCGCTGATCGGTGAATACGACATCGTAATCGCAGAGGTTGCCGAGACCGCGCTGCCCGCCTGCAACATCGTGTGCATCACCGGTGCGGAGATGCAGCAGAAGCTCTCCGGCTATCTGGAGGTGCTCTTTGAACAGGATCCCGAATCCGTGGGAGGCGCGCTGCCCGATGCGCAGTTCTACTACGTTCCGGAAAACTGATGTGCAATCGCCCCGGGTCGCAGTCCGGCCCTGGGCGATCGCATTCTGGCTGCTCCTGTGGCAAATCGCCGCCATGGCGGTGGGGCGGGACTTCCTTCTCGCCTCGCCCCTGACGGTGCTTTTGCGCCTCTGGGAGCTTCTGCGCACCGCCGCGTTCTGGTCGGCGGCGCTCCATTCCACATCTCGCATCCTGCTGGGCTTCCTGCTGGGCGCGCTGGCGGGCGGGGTTTGCGCGGGACTCTCGCTGAAGTGGCGGCGCGTGCGGGAGCTGATCGCCCCGCTGCACGCGGTGTTGCGGGCGATCCCGGTGGCCTCCTTCGTGATCGTTGCGCTGATCTGGGTACCCTCCCGGAACCTCTCCGTGCTCATCAGTTTCCTGATCGTGTTCCCGCTGATCTACGCCGGAACCCTGAGTGAGCTGGAGCGCGCGGACGCAAAGCTTCTGGAGATGGCGCAGCTCTTGCGCATGAAGCCGCTGCGCAGTCTGCTCTACCTGTACCTGCTGCCCGCGCTCCCGGCGCTTGCAAACCTCTGCGCCACGGCGATGGGCATGGCCTGGAAGTCCGGCGTGGCGGCGGAGCTGATCTCCATCCCGGCGGGCTCCATCGGCGAGAGGCTCTACAAGGCCAAGGTGTACCTGATGACCGGCGAACTGTTCGCCTGGACGCTGGCGATCGTGCTGCTGAGCGCCGTCTGCGCCCGGCTGCTGCGCTTTATGCTGCGCCGCCTCGCCGCGCGCCTGGAGAGGATGTGAGACCATGGACGTGATTCTGCATGAGGTTTGCAAATCCTTCGGCGAAAACCGGGTGCTCGACCGCCTGAGCTGGCGCTTCCCCGGCGGGCAGATCAGCTGCGTGCAGGGGCCGTCGGGCTGCGGCAAGACCACGCTGCTGCGGCTCATCGCGGGGCTGGAGACCCCTGACAGCGGCGAAATCCGGGGCGCGGAGGGCAAAAAAATCAGCGCGGTCTTTCAGGAGAACCGGCTGCTGGAGAACCTGACGGCGGAGAAAAACATCCTGCTGACGGCCCGGTCGGGCTTTACGCGGACGGATGCGCGCAAGCTGCTGGACGAGCTGGACCTCTCCGGTGCAGCGCAGCGCCGCACATGCGAACTCAGCGGCGGCATGCAGCGGCGCGTGGCAGTGGCCCGATCTCTGGCTGCGGACTACGAGCTGCTGCTGCTGGACGAGCCCCTCACCGGGCTGGACGATGACGCGCGGCTGCGGGTGCTGCGGCGCATCCAGGCCGACCTGAACGGCAGAACCGCCATCTGGATCACCCACGATCCCGACGCCGCCGCCCTGCTGAACGCCCCGGTGCTCCGCCTCGACCTTCTGAAGAATTGACCTGCATACAAAGGGAGCTGTCTCAAAGCAGGGAGAATGCTTGAAACAGTCCTGCGTAACCGTAGGGCGGGGTGCCTTCACCCCGCCGCGTGAAATCGTGGAGCTGTCTCGAAACAAAAAGTATGTTTTGAGACAGCTCCTTCACTTTTACCGAAACCGCACGCTGATCTCGCCGGAGTGCAGCGTTTTCACCTCGCCCTCGCCGGTGCGGATGACCAGGCTGCCCGCGTCGTCGATGTCGACGGCGGTGGCCGGATAGCGCTCCTCGCCCCGCAGCACCTCGATCTCCCGCCCGATCACATTCGATCTTCTGCGGCTCTCCTCCATGAACGCGCCCGTCTCCAGCTGGGGATAGAGGGCGTTCATTTCGTTGATGAGCTCGGCGGTGAAGCGGCTGCGCAGGACGCGCTTGCCGCAGGCGTTGGAGATGGAGGTCGCCTTGTCTTTAAGCTCCTCCGGGAAGTCCATGAAGCCCACGTTCACGCCGATGCCCACCACCACGTACTGCATCTGACCGCTCTCGAAGTCCAGACCCGCCTCGCAGAGGATGCCGCAGGCCTTCTTCGGCCCCAGATACACGTCGTTGACCCACTTGATCGAAGCCTGCACGTCGGCGACCTTCTCCATGGCCCGCGCCACTGCCACCGCCGCCATGCTGGTGATCAACACCGCGCGATCCGCCGCAAGCTGCGGGCGCAGGATGAAGGACATGTACACGCCGCTGCCCTCGGGCGAGTAGAACGCGCGCCCGAACCGGCCGCGCCCCAGCGTCTGCTGCTCGGCCAGCACCAGCGTGCCATGAGGCGCGCCCTGGGCGGCCAGCTCCTTGGCCCGGTTGTTGGTGGAATTGATCCGGCTGTGCAGCTCGATGGGCGTGCCGATCTCCCCGCCCCTGCGGTAGTGCTCGATCTCGGCCACGCTCAATATGTCCGCGCCGCTTGCAAGCCAGTAGCCCCGGTTCGTCGCGGCCTCCACGGGATAGCCCTCGCCGCGCAGCTGCTCGATGGCTTTCCAGACCGCGCTGCGGGACACGCCCAGCCGGCGCGCCAGCTCATTTCCCGAGATGCACTCCTGCGCGTCTAGCAGCGCGCGCAGCACCTGTTCCTTCGTTGACGTCTGTGCCATAAAACAAACCCTCCGCATGCAATATAACACGCGAAGGGCTCGCTTGTCAATTCAATTTTCCCCGCTGGAATCCTTCCTCCGGTCGCGCTCCATGCGGGAGAAGGCGCAGCCGCAGAAATCCTGCCGGTACAGGCCGTATTCCTCGGAGAGCGCGCAGGAGCGCCGATAGCCGTCCCGCTTCTTGAAGTCGGAAAAGAGGTACTTCACGCCGAATTCCTCCGCCAGCGCCCTTCCGATGGCGTTCAGGCGCTGCGCGTCCTTCAGCGGACTGATGGACAGCGTGGTGGTGAAGTAGTCCGCACCGATGCGCTTTGCAAACTCCGCCGTGCTGCGCAGCCGCATTTCAAAGCAGATGCCGCAGCGCGCGCCGCCCTCGGGATCACCCTCGTGGCCGCGCACGAGCTCGTAGAAGCGCTCCGGCTCGTAGGGGCCCTCGGCGACAGTGAGATCATCGGCCAGCGGCATCTGACGCACCAGCCGCCTCTGCTCCTCCACCCGATGCCGGAACTCCGCCTCCGGGGAGATGTTCGGGTTGTAGTAGTACAGCGCGATGCGGAAGTGCGCGTTCAGGCGCTCCAGCACGGCGCTGGAGCAGGGCGCGCAGCAGCTGTGCAGCGCAAGCAGCGGCCGCTGACCGCGTGCCTGGATGGCGCGCAGCTCCCTTTCCATCTCAATCTGATAGTTGATCTTCGGCATGCGTCTCCTCCGCAGCGACGGACGCGTCGATGACCTCCGCAACCTCCGGCTCCGCATTCTCCGGATCGATGATTTCCGCGCCGTCGAGCCCGGCATCATCCTCCGGCTCCACAGGCACGGTCTCAACAGCCTTCTTCGGCAGCACCAGCTCCACCCGGCGGTGGAGGTTGAGCACCTCAAATTTGCGGTCGCAGTCGCCGCGCTCGCCGTCCAGCGTCCACTCCACATCGCTCTCGGTCTCGATGGTCAGATGGTCGGCGGTGAAGAAGTGGATCATGTCGCAGGGCAGGTCGGAGCTGCTCAGAGCCATCAGGATCCGGGTCAGCTCGCTGGGCAGCTTGGGGCTCTTGATGAGCATGACCTCGAACAGGCCGTCGTTCAGGCGCACCAGATCCCGGTCGAGCTTGAGAATGCCGCCCACGGAGATGGAATTCGTCACCGCGCAGAACAGGAATTCGCCGTCGATCACCCGGTCGTCGCACTCCACGCGCATGCGGATGGGCTTCAGGCTGGGCAGGTCGCGGATGCCCTCCAGTATGTAGGCCAGGTGTCCCAGCAGGTTCTTCGCCAGCTGGGGCGTGGTGTAGGACGTGCGGGCAAAGGCCCCGCAGGAGGCGGTGTAGATGAACTGGCGGCCGTTGAAGCTGCCCAGGTCGAAGCGGATGCCCTCGCCGTCCACCGCGTCCCTCGCCGCCTGCATGATGTCCGTGGACAGGCCCAGGCTGTTGGCGTAGTCGTTGGTGGTTCCGGCGGCGATGTAGCCCACCGGACGGTCCACGCCGCTCTCCACCAGGCCGGAGATGGTCTCGTTGAGCGTGCCGTCGCCGCCGATGCAGACGATGCGCTCGTAGTCTGCGGCGTGGTCGCGCACGTAGGGCGTGGCGTCGCCGCTGCACGCGGTGACGTACACCGCGCACTCATAGCCCCGATCATTGTACAGGCGAACGATCTCGGGCAGGAAACGGTTTGCGCGCTTTTGCCCCGCGCAAGGGTTCAGCAAAAGTAGAAGCCGCTTATTCACGCATCGCACCCCTCTCCAAATACGCAGCTTGGTTCTCGCAGCCGCGACGGAGTCCGCGCATATGCTTCGGCTCCATTGCGTTGCTGTATTATCCTGCTAACATGTTTCATTGGTGAAAAAATGCCGCCGAACGCAAGCCGACAGCATCAATTCCATTGGGAATTCCTATTCCAGGATCTGCGCGAGCCGGAAATCCAGTCCATCGCAGGAAACCTGGTGGTAGCGCAGGCCGTCCACCTCGCCACGAATGGCTCCGGCAAGGCCCGCGCCGTGGAGGTGGCCGTAGACCACGTCCTGCGCGCCATATTGCTTCAGCAGATCCGAAAAGCCCTCCGCCGACTCCGTGCGCGGCGGATAGTGCATCATGGCAATCAGCGGCGCGGTCTCGCTGCGCGCGCGGGCGCTCCTGAGCGACATCTCCAGCCGCTGGCGCTCCCGCAGGTAGATGCGCAGGTCGTCGCCGTCCACCGCCGCCTCCGCGGGAATCTGCCAGCCCCTGGACCCGGCGAAGAGCACGCCGTCCAGAAACAGGCTGTCGTTCTGAATCGCAAAGCAGTTCTCCCTAAGCGTGCGGCGCACGCGGCCGATGGAGCTCCACCAGTAGTCGTGGTTGCCCCGCAGCAGAATCTTGGTTCCCGGCAGCTCGCCGATGCGATCCAGATCCTCCTGCGCCTCCTCCAGATGCATGGCCCAGCTCAGGTCTCCGGGCAGCAGCACCACGTCCTGCGCCTGCACCCGCTCGATCCAATCGGCGCGAATCCGTTCAAAGTGATTCGTCCATTGGGGGCCGAAGATGTCCATCGGCTTCTGCCGGGCGGGCAGGTGCAGATCCGAGATTGCCCAGACCGCCACGCTCAGCGATCCTCGCCGGACATGTCATCCTCGTCATCCTCGTCGTCATCGTCGCCGAAGAAGCCGTCGTCGTCCTCCGCGAAGGACTCGCCGCCCATATCCTCGTCGAGATCCAGCTCGATTTCGTCCATCGTGCTGACGGAATCGATGCCTCCGATGGTCGAGGTATCCGTGACCACGGTCTCCTCGCTCTGCGTATCGCTGTCGCGCTGCGCCAGCTCCTTCAGGCAGTAGGCGCACAGCTCCTGGCCCGGCACCACCGGATTCTCTCCGCACTCGGAGCAGAGCTCCAGCATCTCGTCCTGCTCGCTCTCACCGCGAACCTCGCGCTTGCATACGGAGCACATCTTGTCGGTATCGAGCATGTAATTCAATTCACAGCGCGGGCATTTGATCAGACCCATGAATACTTCCTCCCAGCATCGGCGTTTTTCGCTTCAGCCTTGCAACAAGACTTCTGCGGGAAAAATTTCCTTCCATATACACCATGTTATTATACACAAATGTCCCCAAAGCGCAAGGGGTATTTGCGCAAAATCACTTTTTTTCGGGATTCTCCGCGCGCAGATGCGCGGAAAGGCGGCGGATATCCTCCGCGTAGACCGGCCGCAGCGCGGGATTGTAGATCAGCGACGCGGGGTGGTACATGGGATACAGCCGCAGGCCGTCCGCGTCCTGAAACGCGCCGTGCACGTCTCCGATCACCGCCTTCGGCCCGGTCAGCGCCCGCAGCGGCACGTTGCCCAGCGTGACGATCACCTCCGGCGCGACCAGCTCGATCTCCCGCCGCAGCCAGGGCAGAAACAGGCTGACCTCCTCCCGGGTGGGAGGACGGTTCACCGTGCGCCCGGCGGCGGAGCGCTTCGTCGGGCGGAACTTTACGGCGTTGGTCACGTACAGTTGACTGCGCTCCAGTCCGGCAAGCTCCAGAAACTCGTCGAGGTTCTTCCCCGCCTTGCCCACGAAGGGACGGCCCATCAGGGTCTCCTGCTCGCCCGGGGCTTCGCCCACCAGCATCACCCGCGCGCCAATCTCGCCCTCGCCGTGCACCAGGATCTTCTTCTCGCCCTCGTACAAATCGGCGATGAGCCGGTTCAGCTCCTCGCGCATTCTATCCAGTTCGCCGCTCACTTATCCGCCTCCGCGCCCCCGGCTTCCGCCTGAATTTCGCTTAGTTTGGCCCGAACCTTCTGAAAATCATCCCACGCCTCGCGCTTTTTGGAGGGGTCGCGCAGCAGCGCCGAGGGATGAAAGGTGGGCATGAACCACACGCCCTTGCGCTCGAACCACTGACCGTGCTGACGCATGACGGAGATCTCCTGCTGAAGCGTGTAGCGGCAGGCCACCTTGCCCAGCAGCACCACCACCTTCGGCCGCACCAGCGCCACCTGGGCGCGCAGGTAGTTGAGGCACGCCTGGGCTTCGTCCGGCTCGGGGTTGCGGTTCTGCGGCGGGCGGCACTTGACCACGTTGCAGATGTACACCTGCTGGCGCTCCAGGCCGATGGCGGCGATCATCCGCGTAAGCAGCTCGCCGGAGCGCCCCACGAAGGGTCGGCCCTGCAGATCCTCGTCGTGACCGGGGCCCTCGCCGATGAACATCAGCGTGGCGTGGGGGTCGCCCTCGCCGGGAACCACGTTGGTGCGCGTCTCGCACAGGCGGCACTTGCGGCAGGAACCGATCTCATCCGCCAGCTGTGCCCAGGATGTCCTCATAAGCTCATCTCCCAGCGCTCTCGTCCTAAGTATACACAAATCCGGCGGTTGCACGCCGGATTGTTCTGTCGGCAGCGCGTCACGCCTCGGGCACGACCACTGCCTTCATGAAGATCTCCCACAGCGTCTTGAAGGTCACGGGAACGTCCGCGACGACCCAGCGAACCAGCGCGGTGAGCAGAATGACGCAGCCGATGATGACCAGTATGCCCGCCAGCACAGCGATAAAATCGAACATTCCCGCAAAGATCTGAAACTTCACCTTGCGGCGGCGGGCCTCCTCCCGGGTATAGAGCTTTGCCATTCGTTTCACCTCTCTCTATTCGTCAGTATAGCACAGCCCGCTTAAAAATTCAATCACGGCCCGTACTCAATTATTTCCTTTGTCGCCCGATAGTTGCTCTTGCAGAGTTGTTCGCGGCTGATCTCGTTTCCGTTTGCGTCCCAGTAGACCTTGTAGGTCACGGCGGAGGTTCCCTTCTTGCCGTTCTGCACCACCTTGCTGCTGCCGGAGGCCATGGTGAAGTTCACGCGGTACTCCGTCTCGTAGTCGATGTCGCCGGTCTTCTTGCTCTCCAGGGTGATGGTCATGCCGTCGCTCAGGAGCTTTCCGAAGACGCCGAAGTGCACGCGCTTGTCGTCGCTCAGATAGCAGCAGATGTACACGTTCTCGTCGGTGGAGTTGGTGAACCTCAAATCCTTGTTGCCCCAGTCCACCGCCGCGTCCTTGCCCGCGTCCACATAGGACACCGTCAGGGAGTGGGCGTGGCGCTCGTTGATGGTGAGGTTGGCCTTCACGGCGGCGTTGAACAGCGTGGTGGACACTTGGCAGATGCCGCCGCCCACCTCCTGCGTCACCTCGCCGCTGGAGTAGGCCGGGGCGGTCTTGAAGCCCCGGGCGGTGGTGCGCTCACCCACGGTTTTATTGAAGGAGAAGGTCTCACCCGGTTCCAGGCAGGTGCCGTTGATGAGGGAGATGGCCAGCGAGATGTTGGACAGGCGGTTGGAGCTGGAGGAGGATGCATTGGTCACGGCGGAGCTGATCATGCCATACTGCGCGGACACGTTCTCCAGCGTCACCTGCGGCTGCACCGCAGTCACCTCCATGCTGATCTGCCCGCCGCCGCTCTGAAGCGCCTGCTCGATGGACGCAACCAGCGCCTCCTGGTTCAGCACGCGCCCCTCCTTCTCCTGCTCGTACTGGAAGCTCTGACTGCCGAAGTCGAAGGAAAGCAGATGCGCATCCTGCGCCTCCGTATCGATCTGCTCGGCCAGACGCGACGCGAAGGCGCGCACCACCTCGTCGGTGTACATGCTGCGGCTGACCGTGTAGCTCGACGGCGACTCCATGCGCAGCGCGATGCGGTTGTAGCGCTCCACCAGCGAGCCCTGCCGCCCGGCGTTCCACGCGCTGGAGAGCACCGTCTCGTAGTCGCTGGTGTAGCCCATCTGCTCGGCGGTGACCTGCGCGCCCTCGTTGAGCACCGCCGCCACCTGCCGGTAACCCGGCTCGATCTGGGTGTTCCAGTAGTCCAGCGCCTCCGGAAGGGTCATATCGGACACGTCCACGCCCTCCACCGTGGTTCCGGCGTAGAAGGTCTGCTTCGCCACCACGGCCTTCATCTGCGTGAACTCCGCATAGGCCTGCTGCCGCCACACGCCCACGCCGGCCATGCCCGCGATCAGCAGAAGCAGCAGAAAGGTCATGCCGTTTACCGGACTGCGCCCGCGCTTCTTCTTATGCGGCGGCCTCCTCGGCGGCTCGTGGGGCGGGCGATTGCCCGCGCGCCGGGGTCCGCGCTGCGGCGCGTCGAAGTCGTCGTAGCTGTCGTAGGGATCGTAGGCCATCCTCGGCGCGGGCGCGCGCCGGGGCGCTTCCGCCTGCATGTATGCGCTCTGGGAGCTGCGCCGTGCCAGCGGATTCTCCTGCACCGGATTCCGGGGATTGCGCCTTCCGGGCGCGGAAGATGCCTTCTTCTTCGCCGCTGCATTCGCCGTCGCGCCCGTGAGCTTCCTTCCACCCGCGCTGGAGGTACGGGCAGATGTGCCCGATTTCTTCGCAGTTGAATTTGCAGTCCGCGTGGTCGCGCCCGAAGCCTTCTTCGTACCCGCATTTGCAGTCCGTGTGGTTGTCCCCGCCTTCTTCGCGCCTGCACTGGAATTCCTTGTGGATGCGCCTGTACTCGCCTTCTTCGTACTCGTTCCGGCAACCTTCGCCCCCGAATTCCGGGCAGCAGAAGTTGCGGAAGCGCGTCCCGTGCCGCTTCCGCTGCCGCTGCGCGCCCCGGCGGAGCGACCTCCGCTCTGCTTTCGGGGCTGCGTATCTATCTCAAAATTTGCCAGTTCACGCGCTCTGCGTTCGCCGCTCATGAATCCAAAACACTCCATGTTCCCAGTATAACCCGATGCATGCCGGACGCATTCCGATTCCGAACCCGCAGCATGCACCGAGGGCAGTTTACACAATCCCATTATAAGGAAAGGCTCCGGCGCAATCAAGCCCTTTGCGTTAACTTCTCATGACAGCCGATGGGCAGGTTTTCCCCAAAACATGCGCGAGGCGGAGGTGCATGTCACACCCCCGCCCCGTCAAACCGCATTCTAGGCGCTCGGATCCGGCGCGTCATCGAAGCCGCGCCTCTCCCGGATCGCGCGAATCTCGTTCTCATAGCCCTGCTCGCTGGGCTCGTAGTAGGGCATGCCCTGAGCCTCCAGCGGCGCGTACTGCTGCTGCACGTAGTGGCCGGGATAGTCGTGGGCATACTTGTAGCCCTCGCCGCAGCCCAGTTGATCCGCGCCCCGGTAGTGGGTGTCGCGCAGGTGCACCGGCACCGGCTGATAGCCGCCGCGCTCCGCGTCCTCCATGGCGCGGTCGATGGCCAGCACCACGGAGTTCGACTTTGGGCTCTCGCACACGGCGATGATGGCCTGGGAGATGGGCAGCTTGGCCTCCGGCATGCCGATGGCCTCCAGCGCCTGCATGGCCGCGACGGCCTGGAGCATCGCCATGGGATTGGCCAAACCCACGTCCTCGCTGGCGTGGGCGATGATGCGCCGCACGATGATCCGGGGATCCACCCCCGCGCGGTTCATCCGGGCGAACCAGGCCAGCGCCGCGTCGCTGTCGGAGCCGCGCAGCGACTTGCAGAAGGCGGAGAGCATGTCATAGAACAGGGATTCGTCCATCTGGATCACCTTGCTCTGGATGGACTCCTCGGCCACCTCCAGCGTCACGCGAATCGCGCCGTCGGCCTCCATGGGCGTGGTGAGCACCGCCAGCTCCAGCGCGTTCAGGGCGCTGCGCACGTCGCCGTTGGCCACCAAGGCGATGTGATCCAGCGCATCGTCGTCGATCTGCACCTCCTGATCGCCGTAGCCGTTCACCGGATCGGCGATGGCGTTGAGCACGGCGCACTTGACCTCCTCCGCAGACAGCGGCTCGAAGTGGAACAGGCGGCAGCGGCTGACGATGGCGGGGGTCATGGCGATCATCGGATTCTCGGTGGTGGAGCCGATGAAGCGGATCACGCCCTGCTCGATGGCGGGCAGGATGGAGTCGGACTGGGCCTTGCTCCAGCGGTGGCACTCGTCCAGCAGCAGGTAGGTGGGCTGGCCGTAGAGGTTGAGCCGGTCCTGGGCGGCGCGCAGCACCTCGCGCACGTCGGCCACGCCGCTGGTGACGGCGTTGAGCTTGACGAAGGCGGCCTGGGTGCTCTCGGCGATGATGGAGGCCAGCGTGGTCTTTCCGCAGCCGGGCGGGCCCCAGAAGATGGAGCTGGTGAGCCGGTCGGCCTCGATGGCCCGGCGCAGCAGCTTTCCCTTGCCCACGATCTGCGTCTGGCCAATGAAATCATCCAGCGTGCGCGGGCGCATGCGGTCGGCAAGCGGTGCCAGAGTGCGCGCGGACGCGGAAAACAGATCCTCCATGCTGATCCTCCCTTGCTCTGCAATTTCTGTATAACACAAAGGGAACGCAATGCAATAAACAATCGCGTTCCCTCTGTTGCACTTTGGTGACCTTACTGAGCGGCTTTGGCAAGACGCTTGGCCATGCGAGCCTTTTTGCGGTTCGCAGCGTTCTTATGAATAACGCCCTTTGCCGCGGCCTTGTCAACCGCACCCTGCGTCGCGCTGAGGAGCTTGACATCGGCCTCGTTCGCGGATACGGCGGTGTCGAACTTCTTGATCTGAGTCTTCATAGCGGACTTGATCATGCGGTTGCGCAGGTTCTTCTTCTCGGTCACCTTCACGCGCTTGATGGCAGACTTGATATTCGGCAAATTGTTCACCTCCCTACGCAAATTGCATCTAGTATTATAGCACCGACTCCGGCAAAATGCAAGGCCCAAGATACATTTTGTTGAAAAACTTGGGTAAACTAATTCCGAAATTTTGATAGACGAGGTGATTTCATGACTGCTGTGCGCACCGATCTTGCCATGGAGAACCTGGGAACGGACTCCTCCTTCCCCGGGGTGGACGTGCACCGCTGGGAGGAGAGCGACATTCAATTGAGCGAGGTGGTGATCCGCACGGAGGACGCGGCCCGGCAGCTGGGCAAGCCCTGCGGAAATTACCTGACGCTGGAGTGCCGCTTGCTGTGCGAGCACGATCCCGACGCGCGGCTTGCGATGGCGAACCTGCTGGGCGAGGAGCTGTCGCGCATGCTGGCCCCCAGCGACGACGCGCCGGTGCTGGTGGTGGGCCTGGGCAACCGGGGCGTGACCCCGGACTCGCTGGGCCCCGCCACCATCGACAAGACGCTGGTCACCCGCCACCTGCTCTCCGGCGACTACGCCCGCAGCGGCCTCAAGAGCGTGTGCGCCATCGCACCCGGCGTGCTGGGCGTGACCGGCGTGGAGACGGTGGAGATGGTGGAGAGCCTTGCCCACAAGCTGCACCCCCGGGCGATTTTGTGCATCGACAGCCTTGCCGCCCGGGACTCCGGCCGCATCGGCTGCACCATCCAAATCACCAACACCGGCATCCAGCCGGGCTCCGGCGTGGGCAACCACCGAAAGGCGCTGACCCAGGACACCCTTGGCGTGGAGGTGATCGCCGTGGGCGTGCCCACCGTGGTCTACGCCGCCACGCTGGCCCGGGACGCCTTCGCGCTGCTCGCCACCCCCGAGGGCGACTCCGGCGAGGAGGCCCTGGCCTCCATGGAGCGCGAGCTGCTGGGAACGGAGCTGGGCAACCTCATCGTCACGCCCCGGGACATCGACGCCATCGTCAAGGACTGCGCCACGCTCATCGCCGGGGGCATCAACCGGGCGCTCCAGCCCAGCCTCAGCGACGCGGAGATCGCCCAGATGATGGACTGAGCGCCACCCGCGAAAGGATTGTTTCGGATTTGTTCACAGACCGGACACGCCCGCTTCACAGCTCTCTTCTATAATAACAGCGTCGGCAGGAAATGCCGAGGAAATACCCTCCTTCCCCTTCTATGACCGGCACATTTCCCCGATGTGCCGGCCGGTAGCAATTCTCCTTCTTATGTAGTATAGAACCCAAAGGGGCTGTGGAGGAACGACGATGCGCTCTTTCACAGCCCCACCTTTTTTACCTGTCCGCGATCCGCAGGATCTCCTCGATCTCTGCTCCATTCACGGGCCATGCGCGGCCGGTGACATCCGTGCCCGGATTGCGCTTGGTCTTTGCGGCCAGCGCGGGGATGTCCTCGCTGCGCGCGCCCAGCTCCTTCAGCGTAAGCGGCATGCCGATCTCCTTCAGGAAGCTCTCGTGGGCCTCGATGCCCCGCAGCGCCGTCTCCGCCGGGTTTTCAAAGTTCATGGAAATGCCGTACACCCGGTTCGCAAACTGGGCGATGCGCATCACGTGCTCCGGCTTGCGCAGCTGGAAGCGCAGCCACGCCGGGAACACCACGGCAAGACCCGCGCCGTGGGCCACGTCGTAGAGCGCGGACAGCTCGTGCTCGATCTGATGGGAGCCGAAATCTCCCACGCGGCCCACGCCCAGCGTCTCGTTGTGGGCGATGGTGCCGCCCCACATCAGCTGCGCCTGCGCGTCGTAATTCGTGGGATCCTTCACCGCGATGCGCGCAGCGCGGATCACCGCCTGCATGGCGGCCTCGCACAGCCGGTCGGTGAGGTCAACCTCCGTCTCGCAGGTGAAGTAGCGCTCCATGATGTGGGCCAGGATGTCCGTCGCGCCGCTGGCGATCTGGTACTTCGGCACCGTCATGGCCAGCTCCGGGTTCATGAAGGCGATCCTCGGGCGGTTGAACTCCGTGCGCAGGCCCCGCTTGATCTTCGTGCTCTCCTGCATGATGACGCTGCTGTTGCTGGATTCGCTGCCCGCCGCCGAGGTGGTCAGCACCACGCCGAAGGGCATGGTGCTCTCAACCGTCGCCTTGCCGCAGAAGAAATCCCAGAAGTCGCCGTCGTAGCACGCGCCGTGGGCGATGGCCTTGGTGGAATCGATGGCCGAGCCGCCGCCCACCGCCAGCAGAAAGTCGATCTTCTCCCGGCGCACCAGCTCGATGCCCTCGTACACCTTGTCGTCTCGGGGGTTGGGCATCGCGCCGCCCAGCTGGAACACCTCCATGCCGTGCGCGCGCAGGTCAGCTTCCAGCCGGCCGATCAGGCCGCTGCGCACCGCCGAGCCGCCGCCGTAGTGGATCAGCACCCGCGTCGCGCCCATCGCCGCAAGCTCCGCGCCCGCACGCTGCTCCGCGCCGTGCCCGAACACAAAGCGCGTGGGCAGGCAATAGCTAAAGTCCTTCATATTTATTTCCTCCCGATTCTTGTTTCTTGCAATGAAAGGCGCCGGCCTTCGCGGTCAGCGCCTTCGATTCGTCCTCTGCGCGCCGCCCTGGGGTGCGCCATCTTCGATTCTGCGCTCCGAACCGGGCTCCGGGCGCGGCCTTTTCGCCGGTCGGGGCAGGTTGGAGACATTGAACACCTCGTCCTCATACTTGTCCGAGAACTTCTGCTTCGCGTTCACATTGAACAGATCGTCCTGAAACACGTCCCTGTTCTCCGGCTGGGGGCGGCGGCCCAGCTGCATGGACTTCACATGGGAGCCGCGCGCGCCCGCGCCGGTTCTCTGGCCCTGCGCGGCACGCCTGCGGGACGCTTCGCTGCGCACGACGAAGTCGCTGTCCTCCCAGTTGCGCCGGGGCTTCTCCGCCGGAGCCGTCCGCCTGCGCGGCGCGCTCCTGCGCTTCAGATCCTCCGGGGAGTCGATGTACTTTTCGTCGGCGAAGAAGTTTTTATCGTTGATGATCACGCGCTTTTTGCGGAACCAGACCCAGTGCGGCCGCCAGCGGATCAGCCAGACCAGCAGATCCAGCGCCACGCCCACAGCCAGCAGCACGATCAGCAGCTTCATCCAGTTGTCCGCCAGAAATTTCAGCGGTGAAAACCCGCCGGACAGGTTGAACAGGCGCAGCACCCAGCTGGCCAGGCCCTTGAGCCAGCCCAGCATCGCGTTGACGATCGCATTGGCATATCCTGTCTGCGTCATGAAAGGGGTATCCTCCTATTGTTCAAGCGTACTATTCCGCCGGGGCCTCGCTCAGCGTTACGGTCAGCGCGGGCGTCTCCGGCTCAAAGGTCACGTCCGGATAGTTTTCCGTGGGGAAGCGCAGCTCGCAGGAGTAGCTGCCCGCCGCAAGGCCCGTCAGATCCACGGTCACGGGGATGCCGTCCTGCTTGAGCGCCTCCACGGCGCTGCGCGGCCCGGTCACGTACACCTGGATGTCGGCGCTCTGCCACTCCAGCTGGAGATTTTCCGCCTTGCCCACGAAGCTCAGGGTGACGTTGTCCACCCACTCGCTCACGCTCTCCTCGCCGATGGTCACGTTCACGTACACCTGCTCGGTGGAAACGTTCTTGAAGTCGCTCAGCAGCGAGATCATGGCCCTTGCGGAGAAGCTCTGGCTCAGGCCCTCCACGGACACCGGCTCGATCAGCAGCTCGGAGATGCCCTCCAGCAGCTCCTGCTCCGCAGCCACGGTGATGCTCTCGGGCTGAATGACGATCTCCTTGACCTCGTAGCCCTCCGCCACGCGGCCGGTGACCACGTCGGCGATGTCGGTGGAGATGGGAATCTCCCTGGTGGGATATACGTCCGTCACCACTGTGATGGAGGACGAGGAGCGGGTCAGCATGGACTGGGTGATCTCATTGCCCTCGTTGTCCAGCAGCACGTAGGGCTCCGCGCGCATGTAGGATTCGCTCACGCCCGTCACGTCCGAGTACACCCGAGCCTGGGAGATGCTGCGCACGATGGAGGCCGCGCCGCTGACGGTGATCACCGAGGGGTTGGTGCGGCTGACGCTGTACCAGCAGTCTGCGTTCTTCTCGCCGGTCAGCTCCACGCTCACCGGCACGGAGCGGGAGTCCAGCGTCTCAAAGGTCAGCGTTACGGACTCGGGCAGGATGCTGGTGACCTTGCCGTAGGTGCTTGTGGCCTTCAGCGGCACCTCCTGCGCGCCCGCCGTGCGCACGCTGGAGAGATCCAGCATGACCTGCACGTTGTCCGGGGAGGCCAGCGCATAGTCGGACTGGGCAACCTCCAGCTTCACGGTCACGTTGGTCAGGGCGCTGGTGGGATCGTCCAGAAGCGCCAGGCCGTAGGTGGCCAGCGTGGACTGGCTGGTCACGTAGCCGTTCAGGCCGGTCACGGTCTTGCTGCGCGTGATGGCATGGTTGCTGGAGACGACGTAGTTCCACAGGAGAACTGCCAGCAGCAGCGAGAGCAGCTTCATCCAGAGCCTCCGGGTGAAGACCGTCCAGAAGCGCCTGAGCGCCGTGCGGCACCAGGCGCCGATCTGCTTCCAATCGGGCTTGCGGAATTCAGGCTTCATCCTTCTGCTCCTTTCCGCTGGGCTGAAGGATCCAGCTCGACAGCGTGCGATCCGGGGTAAACAGCTCGTGCAGAAGTATGTTCAGCGACTTGGTGTCCAGATAGCGGGTCAGCTTGCCCTCGCGGGCCATGGAGATGATGCCCGTCTCCTCCGAGACGATCAGCGACACAGCGTCGGTGGTCTCGGTGATGCCGATGGCGGCGCGGTGGCGGGTGCCCAGCTCGCGGGAGATGGAGTAGTCGTCGGAGAGCTGCAAAATGCATGCCGCCGCAGTGATGCGCTCGTCGCGGATGATCATCGCGCCGTCGTGCAGGGGCGTGTTGGGTTCAAAGATGTTCTCAATCAACTGCGAGGAGATCTCCGCGTCCACCACCGTGCCGGACTCAATCACGTCGCCCAGCTTGGTGGAGCGCTCGATGACGATCAGCGCACCGATCTTCTTGCGGGACATGTCATTGAGGGCCTTGATGATTTCGGACACGTGCTGCTCCATCTGCGTGTTTCGCTGTCGCTTCTGTGAGCTGAACAATTGCCGCGCCAGCTTCGACCGTCCCAGCTGCTCCAGCACGCGCCGCAGCTCCGGCTGAAACACGATCGCCACCACGACCACGCCGACGCTGATGATCTGCTGCAAGACCCAGCTCACGGCATTCATCTCCAGCGCGTCGGAGATCAGCGCCATCGCCAGGATGAACACAATGCCCTTGAACAGGGAGCTGGCCCGGGTGTAGCTGACCAGCTTCAGCAGGTTGTAGATCAGCACCGTCAGCAGCGCGATGTCCAGGATGTTCCGCCAGTCCGGGTGGACAAACAGATTGGTAAACAGGTTCCCCAAATGGTTCAGTATCGCCTGTATCTGCAACAAATCGTCCACCTCCAGAAATCGGAATCATGCCGTAATGCGTCTTCCCCCTCTTATTATAATACAAATCCCGGGAAACGCCAAATCATTTTCTGTGAATTCTGA
Source organism: Aristaeellaceae bacterium (assembly GCA_051878085.1). Taxonomy (GTDB): domain Bacteria; phylum Bacillota; class Clostridia; order Christensenellales; family Aristaeellaceae; genus SFTH01. The sequence continues at coordinate 512 of JBJEJN010000013.1, read as the reverse complement.
AAAAAACGCAGGCTTGTCAAATTCGCGTCCAATTATCGTCCCGGCTTCGCCACGGCGCGCCGCCCATTTCCCGTGCCCTGCTGCAATTCGTCAAAAGACGAACATTATTTTTGTGGATTCAAACAATACCCAAATCGTTGATTTTTTGTTATAATGAGTCCAATGGAGAAAGTTTTAGGAGGCGGGTTCTATGGCAAGTTTATCATTGCGACACATCTATAAGATCTATCCCGGCGACGTGACGGCAGTCAGCGACTTCAACCTGGAGATCGAGGACAAGGAATTCATCGTTCTGGTCGGCCCGTCCGGCTGCGGAAAGTCCACCACGCTGCGCATGGTCGCGGGCCTGGAGGACATCTCCAAGGGCGAACTGTACATCGACGACAAGCTGGTGAACAACGTGCCGCCCAAGGACAGGGACATTGCGATGGTGTTCCAGAGCTATGCCCTGTATCCCCACATGACCGTCTACAACAACATGGCCTTCGGCCTGAAGCTGCGGAAGATGCCCA
>JBJEJN010000012.1:0-4649 GCA_051878085.1 Aristaeellaceae bacterium | reverse complement strand
GCGTCCAGCTCGTCGCGCATCATGTCGGAGGACTCGGCGCGCTTGGAGATCAGCTCCTCGGCGGTGTACTGGGCGCACACCGACTTGAGCACCTCGTGGGTCGCCGGCACGATGATGTTCTGCTCGTACTGGGTGCCGTGGGTCTTGTAGATGGCGAAGGACTTCTCCGCCTGCAGGCGGTAGTTCACCGCCAGCGTGGCCGACACCGTCTGAATGTCCTTGGAAAAGGCCTCGGTGTTCAGCTCCAGCTTCTTGACCCGGTTGTCCATGGATACGATGCGCTGCACCAGCGGGAACTTGATGTGCAGGCCCTCGGAGAGCGCCTTGCCATCCTCCACCTTGCCGAAGGTGAGCAGGATGCCCGTGGAGCCCACCGGTACCGTCGCAAAGCTGTCCGCCGCCAGAATCACCACCAGCAGCGCCACAATTCCCAGAACTACAAACTTCGTAATCCTCTTCATGTTTCCCACTCCCTTCCCTCAGGATCGGTCGTTTGTTCCTTTGTACCCGCCGGGGATGCGCTTGCATCGCCCGGTGTGCCTGTATTGTAGCAGAGGGGGGATTTGCGGGAAAGGGATTCCGTCCGAAAACCGCGCTTTGCGCGCCGAATGATACGCCGGGGCGGGCGATTTCGCAGGGAATTTTGAGGGGAAGGGGAGGGGAGAGGGCGTGAAAAGGGGCTGAGGTTGCCGGAGTTTCCCTCCGATAGCCTCAGCCCCGCCATTCTCTGCGCGCCGCTTACCAGTCGCTGCTCCAGTCCGTCGAGCCGGAGTCCCAGCTCGACGAGCTGTCCCAGTCGCTGTCCGAATCCGTGGTGGAGTAGTACTCCGTCAGCGCGAAATCGGGAACGTCGTAGTCGCTGCTGTACGTTTCCCCGACGTAGTAGTCCTCATAGTTGTCCTTCAGCTCCGCGTCCGCATTGTACGGAACCCAGTCGTCCTCGTAGACGTACCAGTTTGAGGAGCCGTAATAGTACCAGCGATTGTGATAGTTGTAGTAGCCGTCGTCCGGGTTGAAGCTGTCCAGGAACAGAAGAACCAGCACCGCCGCCACGAAGATGCTCAGGGCGATGATCATATTCCGCCGTTCCTTCTTCTTATCCACCGGGCGCTTCTCCCCGTTGCGGCCCTTCTGGTTCGCAATCTCCTGCTTGAGGCGCAGGTACAGCTCGTTGACGGCGTAGCCCTCGTCGGGACCGTGGTAGCGCACGGCGCGGCTCCCGTCGTCCTTGTTCTTGTAGACGACGAAGCAGTCGCCGTCCCGATAGATGCCGAAGGCCCTCGGCTCCCGGACGTCCTTGCCGATGAAGAAGCGCGTCACATCCTCCGGCGGAAGATGGTGCGCGACATACCAGGCGCGCAGCTCCTCGATGGTGCGGGGCGTTTCATGAACGGGCATAATTTTCACCTCCGGAATGAAAAAAACAGGCTGAAACAGCCTGTATTGGATCAAAATCGCCTCACTGGCTCACGCCGCCGGTGTAGATCGGGGGATTGCAGCTGCTGCAGGGCTTATAGCCCATGTAATAGGCCTCGTACACCGTCAGCTTCTGCGAACCGTCGTAGTAGTATTCGCAGGTCTTGAGGTGGTAGGCCTTGCCCTTCTTGCTGGCGTAGACGTAGACGGTGTCGTCCACGATGTCCTCGCTGCGCACGATGACGGACTGGCCTGCGGAACTTGAGGCGGTCATCACGTAATTCTGCGGGAGCACCGGGCCGTAGACCTCGACCTCCGGGTCCTCGCCGTAGAGCTCGATGCTGCCCTTGCGCACGTTCTGCGGTGCGGGCGCGAGGAGCACTGCCGCCAGCACCACCAGCGCAATGCTGGAGATCAGGTACTTCGTGCCGAGCTTCCAGCTGCAGCGGCTGCGCCACATGCGGGTCAGGCCAACCGGGTAGCACAAAACAAGCCACAGCCGCGTACGGGCGTTGTAGCTCATCCGGCGGCGCTTTGGGCGCCTGCGCACCGGTTCCCGCTTCTGCAAGTTCAGCACATCCTTCTACAATTCGACGGGTAATGACAAATTACCACAATAGTAAAACCATTTTACGCCAGAATCCGTGGCAAGTAAAGGAATGGCCGGAATGTTCACCGTTTCGTATTTTTCGCACATTTGCGCAATGAATTTGAAACATTTTCCGGGAACAGCGCCTCAAAAGCTTCAGAACTTGACAGTGCGCGGATTTTTCTCTATAATCAGTATTGAATCCCGAGTGCACGAATAGCTTATACCTGAGGTGAATTCTGTGAACGCATATTCCGTGCTCAATGTACCGCCGACGGCGACCAAGGCGGAGATCCGTGCGGCGTACCGCGCGCTGGCGCGGCGCTGGCACCCGGATCGCTTTATGGAGGGGCCGGAGCGCGACTGGGCCAACGAAAAGATGGCGGAGATCAACGCCGCCTACCGGGCCTGCCTGAAGGAGCCTCCCCAGCTCGCCGACGCCGAATCCGAGAGCCGCGCGCTCAAGCGCATCGAGGAGCTGATCGACGGCGGTCAGTATCCCCTGGCCCGGCGCATGCTGATGGACATCGCCACCCGCTGCGCGGAGTGGAACTACCTCTTCGGTGCGGTGCTGATGAAGACCAGCGACGTGAAGAAGGCGCTGATCTACCTGTCCGTCGCCGCCCACCAGCAGCCGGAGAACGCCAAGTACGCCCGCGCGCTGAAGGAGGCCGAGCGCGCCCAGCAGGAAAAGCGGCGCGGCCTGAGCGGCCTGCTGCGCCGCCGCTGAGCGCTGATCCGTCCGAAGATTTTCGGGCGGTATTTTTGTGCCCACCCCCCTCCTGCTTCGCTGCTCCCGCATGCGTGACACGCTTTTACCATAAAAAATCCTCCGTTCCGTTGTAAATTTTTGAGCGCCATGTTATAATGAAGCGAACGAATTATACAAAGGAGTCCTCACACATGAAGAACCGCATCCTTTCGATCCTGCTGATCGCCCTGCTCGCGGTCGGCGCACTCGCCTACGCAGCCTCCGCCGAGGAAGCCGGCGTCATCAATCTGTACGACACCCGCCTGATCGTGGGCAACAAGACCTACAGCTTCCCCGTCTCCGTGGCCGATCTGACCGCAATGGGCGTGAGCGTTCCCGACGTCACCGGCCTGACCGAGGGCAAGTATTACTACGACGTGCCCGTGGACGACGGCCGCAACGCCTTCTCCGTGCGCGTGGACTACGTCACCACCACCGAGGACCCCTTCTGGGCCACCGGCGTCAATCTGAACAGCGACAAGCATGCCGGCCAGTCGGTGGGCGGCCTGGTGGTGGGCGAGACCACGATGAAGGAAGTCGTGGACGCCTGCGGCCCGGACACATACGGCCACACCTACGACAGCACCAGCCTCACCTACTATGTCTACGGCAGGCTCTACAGCTGGAACCTGTACTTTGAGAGCGCCGATGAAAATGCGAAGCTGACCCGGCTGACCATGGACAACGATCTGGTCACCAAGTACGGCGTTGTGGATTCCTCCAGGGCCGGCGTTGCGGATGAGGATCTGCCCGATCCGTCCAGCCTGCCCTTTGATTCCTACATTCTGGACGGCAAGCTCTACCGGCGCGGCGCGACCCTGCAGGATCTGCTGGACAACGGCTGGGTGCTGCCCTCCGACCGTTCGGCGGACGACGCCATTGACGCCGGCGGCATCTGGGTCTACGGCGACCGCATGTACCTGTACAACGGCGCCGGCCTGGTCTACGTGGGCGCGTTCAACTACAGCAGCGAGGGATGCACGCTGGCCGAGTGCAGCATCAACGAAATCAAGGCTTCCGCCCTCCAGGACGGCCCTCTGGTCTGCGCCGACGGCATCCAGCCCGGCGTGACTGCGCTGAGCGAGGCTGCCGCCACCCTGGGCACTCCCTCCAAGGACAGCACCTACGAAAACGGCGTGCGCACCGTGGAGTTCGAGGTGCTCAACGGCGTGACCTACGAGCTGACCGTGGACGCGGACGAGCTGGTCACCGCCATCGCTATCAAGGGCCTGCAAGGCTGATCGCGTTCCCGTTCGGGGAGGAGAACCGCCGGTTCTCCTCCTTTTTTCTCTCACGGGGACGTTAAAATCCCATTGGGGGCTTTACAAGCTCTCCAAAAACGGCTATAATACTATGGTAATTATCTATGCCTTGATGAGGAACGCCTGGGACGCGCTTTCGCGCAGCGAGCCGGAGACTGGTGCAAGTCCGGACGGGAGCATCCACAGGGAATCGCCTCGGAGCAGCGAACCGAACGCCGATCGGTCAGTAGGCCTCGCCGGGAGCGCCCGTTACAGCAGAAATCAAGTGGGTGCGGCTTCCCCGCGCCAATTTGGGTGGTACCGCGAAGCGCCTTCGTCCCAAAGGGATGAGGGCGAATTTTAATTTGGAGGAGTGCAGCATGTTTGAGAAAGTTTCCACCTCGATGGACTTCCTTGCCCGCGAGAAGGAGGTTCTGAAGTTCTGGAAAGAAAACGAGATCTTCAAAAAGAGCGTCGACCTGCGCAAGGGTCAGGACACCTTCACTTTCTTTGACGGCCCGCCGACGGCCAACGGCAAGCCCCACATCGGCCACATCGAGACCCGCGCCATCAAGGATCTGATCCCGCGCTATCAGACCATGAAGGGCAAGAACGTGCTGCGCAAGGCCGGCTGGGACACCCACGGCCTGCC
>JBJEJN010000011.1:0-24132 GCA_051878085.1 Aristaeellaceae bacterium | reverse complement strand
CATCGTCTCCGACAACGTGCAGGTCAACTCCTGCGCCATCGTGGACACCGCCTATGCCAACACCGATCACAACCCGGTGCGCATGACCTTCGTGCTCGGCGGCGCGTAAGTTTCAGTCTGGAACACATGAGAAAAGGGGCTGTCTCAAAGCGGGAAATGTGCTTTGAGACAGCCCTGCATGGTTGTAGGGCGGGGTGCCTTCACCCCGCCGGCGGCGAGGCGCCGCAGCCACAAACTGCCGTGTTTCATTGAACGAATCACTGCCCCGGCAAGAATGGGGCAGTGATTCTGTGTTGAGGGACTGCCTTGAAACGATAAATCGTTTTGAGACAGCTACCTTTGCGTCCGTAGGGACTTATGTATTGGCAAGCTGCTTGACCCAGCAGCGGCGCTTCTTGTGGTTGCGGTACTTGAACATGCTCCACTGGTTCTGGATCTTCTCGTTGGTCTCCAGCTGGGGGCCGGTCTCCGCCACGGTGATGCCCAGCTTGTGACAGCCCTTGAGCACGTGGTTCATCAGAATCGCGTTCACGCCCCGGTTGCGGTAGTCCGGGTGCACGGCGATCAGATAGAGATCCAGCGTGTCGTTGACCTTCAGGGCCTTCAGGATGTCGATAAAGCCCAGGGGGAACATGTGGCCGTTGTGCTTCTTGATGGCCGCAGCCATGGAGGGTGCGGTCACGCCGAAGGCCACCAGGTTCTCGTTTTCATCCAGCACGAAGCAGGCCAGCTCCGGGTTGATCAGCGGAATGAACTTGTCGGCGTACTTCTTGATCTGCTCGTCGCTGAGATCCACCGTGCCGTAGAGGTGGGCGTAGCAGAGGTTGATCAGGTCGAACACCTTGCGCACGTAGGGCTTGTAGTCCCGGCGGCTGTTGAGCTTCGCCACGTGCAGGTGGGTCATCCTCTCCACGCGCTGGGCCAGGCGATCCAGCTTCTCCGTGATGGGATCCTCCGGCGCGGGGATGTCGATGAGGAACTCCACCCAGTCCACATCCTTGACGTAGCCCAGCCTCTCCAGGTGGGTCAGGTAGTAGGGGTGGTTGTAGTAGGTGATGAACATGCTCTTCTGGTCGAAGCCCTCGATGAGCATGCCCTCGCGGTCGAGGTCGGTAAAGCCCAGCGGGCCGTGCACCGCGTCGCAGTTCAGCTCCCGCGCCCAGGCTTCCACCGTGTCAAACAGCGCCCTGGAGACCTCAAAATCGTCGATGAAGTCCACCTGGGTGAAGCGCAGGCGGCGGGTGTTCCACTTCTCGTTGGACTTGCGGCTGAGGATCGCGCCGATGCGGCCCACGATCCTGCCGTCCCGCAGCGCCAGCCAGCAGCGCGCGTCGCAGTAGGCAAAGGCCGGATTGCCCTTGCGGTTCCAGTCCGCCATGTCCTCCGAGATCAGCGGCGGCATGTACTGGGGAACATCGCGATAGAGCTGGTTCGGGTAGACGACGAACCGCTTCAGATCCGCCTTGCTGCGCACTTCTCGGATTTCAACCATGTCGGACACTCCCTCTCCGTATTAGAACCGTATAACAGTATAGCACATTCCAGACCCATTTGTAAACGGTTCGGCAGGGCCAGCGTATGATTTTCTGAAAAAAGCAGGCGGGCGGTGCGCGCGCTTAACGCAAACAGAGGGGAAAGGGGCTGGAAAAGGTGTTATAATCAAAACTGGATTTTCCTATCAACATGGATTGAAATTGTGAGCGACATTCGGAGCGCCCCGGCCCTGCGCCGGATGCTGCGCTTCGGGAAAGGCGGAATCGCATATGAAAATTGTGGTGCTGTGCGGCGGCCTGAGCATGGAGCGCAACGTCTCCATCACCAGCGGCACGCTGATTTGCAAGGCACTTCGCGCGCTGGGCCACCGGGCGGTGCTGGTGGATATGTTCTTCGGGCTGGAGGACGTGGACACGCCCATCGAGCGCATCTTCGATGAGCTGCCGGAGATTCAGGAGGCGCAGGTTGGCTCCCAGGCGCCGGATCTCGAGCAGGTGAAGGCGTCCCGCAGGTGGGTCAGCCCCAGCAAGATCGGCAAGGGCGTGCTGGAGCTGTGCCAGATGGCGGACGTGGTGTTCCTGGGCCTGCACGGCGCGTGCGGCGAGGACGGCCGCATCCAGGCGACGCTGGATCTGCTGGGCGTGCCCTACACCGGCAGTGGCTGTCTGGGCAGCGCGCTGGCCATGGACAAGGATCTGACCAAGCAGATTGTCGCGCCGCTGGGCGTGCGCACCCCCGCGTGGAAGACCCATACATACACTGAGGAGGAGATCCCCGCCATCGTTGCGGAGACGCAGCTGCCGGTGGTCGTCAAGCCCGTGGACAGCGGTTCCTCCATCGGCGTGGCCATCGCCAATACCGAGGCGGAGCTTGCGGACGCGCTGAAGGCCAACCTGGGCTTGGAGCGCGTGGTGGTGGAGCAGTACGTCAAGGGCCGTGAGATCGATGTGGGCGTGTTGGACGGAGTGGCGCTGCCCTCCATCGAGATCATCCCCAAGCAGGGCTTCTACGATTACGTGAACAAGTATCAGGCGGGCGCGACGCTGGAGATCTGCCCCACGCCCATCGATCCCGAGATCGAGCGCCGTCTGGGCGAGGTCGCGCTGACCGTGCACAACGCGCTGGGCCTGAAGGGCTACTCCCGCTCGGACTACATCGTGGACGAGAAGGGCGACATCTACTTCCTGGAGATCAACACCCTGCCGGGCATGACCCCCACCAGCCTGATGCCCCAGGAGGCCGCGGCGGTGGGCATCGACTACAACAGCCTGTGCCAGAAAATCGTCGATCTGGCGCTGAAGGAGGTTCGCGCATGAGAGCTTTCACCGTTGCGGACGCAGTTGCGGCCACAGGCGGGCGCTACTTTGGCGACGCGGAGGGCCTGAAGCGCGCGGTTCTCAATGTGACCAGCGACAGCCGCACCGCGGGCGAGGGATCGATGTTCGTCTGCTACAGGGGCGCGCGGGTGGACGGCCACGACTTCATGGCGGACTGCCTGAGGCGGGGCGCGGCCTGCTGCCTTGCGGAGCGCGAACCCGCGAATGACGCGGAGACGCCCTGCATCGTGGTGGATTCCACGCTCAGTGGCGTGGCGAAGCTGGCGGGCTGGTACCGGAGTCTTTTCAACATCCCGGTGGTGGGCGTGACCGGCAGCGTGGGCAAGACCACGGCCAAGGAGATGATCTGGGCCGTGCTGAACCGGCGCTTCCGCACCCACAAGAACCGCATGAACTTCAACAATGAGATCAGCCTGCCGCTGATGATCCTGGAGATGCCGGAGGATAGCCAGACGGCGGTGCTGGAGATGGGCATCAGCGGCTTCGGCGAGATGACCCGGCTCGCGGACATGGTGCGGCCGAACCTGGCGGTGATCACGAACATCGGCGATGCGCATCTGGAGTTCCTGCACGACCGGCAGGGCGTGCTGCGGGCCAAGACCGAGGTCTTTGACTGCATGCCGACCGACGGCCTGGCGATCCTGAACGGCGACGATCCGCTGCTGCGGAGCTACGATGCTCCGGTGAAGAAGCTGACCTTCGGCCTGAACGAGGGCAACGACTTCCGCGCCGTGGACGTGGAGAACCTGGCCGAGGCGGGCACGCGCATGCGCATCTGCCACCACGGCCGCAGCTTCCCGGTGCAGGTTCCGGCCTTCGGCACCCACCTGGCCTACGCGGTGCTGGCGGCAGCGGCGGTGGGCTGGGCGCTGGGCCTGACGGACGATGAGATCGCTGCGGGCGTGGCGGAGTACCAGACCGTGGGCAACCGCGCCAAGCTGATTCGCGCGGGTGGGATCACCATCCTCAGCGACTGCTACAACGCCAACCCGAACTCCGCGGCCTCGGCCATCGATTCCCTGTGCACCATGCCGGGTCGCCGGGTGTGCATCCTGGGCGACATGCTGGAGCTGGGCGAGAACAGCGCGCAGCTGCACCGTGGCGTGGGCGAACATGCGGCGGAAGTGGGCGTGGAGTTGGTGCTTGCCTGCGGGGAGCGCTCCCGGGCGACCTACGAGGGCGCGGTGGAGGCCGGCGCGCAGGCGCTGCACTTCGCGGACAAGGCCGCGCTGATCGCGAATCTGAAGGATGTGATTCGCAGCGGCGACGTGGTGCTGGTGAAGGCCAGCCACTGCATGGCCTTCGAGGACATCGTGGCGGCGCTGGAAAAGTTGTAAAATGAATGACACCGGGGCGTGGTTTCACGCTTCGGTGTCATTTTTTGTGATGGATAGCGTCTCCGCATCCGCGCAGAGCGCGCTGAGGACGTATTCCTGACCGAGGTCGTCCCGGACGCGGGTCGTGAAGAAGCGCTGGCTCCAGCGCGCGTCCAGCGTGTCGATCTCGCTGGGATGGCTGCGCATGCCGCTGCCGTCCAGCTTGGCGATGCACTCCTTTTTCGTCCAGAGCTCGAAGAAGTCGCAGTCCCGTGCGCGCTCCGCGTCGGACAGGCAGCGCTCCCGCAGGCGCGCGGCCACCTCCGGGCGCACGAGTTCGATGTCCACGCCGCAGGGTTCATCTGAGATCAGCACGGCGGCGAGCTTTCCGCTGTGGCTCAGGCTGAAGTGGAGGGAACTGTCGATGAAGCGGGGTTTGCCGCCGGGATCGAAGCGAACCTCTGGCAGTTCTTCCAGACCCAGCCTGCGCAGGCCCTCGGCCAGCAGGCTCCATGCGGCGGCGCTGGCGGCATGAACGGCGGGGTTGGACTTGGCGCGCAGGTGCTCGTGAAGCGCCGCGCCGAAGTCGGGGACGGCTTCAATCGGGCGAATCTCGCCATACAGCAGCAGGCTCATGGGCGGTACTCCGGAAAGTATTCCGCGATGAAGCGCACCTCGGGCACGGTGAATTCCCGACCCTTCAGGCCGTTGAGAGGCTCCGCGTCGGTGGTGAAGTCGAAGCGGAGCCTGTAGGCGTAGAGCGCCTGGTAGCTGCGGCCGTACTTCTCGTTGCGCCGGGGATCGCCGTACTGGCTGTCGCCCAGCAGCGGATGCCCCGCGTGGGCCATCTGCGCGCGAATCTGGTGGGTGCGCCCGGTGAGCAGCTCGCACTCCACCAGGCTAAGCCCATTTTTCTGGCAGAGCACGCGGTACTTCGTCTGCGCGCGCTGGCCGTCGGGAACCATGCGGTCGCTGACGGAGACCTTCTTTGCGCCGGGGGCCTTGACGATCCAGTTGTCCAGCATGCCCTCCCGGCGGGAGAAACTGCCCAGCGCGATGCAGTAGTAGAACTTGCCGATCTCCCGGTCTCGGATCTTCTGGTTGAGCACCTGCATGGCCGCGCGGTTCTTGGCGACGATCACGATGCCGCCGGTGAAGCGGTCGATGCGGTTGCACAGCGCCGGAGCGAAGGCCTCGGGCGCGGCGGGGTCATATTCGCCCTTCTGGTAGAGGTAGGCCTGGGCGTGGGTCAGCAGTGTGCGCACCTTCTCGTTGGCGTCGGGGTGCGCCATCAGGCCGGGGCGCTTGTCCGCCAGCAGCAGGTTCTCGTCCTCATAGAGGATGTGCAGCTCGGGCCGGATCTTCGAGAGGAAGGGGTCCTCCCGGCGGGGTTTCTCGAACAGCGCGTCGCTTGCGTAGATTTGCAGCACGTCGCCCTTGCTTAGCCGCGCGTCGCCCTTGACGTGCGCGCCGTTGAGCCTGAAGCACTTCTGCCGGTAGAGCTTCTGCCGCATGCCCATGCCCACGGTGGGCATCTCCCGGATCAGCCATTTCTCCAGCTTCCGACCGTCATCCGCGGCGGAGATGATGAATTCCTTCACGCCATCGCGCTCCTTTGGTTTGCTGTCCTCCATTATATCAGACAGACATCTCTGCCGCAAGCCAGAGTGCGAGAATATCGTAGCTCTGCACGGATTCCGCGAGTCCCAGAGGAGCAAGCACCGCCAGCGCGCCGTCCCCGGGCGGGGCCGTCTCGCCGCCCAGCTGCGTCAGCAGCACATCGATTTCCGTCGGAAGCTCCGCGCGAATGACCGACCAAGCGGCGTAGTCCGCACGGCGCAGCAGTGAGAGGCTGTCCTTCAGTGCCCACAGCCGCGCGGAGCCGGCGTACACTCCGCCCCGGCGCAAGCATTCCTCCCAGGCGGCGAGGTTCGTCTGTCCCTCGTCCGCGTGGCCGAGGGTGTGCATGAATTCGTGCACCGCCACGAAGGGTACCGCCGCAACCTCAAGCTTCGGCGAGACCAGAGCCTCTCCTGTGAGAAAGGACGCAAAGCCCGCAAGGTTCAGCGCGTCCATCCAAAATGGAAAAGGGGAGAATTTGGCGGGAAGATCCTCCGGCGGCGCAGTGAAGTCCAGGGATGCTGCGGAGAGTTCGTCGATCAGAACCCGGCAGGACGCGGCCAGCTGCGCGGAAGTAGCAGTGATGCGCAGGGGTGCTTCCGCGAAGTAGAGGGGGTACCACAGCGCAGCGATCAGCCAGATCAGCGCCATCAGAAGCATGCATATGCGGCGCAGCAGATGCGCAGCGGCATGCACCACGCCCCGCCTGCACAGACGCAGGATGAAACCGATGCAGAGCGCAAGAATCAGCGCAAGCATACCCCACTCCATCAGGGAGAAGGGGAGCCTTGCGCCAATCAATGCAATTCTTTGCAGCATGGGCCGCGCGACCCAAGCCGACCAGTGTGCGGCGAAGCCGGGAAGCAGCCGTACAGCCGCGCAGAGCAGCGCAGGCGGCAGGGTGCAGAGCGCGATGCGCAGCAGCCTTCGTATCATGTCGTCCTCCGGGAATACAAAAGCGTATTTCTGTGATTCCATTATGACACGAACGCGGATGGGAATGCAAATGCAATATATGGGTGCAACAAAAACAGAGACCCGCAAACGCGGATCTCCATTGTCGTTTTGAACAGCCTTACAGACGGGCTTCGAGCTCCTTGCGGCGCTCTTCAAAGCCGGGCTTGCCCAGCAGGGCGAACATGTTCTTCTTGTAGGCCTCGACGCCGGGCTGATCGAAGGGATTCACGCCCAGCAGGTAGCCGGACAGGCCACAGGCCTTCTCGAAGAAGTAGACCAGGTAGCCGAAGTGATAGGCGTCGGCCTCGTCGATTTCGATGATGATGTTGGGGGTGCCGCCGTCCATGTGGGCCATCAGGGTGCCCTGATAGGCCTTGGAGTTGACGAACTGCACGGTCTTGCCGGCCAGGTAGTTCAGGCCGTCGATGTCCTCGGCAGCCTCCTCGATCACGGCCTCGGAGCGGGAGTTGTTCACCCACAGCACGGTCTCAAACAGGTTGCGGGTGCCGTCCTGAATGAACTGGCCGATGGAGTGCAGGTCGGTGGAGAAGTTGGCTGCGGTGGGGAAGATGCCCTTGTGATCCTTGCCCTCGCTCTCGGCGTAGAGCTGCTTGAACCACTCGCCCATCATGGTCAGCGCGGGCTCGTAGTTGACCAGGATCTCGGTGCCCTTGCCCTTGCGATAGAGAATGTTGCGCAGCGCCGCGTACTGGAAGGAGGGGTTGGTGGACATGTCGCCGCCCTTGCAGACCTCGCGCGCGTCCTGAGCGCCCTTCATCATGGCCTCGATGTCCACGCCGGCTGCGGCAATGGGCAGCAGACCCACGGCGGTCAGCACGGAGAAACGGCCGCCGACGTCGTCCGGAACCACGAAGGTCTCATAGCCCTCTGCGTCGGAGAGCGCCTTCAGCGCACCGCGCGCCTTGTCGGTGGTGGCGTAGATGCGGCCCTTCGCACCCTCCTTGCCGTACTTCTCCTCCAGCAGCTTCTTGAAGATGCGGAAGGCGATGGCGGGCTCGGTGGTGGTGCCGGACTTGGAGATGATGTTCACGGAGAAGTCGCGCTCGCCGATGATCTTCACCACGTCGTTGAGGTAGGCCGAGGAGATGTTGTTGCCCACGAAGTAGACCTCGGGGATGCCGGCCTCGCGAACGCCGTTGTACATCTGGCCCTTGCAGAACTCGATGGCTGCGCGCGCGCCCAGGTAGGAGCCGCCGATGCCGATGACAACCAGCACGTCGCTGTCGCTCTGGATCTTCTTCGCGGCCTTCTGGATGCGGTCGAACTCTTCCTTGTCGTAGTTCACCGGCAGATCCAGCCAGCCCAGGAAATCGCTGCCCGCGCCCGTGCGGGAGAGCAGCACTTCGTTTGCGGCATTCATCATGACTGCCATCTTGTCCAGTTCGCCGGGATTTACGAAACCGGTCACGCCGGTCATTTTGAGATTCATTGCCATGGGAATCGTCTCCAATCTGATTGCGTATGGCACAAATGCCTACATCTATTATACCGCCATTTTGCCCGGATTACAAGTATTTTTTGCGCGTTTGTTAACTCGGACGGCCTCGCGCGGCGCGCATTCGCCAAACCCTGCGGCGCAGGGGGCCTGTGAAGCTGTGCTAAGGCGGGGCAAATGCGCATATATTCCACTGTCATCATCCGTGGAAAAGGGGGAAAGAGCGTGGATAAGATACGGGTCATGCTGGCGGACGACAATCAGAGCATCCTGCGCCTGCTGACGGATTTCTTCGCCCGGAAGGAGGACATCGAGCTGGTGGCCAGCGTATCCGACGGCACGGAGATCGTGGATGCGGTGCGGGCGCATGCGCCGGACGTGCTGGTGATGGACATCATCATGCCCCGCAGGGACGGCTTCATGGCGCTGGAGGAGCTGAAGGGGATGGACGAGGCGGTGCGTCCGAAGGTGATCGTGCTCACGGGCCTTGCCCGGGACGACTTCATCATGCGGGCCATCCAGCTGGGTGCGCGCTACTACATGGTCAAGCCCTTCGACATGAACCTGCTGTACAGCCGCATCGTGGAGGTTGCCGGAAGCGCGCCGCAGGAGGCGGTGGCCGCCGGCGAGGCAGACCCCGCGCCGGAGACGCTGGACGAAAAAATCACCAAGCTGTTCCTCACCCTGGGCATCCCCGCGCACATCAAGGGCTATCAATACCTTCGCGAGGCCGTGCACATGGTCATCGACAACCACGACGTGATCAACCGCATCACCAAGGAGCTCTACCCCGGCGTGGCACGGCGCTTCGACACCTCCGCCAGCAAGGTGGAGCGCGCCATGCGCCACGCCATCGAGGTGGCCTGGTCGCGTGGGAGGCTGGAGAGCGTGAATCGGATGTACGGCTTCAAGCTGTTCGACGCAACGGACAAGCCCACCAACGGCGAATTCATCTCCTGCGTGGCGGAGAAGCTCGGCCCCGGCAGGAGCGCATGAACAAGTGAAAAATGAGATGTTCGCTTCGATGCAGAATCCTCCGCGTGCAATGCGCGGGGGATTTTTCTGGCCCCGGATGATAAATCTTTAACCCGTCTTAATGCCATGGTTGTGAAACTCATGCCGAATTTATGCCGGACATGCGATAATGAGGTAGCACATTAAGGCAACACAAAGGCAAGGAGGCTCTCGCATTCCAATGAGGGTTTTCGATCGCATTCACCTGTCATCGTTTCAGGTGATCATCCTCGGCTTTCTGCTGGTGATCCTGCTGGGGAGCATGCTGCTGACGCTGCCCATCGCCACGGCAAGCCGGGAGAGCGCCAGCTTCTCGGACGCGCTGTTCACCTCGGTCTCCGCCGTGTGCGTGACGGGGCTGGTGGTGCGGGACACGGCGACCTACTGGTCGGGGTTCGGACAGGCCGTGATCCTGTGCATGATCCAGATCGGCGGCATGGGCGTGGTGACGCTGGCGGTGGCCATCGCCATGCTGTCCGGGCGCAAGATCAGCCTGATGCAGCGCAGCACCATGCAGGAGGCCATTTCGGCCCACCACGTGGGCGGCATCGTCAAGCTCACGGGCTTCATCCTGAAGGTGACGCTGTTCATCGAGCTGGGCGGCGCGGTGCTGTTGGGAATCGCGTTTTCCAGGGACTTTTCACCCCTTCAGAGCATCTGGTACGGCTTGTTTCACTCCATTTCTGCCTTCTGCAACGCGGGCTTTGACCTGATGGGTCGGCGCGCGCCCTTCTCGTCGCTCACGGCCTACGCGGCAAATCCGCTGGTCAACCTCACGGTGATGGCGCTGATCGTCATCGGCGGCGTCGGCTTTCTCACCTGGCAGGACGTGCGGGCCAACGGGCGGCACCTGCGCGCCTATCGTTTGCAGAGCAAGATCATTCTGAGCATGACGCTGCTGCTGATCCTGGTTCCGGCGCTTCTGTTCTTCCTGCTGGAGTTCAGCGGCGAGGAGTGGGCGGGCAGGACGCTGGGCGAACGCGTGCTGGCCTCGCTGTTTCAGTCGGTCACGCCCCGCACGGCGGGCTTCAATACCGTGGATCTGACCGCCATGAAGGAAGCGAGCCTCACGCTGGTCATCCTGCTGATGCTCACCGGCGGCTCGCCCGGCTCCACTGCGGGCGGCATGAAGACCACCACGGTGGCGGTGCTGTTTCTGTCGGCGGTCTCGGTGTGCAAGCGGCGTGAGACGGTGCGCTGCTTCGGGCGCAGGATCGATACGGACGCGCTGCGCAGCGCGGCGGCGATTTTGCTGATGTATCTTGCGCTGTTTCTGCTGGGCGGGTTGGCCATCAGCCTGCTGGAGGATCTGCCGGTGCTGACCTGCCTGTTCGAGGCAGCGTCCGCCATCGGCACGGTGGGATTGACGCTGGGCATCACGCCGGGGCTGTGCGCCGCATCGAGGTGGATTCTGATGGGACTTATGTTCTTCGGCAGGGTCGGGGGGCTCACGCTGATCTTCGCGGCGGCGTCCGGCAAGCGGGCCTACGTGTCCCGGCTGCCGAAGGAAAAAATTACTGTGGGATGAGGAGATGTACATATGAAGAGCGTGCTGTTGGTAGGACTGGGCAGATTCGGGCGGCACATCGCCATCAAGCTGCACGAGCTGCACCATCAGGTGATGGCCATCGACCAGAAGGAGGAGCGCGTGGAGGCGGTGCTGCCCTACGTGACCAACGCGCAGATCGGCGACAGCAAGAACGCCAGCTTCATGGCCTCGCTGGGCGTGCGCAACTTCGACGTGTGCATCGTGGCCATCGGCGATGACTTCCAGAGCTCGCTGGAGACCACGGCGCTTTTGAAGGAGCTGGGCGCGAAGCAGGTGGTCTCCCGCGCGGCGCGGGACGTGCACGCCAAGTTCCTGCTGCGCAACGGCGCGGACGAGGTGGTCTACCCCGAGAAGCAGCTGGCCTCCTGGACGGCCATCCGCTACACCTCCGACCACATCATCGATTACATCGAGCTGGACGACGACAACGCCATCGTGGAGGTCAGCGTGCCCCACAGCTGGGTGGGCAAGACCGTGGGCGCGCTGGACGTGCGCCGCAGGTACAACATCAACATTCTGGGCATCAAGAAGACCAGCAAGCTGGACATCGGCGTGACCTCGTCCACCGTGCTGACGGCGGACGAGACGGTGCTGGTGCTGGGCAGCAGCCGGGACATCCAGAAGTGCCTGCACATCTGAGCCGGGAAACGTCAGGGGGAGAAGGAACATGCAGGATATCTTGCTCTTTGCGGCCTTCATACTGTTCGCGCTGCTGGGTCTCCGGTTCACGAAGGGGATCGACCGCTTCATCGACCGCTGCGTGCGCGGCCCAGAGGAGGAACACGAAAAAAGGCGCGGGGATTCACACAATATTTCCCGAAGGGTGATAAAATAGGATTGTACAGGCTGTGAGTATCACTTCGGGGGAGAGATCGGATGGAGATGCAGGGACGCGCGGCGGATCGCAATCGCGGACAACTGAAGATCTTCTTTGGCTACGCGCCGGGCGTGGGCAAGACCTGCGCCATGCTTCAGGCGGCGCAGGATGCGCGGCGGCGGGGCGTGGACGTGGTCTGCGGCTGGGTGGACGACCACGGCCGTCCGGGAACCCGCTCCCGCGTGGGCGCGCTGGAGCGCCTGCCGATGATGCGCCTGCCCAATGGTGCGGGCGAGTTCGACCTCGACGCGGCGCTGCGGCGCAGGCCCCGGCTGATTCTGCTGGACGAATTGAACCACGTCAACGCCCCGATCTGCCGCCACAGCCGGCGGTATCAGGACGTGGAAGAGCTGCTCAACGCCGGGATCGACGTCTACGCCACGGTGAACGTGCAGCACATCGAGAGCCTGAATGACCAGGTTGCCGCCATCACCGGCGCGCCGGAGCGGGAGCGCATCCCTGACGAGGTGTTCGACAGGGCGGATCAGGTGGAGCTGGTGGACGTGGAGCCCGAGGATCTGCTGGAGCGCATGCGTGCGGAGCGAGGGGACGTAAACTGGACGCTGGAGACGCTGCGGGCGCTGCGGGAGATCGCGCTGCGGCGCTGCGCCGACCGGGTGAACCTGCTGACCGGAGAGAAAAACGCGCGCTTTCACACCGACGAGCACGTGTTGGTCTGCCTGTCCTCCGCGCCCTCCAACGCCCGGATCATCCGCACGGCGGCGCGCATGGCCGCGGCCTTTCACGGCGGCTTCACCGCGCTCTACGTGGAGACCCCCGACTTTGCCGCCATGTCCGAGGCCGACCGGGATCGCCTGCGGGCGAACATGCGCCTGGCGCGGCAGCTGGGCGCGACCATCGAGACGGTCTGCGGCGACGACATCCCCTATCAGATCGCGGAGTTCGCCCGGCTCTCCGGGGTCAGCAAGATCGTGCTGGGCCGCAGTGCGGCGGCGCACAAGCGGCTGATTCCCAAGCCGTCGCTGACGGATCAGCTGATCGCCCGCGCGCCGTCCATGGACATCTACATCATCCCGGACAGCACCTCCGACGCGGACTACCGGCCCCGGCGCAGTCGCGGGCCGCTGGCGACGTTCTCGCCCTGGGACATCCTCAAGAGCTTCGTGGTGCTGCTGGGCGCAACCGCCCTGAGCGTGGTGTTCTACGAGCTGGGCTTCAGCGAGGCCAACATCATCATGGCCTACATCCTGGGCGTGCTCATCACCTCGCTGGTCACGACGCACCCGGGCTACAGCATCATCTCCTCTATCGCCAGCGTGGTGATCTTCAACTACCTGTTCACCGAGCCGCGCTACACGCTGCACGCTTACGACGCGGGCTATCCGGTGACCTTCGCCATCATGTTCCTGGCGGCCTACATCACCGGCACGCTCACCGTGCGGCTGAAGAACCACGCCCGGCAGTCGGCGGAGGCGGCATACCGCACGAAGATCCTCTTCGACACCGACCAGCTGCTCAACCGCGCCCGGGATCGGGAGGAGATCGCCTCCGCGCTGGCGGATCAGATCGTGAAGCTCCTGAATCGGGACGTGGCGATCTACCTCTGCGAGGGCGGAGAGCTGGGCGCGCCGCGCCTGTTTGCCGCGCAGCCGGAGACGCTGCGCGAGGACATGACCGGCGACGATGCGCGCGAGGTGGCGCAGTGGGTGCTGCGGAACAACAAGCACGCCGGCGCGACCACGGACACCTTCTCCGGCGCGCGCTGCCTGTATCTGGCCATCCGCGTGAATCAGAACGTGTACGGCGTGGTGGGCATCGCGATCGACGGAGAGCCGCTGGGCTCCTTCGAGTACAGCGTGCTGCTGTCCATGCTGGGCGAGGGCGCGCTGGCGCTGGAGAACGAGAAGAACGCCCGGGAGAAGGAGGCCGCCGCCATCCTGGCCAAAAATGAGCAGCTGCGGGCCAACCTGCTGCGCTCCATCTCCCACGACCTGCGCACCCCGCTGACCTCCATCTCCGGCAACGCCAGCAACCTGCTGACCAGCGCAGATGACTTCGACGAGGCCACCAAGCGCCAGCTCTACGCCGACATCTACGACGACTCCATGTGGCTGATCAACCTGGTGGAGAACCTGCTGTCCGTCACCCGCATCGAGGAGGGTCGCATGAACCTGAATCCCTCCGCAGAGCTGATGGACGAGGTCATCGCCGAGGCGCTGCGCCACATCAACCGCAAAAGCGTGGAGCACGAGATCAGCGTGCACAGCAGCGAGGACTTCCTCCTCGCTCACATGGACGCGCGGCTGATCGTGCAGGTGGTCATCAACATCGTGGACAACGCCATCAAGTACACCCCGGCGGGCTCGCACATCCGCATCGAAACCGAGAAGGCGGGGGCGTGGGTGGTGGTGCGCATCGCCGACGACGGCCCCGGCATCTCCGACGAGGCCAAGGCGCAGGTGTTCGACATGTTCTACAGCGGCGCGAATCGGGTGGCGGACAGCCGCCGCAGCCTGGGTCTGGGGCTGTTTCTGTGCAAGTCCATCGTCACGGCCCACGGCGGCACGATCTCCGTAAGGGACAACCAGCCCCACGGCACGATCTTTGAATTTACGCTTCCCGCAGAGGAGGTTCAGTTGCATGAATAAGTATACGATCCTGGTGGTGGAGGACGACAAGCCGGTGCGCACGCTGATCACCACCACCCTCAAGGCCAACGGCTACCGCTTCATCGAGGCGCTGACGGGGGAGGAGGCCATCCTTCAGGCGACCTCCCACAACCCGGATATCATTCTGCTGGATCTGGGCCTGCCGGACATGGACGGCGTGGAGATCATCCGCAAGGTGCGCTCCTGGTCGAACGTGCCCATCATCGTCATCAGCGCCCGCAGCGAGGACAGCGACAAGATCGGCGCGCTGGACAGCGGCGCGGACGACTATCTCACCAAGCCCTTCTCCGTGGAGGAGCTGCTGGCGCGGCTGCGCGTCACCCAGCGGCGGCTGGCCATGCTGGGCGCGGAGCACGCCGACACGGTGTTCGTCAACGGCAGCCTGCGCATCGATTACGCCGCCGGCTGCGCCTATCTGGACGAGAATGAGCTGCACCTCACGCCAATCGAGTACAAGCTGCTCTGCCTGCTCGCGCAGAACGTGGGCAAGGTGCTCACCCACACCTACATCACCCAGAGGATCTGGGGCAACAGCTGGGAGAACGACATCGCCTCCCTGCGTGTGTTCATGGCGACCCTGCGCAAGAAGCTGGAGTCCGCACCCGATTCCCCTCAGTACATCCAGACCCACATCGGCGTGGGCTACCGCATGCTGAAGGTGGGCTGATATCCCCTGTCCGCAGAACGGCATGCATCTTCATCTCCCTGTTGATCCAAAAACAGAAGCGGGTCAGCTCCCTCGCGGAGCTGGCCCGTTTTCAACCGCCTAAGCGTCAGCTTTGACGGCGGTCTGATCCCCCCGACTCTCGCCGGGGGGATGTTTTTGCATGATTCGCTTCGTTACTTGGAGAAGATGACGAAGCTGCTGTTGCTCGGATACACCTGCACGCTCTGTGAATATATGGTGCCCTTCTGGTAGGAAGCGACCTGCTTCTTGACCGTGCTGTACACGCTTGACAGCGTCTTTGTTCCGGAGCTCCAGGTGGTCTTCTTCGTTACGGAATCGCGGCCACCGGCATAACAGAAGGCTCTCTCGAAGCAAGCGTACGACTTCGATTCGTTGATGCTGTAAGGATAACGCGAACTTGCCAGATAGTAGAAGGACCAGGCCTCTTCATTGCGCGCGGCGGAAGTGAGCACGTAATACTTGCTCTGGCGCAGCTCGCCGGAATTCGGCATGATGCCGGATTCTTCCCAGGACATCCGCTCTTCATTGGAGATGCCGATCTCAGCGCCGGATTCATCGATTGCCGCGATGGGCAGGCTATCGCCGTCGGAGAAGGCGCGGATGATCGCGCTGGTGAAGTCGCTGGGAGAGCCTTCGGAATCGGAAGAATCGTCATCGGCGCTGTTGCTGTAGACGTAGTTGCCGCTGTAACAGCTGCCAATCGAGACGATGACCTTGCCGGGAATGTTGTCCAGCAGGCTCTTCAGCTCGCTCGGCCGGATGTACTGGTTCTCAGCGCCATTGGAGTACAGGTACAGACATCCGTCCTTAGATCCGTGTCCGAGGAAGCAGAAGTAGGTGACGTCGCCCTCCTGAATGCCCCACTGGCTCGGCAGCGAGCGAAGCTTGCTCACCAGCGTCGACTTCGACAGGTTGGAGAGGTCGGCGATCTGCTCCACGCGCTGACCGTTGAAGTTCTGCTGCTTCAGCATGCTGATGAGGCCCGACCGGTCGGAGGCGCGCTGATAGGGCAGTTTGTAGCCCTGGTAGTTGATGAAGCTGTTCTCAACGATTACGATCGCGCGGTAGCGCGCCTTTCGGGTGACGACCACACCGAAGCTGGCGCTCACGGAGGTATTCTGATCCGTGGCGGTGATCATCGCATATCCTGCGCCGACGGCGCTCAGATTGCCGCTGCCATCCACTGTGACGACCTTTGTGTTGTTGGAACGCCAGGTCAGATTGGCGAAGTCGCAGGATTTCGTGGGTGTGTAGGTGACGGACAGCTTTGCCCTGTCGCCAACATACATCTCTCCATAGCTCTTGCCGCCGAGCGACAGGGAGAGCGCCTGAACGGGATAGTATGCAGCGACCTTGACCTTGACGGTATCCTTCTTGCCGTTGTGGGTCTTGACGGTGATGGTTACCGTGCCCTCCTTGATTCCCGTGACGACGCCGTTTTGATCGACCGTTGCGACCTTCGTGCTGGAGGAGGTCCAGGTAAGGTTGCGGGTTGCTCCTGCGGGCTGAAGCGTCGCCTTCAGGGTCAGACTGCTGCCCATGCGCAGAACAACGGTGCCCTCCCTGTCAAGGTATACGCCGGTGGGCTTGTAGGGGTCGACAACCTTGACTTTCACCGTGTCATACTTGCCGTTGTGGGTCTTGACGGTGATGGTGACGGTGCCCTCCTTGATGGGGGTGACGACGCCGTTTGCATCGACCGTTGCGATCTTGGTGCTGGAGGAGGTCCAGGTGAGGCTGCGGGTCGCAGTGGCGGGCTGCAGCGTCGCATACAGGGTCAGCCTGCTGCCCATGTTCAGGGTGACGGTGCCCTCCCGATCCAGAACAACGCCGGTGGGCTTGTAGGGATCGACAACCTTGACCTTCACCGTGTCATACTTGCCGTTGTGGGTCTTGACGGTGATGGTGACGGTGCCCTCCTTGATGGGGGTGACGACGCCGTTTGCATCGACCGTTGCGATCTTGGTGCTGGAGGAGGTCCAGGTGAGGCTGCGGGTCGCAGTGGCGGGCTGCAGCGTCGCATACAGGGTCAGCCTGCTGCCCATGTTCAGGGTGACGGTGCCCTCCCGATCCAGAACAACGCCGGTGGGCTTGTAGGGATCGACAACCTTGACCTTCACCGTGTCATACTTGCCGTTGTGGGTCTTGACGGTGATGGTGACGGTGCCCTCCTTGATGGGGGTGACGACGCCGTTTGCATCGACCGTTGCGATCTTGGTGCTGGAGGAGGTCCACGTGAGGCTGCGGGTCGCAGTGGCGGGCTGCAGCGTCGCATAGAGCGTCAGCCTGCTGCCCATGTTCAGGGTGATGGTGCCCTCCCTGTCGAGGAACACGCCGGTGGGCTTGTAGGGATCGACGACCCGTACCTTCACCTTGGCCTTTTTGCCATTGGAGGTTTGTGCCGTGATGTACACGCCGTCATTGGTTTCCTTGTGGGCCGTGATGGTGGTGCTGCTCAAAGTGGGCGTGCTCACGCTCACATAGGACTTGTTGGTGGTCGTCCAGCTGATCGTCGGATCTGCGTCTGCGGGATAAACCTCAGCCCTCAGGTTTGCCAGGCTGTTCAGATCCATGGTCACGACTTCCCTGTCTACCAGTCTTCTGCCATTGTAGTAGATGGTCACGGACTGGGGCGTGGGAACGACGTTGATTACGATGGAGCCGTAAGTGCCATCCGCAGCCTCCGCCGTGATGGTCGCGCTGCCGATCGCCTTCGCCTGCACCCTGCCCCTGGAGTCGACCGTCGCGATGCTGGTGGAACTGCTCGACCAGCGCAGCTTCTTGTTGTCCAGCAGCTTGCCGTAGGCATCGTACACCTTCAGATCGCCGCGTACGCCCTTGGTCAGGGTGCTCTTGCCTTCGATTCTCAGCGACCCTGCCGCCCGGACGGCGCCGCAGGCGCACTTGCCGTTGACATAGCTGTGGTTTTCGAGGACAGATTTGTAGGAGCGCAGCTCTTCGATATAGTAGTCTCCATAGAGGTCCAGAACAACTTTTCCGTCCTCATATACGCCACCGATTCCACATTCTGCGCAGATGACATAGTTCCAATCCGGATTGCTGGACGTATCGAAGGAGGTATGCCTGTGCTGCTGCTCGTCGATGAACTCATATTTGTCATACTTCGTCACGAAGGACGTGTGCTGGCAGCTGTTCTTTTCACGGAAGCCACAGGCCCAGCATGCTCCGTTATCGAAGGAATGCTCCTCCTTGATGGTAAGCGTCTTGTTCTGAGTGACCGTCTTCAGAACGGCGTCGCAATCCCAGCATACGTACTCCAGCCTGGAGACGTATACGCTCCAGCCGTGGGAGTACTTATCCAGCGAGGTACACGGAGCACCGGAGAAATCCCAAATCTCATTGCCCGAGCGGTCGTAATAGAGGATTCCCGTAAATTTGTGCGGGCATGCTCCGTACTGAAGGACCTTGATCCGCACGGTCGAACATCCTGGCGCGGAAATATCGATGTAGCCCTCGCGGTCAGAGCTTTTGGGATTCGCGTCGATTGTAACGCCGACCTCTGTAAGGCTTTCTTCCCAATCAGACATGCCAAGATGAATCCAGCTGCTGGACTTCAACGTCAGTTTCAGACCGGGAGCATGATCGATGCTGAAGTCATCGTAGTATTTCGATGGCAAAGCGTTTATTCCGTTCTCCAGCAGATAGGAATCTACAACAAAGCCCTTCGCAAGATCCTCGACCGTGATCTCCGCTCTCGCGGGCGGATTGCTCTGCTGGCCGAGCTTTGCCAGGCCATAGACGTCCACGTAGTAAACGCCCAGCGTTCCGAAGATCTGACCGGGAATGGTGATCTGATTGACGTCGGTTTCGGCCTTATAGAGCAGCTCGTCGCCGGAATAGACGTACACGCTGTACTTGACTGCGTTGGCAAGCGAGTTCCATTTCAGCGTATAATCCCTGTTTCGGTAGGCGATTCCCTTGTTGCTGCTGATGGAGGAGAACACAGGCTTGCCAAGGCTCGGCTGGTAATTGACCGTGATGGTCTGCGCATCGCTGATCAGGCTCCAGTCGCCATTGTAGTAGCCCTGCACCTGTACGCTGCGCGAACCGGAGATGTGGAAGGACTCGCTGAAGCTGGCCTTGCCGCTGCTCACGGCATGCTCCGCACCAATGTACTTCCCATCCGTCAGCATGCGCACCTTGCTGGCGTACGGCGTGCTCACATTGAAGGTAACGCTGTCGCCAAAGCCGGGATTGACGCTGGACTTGTTCTTGGTAAAGCTGATGGGCTTGGTCGTCTTGTCCAGGCACTGAACCCTGATCTGACCGCTGCCCGAGTTCTCATACCACCAGTTTCCACCGGAATAATACTCGCCCAGAATCTTCAGGTAGTACGTCTTTCCCGGGGTGAGGGTCACATCAAAGGAAGTGCTGCCCTGCGCGCCCCTCGTTCCGCTCTTGATCGAATTGAAATTGGCATCGCATACCGTAATCGTTCTGCGCAGCGACCCCGTGCTGCTGATGCGATAGCTTCTTCCCTCCACCGCCGTGAAGCAGAAGATCTGAAAATCATTGGAATACTTTGTTTCAAAGGAGGTATAGAGATCGTAGGCCAACGGCTTTGCACGATCCACATAGGAGCCGACGATGTACATGTTGAGAACAGCGGAGAAGTTGCAGTAACCGGAACTGTATCTGCTGTCGACGTTGATTTTGAACGTGTACGTCTTGCCTGCTTCCAGATCCACTGTCCACGGCACCACAAAATGTCCAACGCTGCCGATTAACGTAGAACCGTTGTAGACGCTGCAGGCCATGTACTTCGAGGCGTTCATGGTCAGCAGATACCTGCCGCTGCGGGAGATGTAGATCTCATAGTCCAGCGTGCTGCTCGTGCCCGCATAGCCGGTGAACGCCTTTCCGAGGCTGATCTTTCCGGCATAGGCATTGGAACCCATGGGCGTCGAAAGCCGCTCATGGCAGGCCGCAATCTCCTCCGGGGAGAGGGCGAGCAGCGCATCCACATCCATTCCCAGCGTAGATGCAAGCTCGGAGACGCTCATGTCCATATATTTGGCCAGCGCTTCTGCGGTGTACACCGGAACAAACGGCACATCGTCGATGTCGCAATCCATCCTCTGCGCATCCTCGGCGGGCGCTTTTTCCGGCACAAATACGGGATATTCCGCGAGCGCTTCGCCCGGCTCGGGCGTCGGTTCCTCAGAGGGCAGCGGCTCCGCGGACGCGGTCTCCTCCGGCGCATCGGTCGGCGCAACGGTCGGCTCCTGCGTCGCTTCCTCCGTCGGTTCCTCCGTGACCTCGGTCGTCGGCACTTCTGTCACCTCAACCGGCGGCGCGTCGGTCGGTTCCTCCGTCGGCGCGTCGGTCGGCTCTTCCGTGGGTGCAGACTCCTCCGTGGGAGCAGGTTCCTCCTCCGGGGCCGGCTCGGCAATCTGCTGCACGACCGTTTCGACCGCTTCCGTTTCTTCGGCAAAGCTGAAGGGGATGCCCGTCATCAGGATGACCATCGCCAGCAGCGCTGCCAGTGTTCTTCGCATGTGCTTCATCTCGTTTTCTCCTCCCGTTTTCCTCTGCCAGGTTCCCTTTTGATCGGATGCTTTCCACTTTGACCCGTTCGGATGGGTCTCAGATGTGGAAGCATATCGAGCTTTGCGCTCTGATCAGCGCGCGTCCCATATCACCTGCGGTCACTCCCATCAATAGACATTTTTACTCCCCAAAATTGACATAATTCTGCTCCTATTTTACTATATTTTCATAGTCCTAATCAATATTAAATTTGTGTTTTAAATTCAATTTTACATAGAAAGGACGTTCTCCGGAGATGCGCCACGCAACATGGAAGCACAGCAATGCGCTCCGGAGAGTTGAAAAGCGCTTCGCGTCCTTCGTCCTGCACCCTCGTTTATGCGGCAGCATAAGGATGGAGAGGACGGCAAGCGCCGTCCCAGACTGAAAACAATCAGGAGTTGATCCTTTATGAGCATGTGCACCAATTATCGCCGCCAGCTGGAGGAATCGTTGCAGGATGAGCTCTGCGACGCCGGTTTCTATGCGCAGATCGCAGAGGAAGCGCCCACGGAGGAGCTGCGCGAGCTGATCATCAGCATCGTCGGCGACGAATATGGCCACGCCAGGCTTCAGGCGTCGCTGCTGGGCGTCTGTCCCTGCGAGGTCACCTGTCCGCCCAACTGTCCGGGCGCCACCGGCGATTTCTGCGCCGATGTGGAAACGGCCATTCAGGGCGAGCTCGGGGCGATTCGCCGCTATGCCGAGCTTGCCATGTGCGCGCCCACGCTGAAGATCCGCTATCTGCTGACTTCGATTCTGGGCGACGAGTATGCCCACGCGCGCATCTGGACGGCGATGCTGCAGGCGAATTGCCTGTGCAAGACCTCGACGTGCGAGAAATAGAGTTATGACCCAAGCCGACGCTCCGCTTCTGCGGGGCGCCGGCTCCTTTATCGTTTCGTGAGAGGAATAGATCGCCGCCATCTTCGCAGACTATCCACATCGTCGTTCGGTGAAATCTTCGACGACAGGAGGAAGTAGGATGGCAAACGAACGTTCCCTGTGGCGCGATGGCGCGCGCCTGCCGGCCTTTGCGCCGCTGCATTCCGATCTCAGGACGGACGTGCTGATCGTCGGCGGCGGTCTGGCGGGCATCCTGTGCGCGCACATGCTCCGGAGTGCGGGCGTGGACTGTGCGCTCGTGGAGGCCGCGAATCTCTGCGGCGGGGTCACCCAGAACACGACGGCCAAGCTCACCGTGCAGCACGGCCTGATCTACCACAAGCTGATGCAGAGCCTCGGACGGGAGCGGGCGCAGATGTATCTTTGTGCCAATCAACGCGCGCTGGACACCTACCGCGCGCTCTGCGCCGGGATGGACTGCGATTTTGAAGCAAAGGACAACCTCGTCTACTCCGTGAAGGATGGGGTGCTGCTCGACTGCGAGCTTGCCGCGCTCCAGAGCCTGGGTGTGCATTCGCGGAGGATAGATTCCCTGCCGCTGCCCATAGAGACCGCCGGCGCGGTCTGCGTCCCCAATCAGGCGCAATTCGATCCGCTGAAGTTCGCCGCCGCCATCGCAAAGGAGCTGCCCATCTATGAACACACGCGGGTGCTGGAGCTTGCGCCGGGCCTTGCCCGAACGCCCGGGGGAGGATTTATGCAAAAAAGATCATCATTGCCACGCACTTTCCCATGCTGAACAAGCACGGCGGCTACTTCCTGAAGCTGTACCAGCATCGCTCCTACGTGCTGGCGCTGGAGAATGCTGCCGACGTGCAGGGCATGTATGTGGACGAGGCGGACGTGGGGCTGTCCTTTCGCAATGCGCGCGGACTGCTGCTGCTGGGCGGCGGCGATCATCGAACGGGGAAGCAGGGCAGCGGCTGGCGAGAGCTGACGGACTTCGCCCGCGCGCACTACCCGCAGGCGCGCATCGTCTGTCGCTGGGCGACGCAGGACTGTATGACGCTGGACGGCGTGCCCTACATCGGGCAGTATTCCCGGAGGACGCCCGACCTGTACGTGCTGACCGGCTTCAACAAGTGGGGGATGACCGGCTCGATGGCGGGCGCGCTGCTGCTGCGGGACATGCTCCTCGGCAGCACGCCGGACTGGGCGGAGGTGTTCTCGCCCGCGCGCTCCATTCTGCACAGGCAGCTCTTCATCAATGCGGCGGAGGCCGTGGGCAACCTGCTCACGCCGACGGCGCCGCGCTGTCCGCACATGGGCTGCGCGCTGAAGTACAATTCCCAGGAGCACTCCTGGGATTGCCCCTGCCACGGCTCCCGCTTTGCGGAGAATGGTGAGCTGATCGACAACCCTGCGACGGGCGGCTTGAAGCAAAAATGATACAAATTGACAAACAGAAAGGAAAACCGCCGACATAAAAAAACGAAATTTGTAAAAAAAGCACTTCTAAATCGTTGCCTTTCTGCATATACATGTAATATCTCTATGAAAGGAAGAGAAAACGGATCGAAAATTTGCATCAGGGTCGACTGCGTGGTATAATATATAAGAAGTATATAGTTACCATTAGTAGTATAACGATCTTGAAGTCGGAACAGATGGAGGGATATTATGGGTACGGTTCGTGTGGTCATCGCTGATGACAATCTGCAGACGCGGGAGATGTTGGCTCAGTTTCTTGCCCAGCAGAATGGCATTGAGATTGCCGGCACGGCAAACAATGGGCTGGAAGCGATTGAACAGGTGCAGAAGCAGGAGCCGGACGTTCTGATCTGTGACATGATCATGCCGCAGATGGACGGATACGGCGTGCTGGAGCGCCTGCAGAGCATGAAGCTTGCGCGGATGCCCGGAGTAATCGTGCTGACGGCGCTGAGCCGGGATGATTTCATCGCCCGGGCGATTAACCTTGGCGCATGCTACTACATGGTAAAGCCCTTTGACTTTACGCTCCTGGCCAAGCGCGTGTTCGAGGTGGCAGGCGAGAAGAGTCGCGCGGAAGCGCTGTCCGTCCAGCCGGGCGGGAGTGCCGCAAGCGCTGCGGGGAGCCTGGAGGAGCGGATTGCCAACCTCTTTCTGACCGTAGGAATTCCCGCCCACATCAAGGGCTATCAGTATCTGCGCGAGGGCGTTCGCATGGTGGTGGACAAACCCGAGCTGATGGGACACATCACCAAGGAACTGTATCCCGGCATCGCACAGCGCTTCGACACCACGTCCAGCAAGGTCGAGCGCGCCATCCGCCACGCCATCGAGGTCGCCTGGAATCGCGGGCGCATCGAGGCGCTGGACGAGGCCTTCGGCAAGAACGTCTGCTCGCTGAACGACAAGCCAACCAACGGCGAGTTCATCGCCCTGGTCAGCGACCGGCTGCGGGTCAAGGAGAGCGCGTAAATCGCTACGCCGATCTGGACTTCATATAAAGGATGCATGACGGGCGCCTCTGCCCTGGATCGAACACCGGTTCCGATGGAGCCGGGAGCGACGGGGGAGAGGCGCTTCTCTCTGTCGCAAGCCTGAAAGGACAGCAAAAAGCGCACCCTTGCGGGTGCGCCGTTTGTTTATACCTTCTAAGCGGTGAATTAGGCCAGCTCGGAGAAGTACTTGATGGTGCGGACCATCTGAGAAACATAGCTGTTCTCGTTGTCGTACCAGGACACGACCTGAACCTGAGAGGTGCCGTTCTCGAGGTTGACGACCATGGTCTGGGTGGCATCGAACAGGGAGCC
>JBJEJN010000010.1:0-4858 GCA_051878085.1 Aristaeellaceae bacterium | reverse complement strand
CCCAGTTTTCGCCGTGAGAGGGCGACGTCTTAACCGCTTGACCATGGAGGCTTATGCTGGCTGCCGAACTAGGATTCGAACCTAGACAACATGAGTCAGAGTCATGGGTGCTACCATTACACAATTCGGCAATCGTCAACCGAGCGCGACGCGCCCGACCGACAAATAGTATTATACGCAACTCCACTCCGTTTGTCAACCGCTTTTTCCAACTTTTTTTCTTCTTAACATTCAGCGGTGTTCGGAGCTGTGTGAACTTTTTCGCGCTGCGCGTTTACTTTCGCGCGGAAATGTGCTATCCTGCCGGTAGAAAACAATTCATGCCGGAGGTGCGAGTGAGATGAACCAGCAAAACGCGTTTGAATATGTGCTTCGGAGCCGTGGAACGCATCCGGCGGCGGAGCTGCATGCCGTGAGCGACGAGGCATCCGCCCGGGCGCAGCGCTTCCACGCGGGCTTTCCCGGCTACGCCCCCACGCCGCTGCATCGCCTGGACGGCCTCGCGGGGGCGCTGGGTCTGGGGCGTGTGTACGTGAAGGATGAATCCCGGCGCTTCGACCTGAACGCCTTCAAGGTGCTGGGCGGCGGCTACGCCATGGGCTGCTGCCTTGCGGAGAAGCTGGGGCGGAGCATCGACGATTGCAGCTTCGACTTCCTTTCCAGCGCGCAGACGCGCAAAAAGCTGGGCGATGTGACCTTCATCACCGCCACCGACGGCAACCACGGCCGTGGCGTGGCTTGGATGGCCCGGCGGCTGGGACAGCGCTGCGTGGTGTACATGCCCAGGGGCACCGCGCCGGAGCGACTGGAGAACGTGCGGCGGCAGGGCGCGCAGGCCTCGATTCTGGACTGCAATTACGACGGCTGCGTGCATCTGGCGGAGCAACACGCCCGGGAGAACGGCTGGATCCTGACCCAGGACACCGCCTGGGACGGCTACGAGCAGATTCCCACCCGCATCATGCAGGGCTACACCACCATCGCCCGGGAGATCGACGCGCAGCTTGCGGAAATGGGAGAGGACATGCCCACACACATCCTGCTGCAGGCGGGCGTGGGCTCCTTTGCGGCGGCGATGCTGGGCTACTATGCTGCGAAGTGCGGCGATGCGCGCCCTGTGAGCGTGATCGTGGAGCCAAACGCCGCCGACTGCATCCTGCGCACCGCCCGGGCCAACGACGGCAGGCTGCGCTTCGTGACCGGCGACATGCCCACGATCATGGCGGGTCTGGCCTGCGGGGAGCCGTCCACGGTGAGCTGGCGGATTCTGGACGCATACGCCGACGCGTTCCTTGCCATGCCGGACAGCGCCGCTGCGGGCGGCATGCGCATGCTGGGGAACCCGCTGCCTGGGGACGCGCGCATCGTCTCCGGGGAATCCGGCGCGTCCACCGCGGGCGCACTGCGGGAGATCATGGTCAATCCTGTGCTGACGGAGCTGCGGGAGAGGCTGAATTTTGGCCCGGACGCGCGGGTGCTGCTGATCAGCACCGAGGGCGACACCGACCGGGAGAACTACCGGCGCATCGTGTGGGACGGCGCGCATCCCAACCTGCGCTGAAAGGAGAATGGCTATGCTGGAGGTTGTCGCGGGACTGGTTCGGGACGGAGAGCGCTTTCTCATCTGCCAGCGCCCGGCGCACAAGGCCCGGGGGCTGCTGTGGGAGTTCGCGGGCGGCAAGGTGGAAAACGGCGAGACCGGGCAGCAGGCATTGAAGCGGGAGCTGCGCGAGGAGCTGGGCATTGAGGTGGAGGTGCAGGAGCAGGTCGCGGAGGTGAGCTACGCCTACCCGGAGCTGACGGTGCACCTGACGCTCTACGGCGCAGCCATCGTAGGCGGAACGCCGCAGCTGCTGGAGCACAACGATCTGCGCTGGATCGCGCTAGGCGAGGCAAATGATGAAGATTTCTGCCCGGCGGACCGGCTGTTTCTGGCGGAGCTGCGAAGGAGGGGGAGCATATGGTGAGGAACATCGCAATCGTGAGCCTGTCTGCGGGCACCATCGGCGAGGACTTCGTAAAGCACGAGGTGGAGATCGGCCTCAGGCGGCTGGAAGCCTACGGCGTGAATGTGAAGATGATGTCCCACGCACAGGCGGGCATCGAATACGTCAAAAATCACCCGGAGAAGCGCGCGGAGGATCTGATCCGGGCGTTTGAGGACGATTCCATCGACATGATCCTCTGCGCCATCGGCGGCGACGACACCTACCGGCTCGCGCCGTATCTGTTTGAAAACGATGCGCTCAGACGGGCGCTGCGGCCGAAGATCTTCCTGGGCTTCTCCGATTCCACGATGAATCACCTGATGCTGCACAGGCTGGGGCTGAACACGTTCTACGGCCAGTCCTTCCTGGCGGACGTATGCGAGCTGGAGGACGAAATGCTGCCCTACACGGCGCACCATTTCGAGGAGCTGCTGCGCACCGGGCGCATCCGGGAGGTCGTGCCCAGCGATGTGTGGTACGAGGAGCGCACGGACTGGTCGGCAAGCGCCGTCGGCACGTCCAGGGTGCGCCATGCAAACGAGGGCTTTCAGCTGCTCCAGGGCGCGCCCACATTCCATGGGAAGCTTCTGGGCGGCTGTCTGGAGACCCTCTACGACATCTTCAACAATGACCGCTATCCCGACAGCGTGACCGTCTGCGAAAGGTACGGCCTGTTTCCCTCTCTGGATGACTGGCGGGGCAAGATTCTGCTGCTGGAAACCAGCGAGGAGCGCACCAGCCCGGCGCACTACCGCCGCATGCTGGAGGCCCTGAAGCGCACGGGAGTGTTCGGGGTCGTGTCGGGCGTGCTCTGCGGCAAGCCCATGGACGAGGTGTTCTTCGAGGAATACAAGCGGATCATCGTCGAGGTGGTGGACAATCCGGCGCTGCCGATACTCGCCAACCTCAACGTGGGCCACGCCACGCCGCGCTGCATCCTGCCCTTCGGCGTGCACGCCACCGTGGACGCGGAGGCGCAGCGGATTACCTTCGATTACGGAGAGGAATGAGGAACAGCGATGGACTGCATCTTCTGCAAAATTGTGCGCGGGGAGCTGCCGTGCAGGAAGGTCCACGAGGATGAACATGCGCTGGTGTTCATGGACGCTGCGGGGGACGTGGACGGCCACATGCTGGCGGTTCCAAAGAAACACTTCGAGAGCATCCTTGACTGCGACGAGGATACCCTCGACCGGCTCATGCGCGCGGTGCAGCGCGTGGCACAGCACTGCGTGGAGAAATGCGGCTGCGGGGGCGTGAACCTGCTGAACGCCAGCGGCGCATGCGCGGGGCAGTCCGTGCCGCATTTGCACATCCACATCATCCCGAGGCGGCATGGGGACGGGATTGACGCATGGCCCACCCTCCCGGGTGCGAAAGCCGACGCGGAAGCGGTGTTCAACCAGCTCCGGATGGACTGAAGCGATACAGCCTAACGGTTGCCATCCGGCGGGATGTGGGCATCCCGCCCCAGCCTGTCAAAGAAGCCCCATTGCGTCGTAGTGAAGGGGCTTCAAGTATGATACAGGGTAGAAGAGGAAAAACAATCGCCACTTATGGATGGCGAGTTTCTTGAGATTCATCACAGCAAACTTGAGCTTGACCCATGAAGATACGGCGGTCAGCCCACGATAGGGTGTATAACGCATCGCGTGTTTTTCTTTCGCGTCTGCAAAGACGCGCTCAATGGTCTGCGAACGCAGGGCGTAGGTTGCTTTGCCAAGAGGCGAATGCCGGACGTCCTCCGCTCGTTCTATGTACGCATGCCAGACATGGCGTTCAACGGTTTTGGTGCACTGTCGGCTTTGTGTGCAGCGTTCACGGACAGGGCAGTTTTTGCATATATAGCTCTTGCTCCTGTACTCCCGGTATCCCTCACGGTTGGTGGTCGCGTAACTCAGCATCTTGTTCTGCGGACAGAGGACGCAATCGTAATATTCATCCGTCTCCAGCACGTAACCGCGCCTGTCGCAGACCGTATGTGCCTCGTATGCGAAGCACTTCTTGTGCTCACCCTTGTGGAAGACGCCGCTCTCCGGGTCGGTGGTGGACTCGATCACCATCTTCTGCTTCGGAGCTGCGGGCGGCATGTCATTGTCATCATCCTTCTTCAGCGGCTTCTTTCCGTGTGCGGAACGGTCCGCTTCGATCTCCTCATCCAACTGCTCCTGATAATGCTTCGCCGCTATGGGGATCGATTTCTTCACATGCTTTTTCAGGTTCGCGTTTGCTTTAATGTGTGTTCCATCTACAAACACAACCTCCGGTGACAAGTATCCTGCACGGGCGACTTCTTCCAGTATCCACCGGAACACGCCTTCAATTACTTCCGCTGTGAAGCGATTCCGGAAGGCGTAGCTGATCGTCGCAAAGTGCGGCAGACGCTGCGACATGGTATATCCCAGAAACCAGCGGTATGCCACATTCACTTCCGCGTCTCTCAGAGTCTGTCGCAGAGACCGGATGCCGAACAGATGCTGAATCAATACCAACTTGAACAGCACTACCGGGTCACAGCTGGGCCGTCCATTGTCCTCGCAGTACAAATCTTCTACCAGATCGTAGATGCGCGTGAAATCCACCGCTGCGTCAATTTTCCGCAGCAGATGGTCTCCCGGCACCAGCATGTCCACACACAGCATCTCGATCGCCTGTCGCTGTTCCGTTTCCCGCTTCAGTATTCTCATCACCTGTATTCAATATATCAAAAAGGCCGCTTCACGCGACCTTTTTTGACAGAATGAGGCCCCGGAACCGAAAGGTTCCGGGGCCTCATTCTGGATCGATTGTCGCTGTGCAAAGGCTTTTATCGTGTTTTTTGCAAACTCCGTTATCCTCTGTCGCATCTCAAACAGCCTAGTTTTCAGGTC
>JBJEJN010000009.1:0-4906 GCA_051878085.1 Aristaeellaceae bacterium | reverse complement strand
TTATTGCAAATCCAGCTCCGGCGGCACGTCGATCTCGTCGGAGACGTACCTGCCGTTCTTCTTGCGCTGACGCACGCACTCGGTCAGCAGGTATTCGATCTGGCCGTTCACCGAGCGGAAGTCGTCCTCGGCCCAGGCTGCGATGGCGGCGTAGAGCTTGGGCGAGAGCCGCAGGGGCACCTGCTTCTTCTGCTTGTCGTCCATGTCAGTACAGGCTACCCGTGTTCACAATGGGCTGGGCGTCGTGGTTGCCGCAGAGCACCACCAGCAGGTTGGAGACCATCGCCGCCTTGCGCTCCTCGTCCAGCTGCACCACGCCGTTGTCGTTCAGGCGCTCCAGGGCCAGCTCCACCATGCCCACCGCGCCGTCCACGATCATCTTGCGCGCGTCGATGATGGCGGAGGCCTGCTGGCGCTGGAGCATCACCGCCGCGATCTCGGTGGCATAGGCCAGGTAGGTGATGCGAGCCTCGATGATCTCGATGCCGGCCTCGTCCACGCGCTGCTGAATCTCGTCCCGGATGCGTCCGGCCACGATCTCGCTGGAGCCGCGCAGACTGCCGTCGTCGGCCACGCCGTCGCCGGTGGTGTCCACGTTGGGGGCCACGTCGTAGGGGTACATGCGCACGATGTTGCGCAGCGCACTGTCGCACTGCAGCGACAGGTACTCCTTGTAGTTGTCCACGTTGAACACCGCCTTGGCCGTGTCCACGATGCGCCAGGTGACCGCGATGCCGATCTCCACCGGGTTGCCCAGGCAGTCGTTGATCTTCTGGCGATTGTTGTTCAGGGTCATGATCTTCAGCGAAAGCTTGCGGCTGGGAACCTCCGCAGCGCTGCCCGCAGTGCTCACGTTGGCCGATACGTCGCCGCTCTGGTTCAGGCGGGTCTTGGCCGCCGGGTTCACCGCCGTGCAGAAGGGGTTCACGAAGTAGAAGCCGTCGCCCTTCAGCGTGCCGATGTAGCGGCCGAACAGCGTAAGCACCAGCGCCTCCTGGGGCTTCAATACCTTCAGCCCCGGCAGCGGCAGCCAGCACAGGCACATCACCACGATGCTGACGATCATCAGCGCCGGGCTTCCGCCTTCGTCCAGGATCAGTCCGCCGAACACGCAGCCCAGAATGGACAGCGCGAACAGCAGTATGGTCAACAGCAGCACAGGAAGGCCCAGCTTCCTTGTGGTCAGAATCTTCTCCGTCATAATCGGCACCTCTGTATTCATGATGATATTAAAA
Organism: Aristaeellaceae bacterium; assembly: GCA_051878085.1. GTDB lineage: Bacteria > Bacillota > Clostridia > Christensenellales > Aristaeellaceae > SFTH01. The sequence continues at coordinate 3,671 of JBJEJN010000009.1, read as the reverse complement.
TGATATCATTCTGATGATGCGCTGTCAAGCGTCCGGGTGGATTTTACAATTCTGTCCAGAAGCGCGAAAAACGCCCGCGCGAGGATCGCGCGGACGCTCTTTCGGGGCACGGACGCGCTATTTCACCACGTCAGGCAGGTAGACGCTGACGGACATGGTGGAATCGTCCGCCCCGGGACGGAAGAACAGTTCGCCGCCATAGTTTTTCACGATGCGGCGCATGGATTTGATGCCCATGCCGCCGGGGCCGTTGCGCTTCTGGCTGAACGTGTGCATGCTCTGCTCCAGCGCACGGGCGTTGCGGCAGCTGTTCACCACCCGCAGCAGCAGGGCGCGCTCCACGATGCGCAGGGAGACCTCGATCTGCCGCTTCTCCCCCGCAGCCAGGCGTTCGCAGGCCTCGATGGCGTTGTCCATCAGGTTGCCCACCAGCGCGCAGAGGTCGAGGTCGCTGATGGCCAGCGTCTCCGGCGCGGGGTGGAGGTTCCAGACAACCTCGATGCCGGAAGAACGCATGCGCAGCTGCTTTGCGTCCAGCAGGCTGTCGATCAGCGGGTGGCCGCAGTAAACCTGCGCGCGGGTCTGGGCAAAGGCGGCGTTCAGGGAGGCGAGGTATTCGTGCTGGCGCTCGTACTCGCCCTTCTGGCCCAGCGCGTCGATGGCCAGCAGATGGTTGCAGATGTCGTGGCGCAGCTGACGGTACTGGGTGGCGCTCTCCAGTGCGGTCTGCACCTGACGCAGCTCGGATCGGGCCTGCTGTTCCATGAAGCGGGCCTCTCCGGATTCGCGGATGCTGCCGTTGAGCTGGTGGATCAGGGAGAACAGGCCCAGCAGAGAGATCAGCGGCAGGAAGATGGCGACGGCGCTGAGCGTGGAGATGTGTTGGTCGATCCAGGGGGAGATTTCCAGGCCCCGCTGGGTGTAGGAGATGAAGGACAGCACGACCGAGGTTCCCACCATCGCCAGGGCGGTGACGGTCAGCTTGCACCACAGCTGGCGGTCCAGGCGATCCTCGATGATGTGCATTGTGCAGCGCAGCACCAGGTAGAGCAGCCATGTGATGAGGGCACAGAGGCCGTCGAGCATCAGCTGCTGAACGGGCGAAAGGTTCGCGACGGGCAGGTCCAGAGCGGGCGCGAGCAGCATGCAGAGCATTTCGGCGCTGGGGAAGAGCACCAGCCACAGCGCAAAGGCCAGCAGGCGGGTGGCGGTACGGCCGCGATAGCAGGCGAAGGGCAGCAGCAGATACACTGCGGCGCACAGCAGCACGCGCCGACTCGACGGAAGGCGCAGCCCCGGCAGAATGATCACCACCGCCAGGACGGCGGCGGTCAGCAGGCGGTGCAGGCGGAAGCGGAAGCGCGGCTGAAGCAGCGCTTCCACCAGGGAGACGTAACAGTACTGGGTGCAGAGCCCGAAAAAAAGGAAGGCGGGCGCGAACCGGGTCAGAGTCAAGAAGGTCACCTCAGCTGATAGTGTATGAACTGCTCCAGCGCCTGCGCATAGTAGCCCCGGCTGATGGGCAGGTTGGTTCCGTTCTTCAGGAGGATGCGCAGCTTCGTGCGGTCGATGTGGGAGATGGCGTCCGCGCGAACCAGGAAGCTCTTGTGGATGCGGATGAAGGGGTGATCCTGCAGCTCCAGGGCGATTTCGTCCAGGCGGCGGGTCTGCATGAGCGGCTCGGTCTGGGATTCCAGGTGGATGAGCACCTTGTGGGCGCTGCTTTCAAAGTAGAGGATGTCCTGCAGCGGGATCTGCTGGCTGTGCTCCCGGCTGCGGATGCAGTAGCAGGCGTCGGTGATCCAGTAGAACAACAGGAAGCGGTTGATCGCGTCGTCGATGTCCTGCGCCGAGACGGGCTTGGAGATGAAGCCGATGGGCCGGTAGGAGAAGGCGTCCGGCATGCGCTCCGGGTGGCTGGTCACGAAAACGATTTCTGATTTCAACCGACGCGCGCGAATCTCCCCGGCGAGCCGGTATCCGTCCGCATCCCGCAGGGAAAGATCCAGAAAGACTAGGTCCGGAGGAGCTTCGTTCAGCAGATTGAGCAGTTCCGCGCCGCTGTTGCAGATCCGGATGTGCGCGGCGATGTCCCGGGATGCAAAGCAGGCCTTCACCCGCAGGCGTAACTCCTCGGCGAGCGGCGCATCATCGTCGCAAATCAGAACACAGACCATGCAACCACTCCTTCCATATTTGTGCATTAAATATAACATATTCATAATGCGATTGCAAGCTGTTTGTGCAAAAAAATGCAGGAGAAAGCGCCTGCCGATGCATCGGACAGGCGCGACGGGGACGTATTGCGGAGAAAATGCAGAATTGGAGGGCGCGCTGCTGCACGTCGGGGGGATCAGGCCCTGCTTCCGGCCTCCAGGATGTGCAGCTTGTACTGCTTGGGCGTGGTGCCCTTGTACTTGCGGAACTGCTTGATGAAGGCGCTGGAATCGGCGAAGCCGCAGTGCACGGCGACCTCGGCCACGTTCATGTCGGTGGTGGCGAGGAAGTGGGCGGCGCACTCGATGCGGTAGTAGTTCAGGTAGTCGATGGGCGAGCGGTGGACGATGGTGCGGAAGTAGCGGCAGAAGTACTTCGGCGAGAAGCCGGTGAGCCGGGCCAGGGTCTCCAGCGAGATGTGCTGGCCGTAGTGCTGCTCGATGTACTCCAGCGCGGGCTTGAGCTGCTCTGCCTTCTGCCAGGTGCGCTCGGACACGGTGTGCAGCTGGGCCGCGCCGATGTTGTGCAGCTGGCCGCCCAGAAAGGCGAACACCGCGCCCAGCATGTCGATGCTGCACGCGCTGAAGTCCGTGGCGGCGAGGTCGAACAGGCGCGTCACAGCGCCCTGAAACCAGGGATCGGCTTCAATCGAACGATTTTTCAGAAAGATGTTGTTGCGCAGCAGCGGCCGCAGCGCCTGGCGGCAGGATTCGATGCCCGGCGAGAGCGCCTGGGGATCGAACACGATGCACTCGTAGACGCAGTTTTCCGGCTCGCCGCCGTGAATCACGCCGCCGCCCACGGTCAGCAGATCGCCCGCCTCGGCCAGCAGCTCGCCGTCGTCCAGAAACAGGCGCATCTGTCCGCTGCGCACGCGAATGATCTCGGTCTCCTTGTGCCAGTGCATCGTCATGCGGTAGCGGGGGAAGTTTTCGTCCACGTAGTAATAATCCAGCGGAAAGTCGCCCGTGCGGTGCGGAATCTGCTCGTGATAATCCAGGTAGTGCATGGAAAAGCCGCCCCCTTCGTTATGGTGAATATGTGACTACTTTCTGTGATTATACCACAATACAGCCCCGGAAATCAATGTTATATTGTGATTAAATTGGTACACTGGATTTAATCTAAACCATACAACAAATTTTCAGGAGGTAGATTACTATGGCACAGAACAGATACGTCGGCGATTATCCGGTCATCGGCATCCGTCCCGTCATCGACGGCCGCCGCGGCCCGCTGAAGGTTCGCGAATCCCTCGAGGATCAGACCATGGGCATGGCCAAGATCGCCAAGCAGCTCTTTGAGGAGAACCTGCGCTACTCCAACGGCGAACCGGTGAAGGTCATCATCGCCGACACCACCATCGGCCGCGTTGCCGAGGCCGCCGCCTGCGAGGACAAGTTCCGCAAGAACAACGTCGCCATCACCCTGACCGTGACCCCCTGCTGGTGCTA
>JBJEJN010000008.1:0-4944 GCA_051878085.1 Aristaeellaceae bacterium | reverse complement strand
GACCACGAAAGTCACGCCTTTTGCAAATTTAACTGTCTTACGAACACCCCGCAAATGCAGCAGGGGTTCCGTATCCTATTGAATTGTCCGGCTTACATCAGGCGGAAGGAGAGGTTGACATCCTTCATGTAGCCCTGCAGGCCGACGCAGCTCACCAGCACCCAGCCGGTCTCCTCGTTGACCAGCAGCACCTCGACCTCGATTCCGGCCTCGGCTCGGCCGAGAACCTTAGCATCGTCGTCCGCGCCCTCATAGATCCGGGCGGACTTCTCGTTGCCGTTGAGCACCACCTCAGCCAGAATCAGCTCGACCTCCTCGGACTCCTCCTCCGCACCGGCAACCTCGTCTGCGCTGCCCTCGCGGAAGTCCAGATAGGCGTTCATCAGATAGCCGATCGCATCGCCGTAGCCGACCTTGCTGAAATCCGCGCCCTCCTCCAGCACGCGCAGCTGCGTGCCGTTGGGAACCACAGCCAGCACCTCGGCCTCGCCGCTGGGCTCCGCGCGCAGGTTGAGGCCCACGTCGTCGGCACCGGTGGCGACGGTGGCGATGGTCACGTTCTCCTCCTTCATGCTGTACTCCGCGCTGGCCAGGAGCGCGTTCAGCTCCTCCGCCAGCTCCGTCTCGCCCGCTTGGCGCTGGGCCATGGTCTTGCCCAGGGTGTAGCTGCCCGCACCGTCGGCGGAGGTGTAGCGCAGCACCACATTCTCCGTGGTGTAGGGCTCGAGATAGTCCGTCTGCATGTAACCCTGGTTGGTTCCCACCGCGATGTTCGCCCAGCCGTCATTCACAGAGAGCACCGTCACGGTGTCGCCCGGGCTCAGCTTGCCCGCGACCTCACTGCTCGTGCTCGGCTGGCTGCGCACGTTGACGTTCACGGACGCATCCACCGTGGCCATGGTGATCTCCTCGGTCACGGTCTCCACGGCGAAGTCCTCCCCCGCCGTCTGCTGGATCTGCTCCAGCAGATAGTAGACCGCCCGCTGCAGCTCCAGCGAAGCCACGCCGTCCACGCTGTAGCCGCAGAGCAGCTGGAACTGCTTCACCGCGCCGGTCACGTCCACGTCGTAGATGCTGTCGATCGCGCCGTCGTAGATTCCCAGCGCGCACAGCGCCTCCTGAAGCTTTTTGACCACCGGGCCGCTCTTGCCCTCGTGCAGCTCGATTTCGCCTGCCGAGACCGGCGCGCCGTCGCTGTAGATGACCTCCAGCAGCTCCTGGGAGGAGATGCCGTTCTGGGCAAGGCCCAGATCCTTCTGAAGATTCTTGACCGCCTTCAGCATGCTGGTGGAATACTTGCCGTCAAACTCGCCGCCGTAGTAGCCCAGGTCGCTCAGGCGGTACTGCAGATCCAGCACCTCCGGCCCGGTGGAGCCGGAGCCGAGATCGTTTTCGGAGATGCCCAGGAATTCGGAATAGCTCATGCCGGTGGAGGCGTCGTAGGAGGACACCCGCAGCAGCTCGCGCAGATCCTCGTTGCGCTCGGCGGTGTCGTGAATCGTGACCTCCGTGCCCATGAGGCAGTTCTCGGCGATGAACTTCGCGTCCTCCACCCGCAGCCGGATGCAGCCGTGGGAGGTGGGCAGGCCGAACTCGCTGGCGGCCTGCGCCTGCATGCTGTTCATGTCCTTCGCATCGAAGGGCAGGGAGTGGAACATGTAGCCCAGATGAATGCGCGTGGCGTACTTCACATAGCACTTGTACTGCGCGAGGTACGTCCACTCGGTGCGCTCGGAGGCGCGGCCCTTCGGGGTCAGGCGATAGGTTCCGATGGGCGTGCAGCCGTTCATGCCGGAGGAGCAGAGCATCTGCCGCACGATGCTGCCGTCCTTGGTGGAGTACACCGTGACAATCTGGTTGGCGATGTCCACCTCGATGGTGTACGGCATGTCCTCCGCCGCATAAGCGGGCAGGGTCAGCAGGCACAGCATGAGACAAAGCAGCGCCGCGAGTATCCTTCGTATCTGCATAATGATAACCTCATAATCCATAGTTGGTTTGATTATAGCATAGCACCCGCTTTCCTTACAAGCCGTTTGGGCTCTGCGGACAAAAACGTCACATTTGGCGCACAAACGCGCCGCGCTTTGCGCAAAACTGGTGCTGATGAGGCCCATTGATGCAAAAAAGCGCGATACAATGCATGTTTATGCATTGTATCGCGCCTTTGGAATCACTTTCCGGCGGGCAGACGGAAGATCAGGCGAACGCAGGTACCCTTGCCGGGCGCGCTCTCCAGCTCGATCTCGGCCCCGTGGATGGCTGCGCCGTGCTTGACGATGGACAGGCCCAGGCCCGTGCCGCCGGTGGCCTTGGAGTGGCTCTTGTCCACGCGGTAGAAGCGCTCGAACACCCGGCTCTGGTGCTCCTTCGGGATGCCGATGCCGTCGTCGGTGACGCTGAGCACCGCCCTGTCGCCCTTGACAGCGGTGCGCAGCTCCACGTGTCCGCCGCTGCCCGTGTACTTGATGGCGTTGTCCACCAGGTTGTAGACCATCTCGCCCAGCAGCAGGCTGTAGCCGCTGACCTCGCACTCCGGCCCGGCGACGCTCAGGCGGATGTCCTTGTCCTTCGCGGGGGTCTCCAGGCGGCTGAGCACGTCCTCCGCCACCGCGCGCAGGCCCACGCGCTCCCGGTCGCCGATCTCCTTGCGCTCGTCCAGGCGGGAAAGCTCCATGATGTCGGCGATCAGCGCGATCAGGCGGTTGGCTTCATTGCAGATGCGGCCCGCGAAGTCCTTCACGTCCTCGGGGCGCGCAAGGCCGTCGCGGATGATCTCCGCGAAGCCCGAGATGGAGGTCAGCGGGGTCTTGAGCTCGTGGGAGACGTTGGCGGAGAACTCCCTGCGGCTGATCTCTGCGGTGTACTTCTCGGTGGTGTCCAGCAGCAGCAGCACGATGCCCATGCAGCCGTCCTTCCCCGCCACGGGGCTGGCCAACAGCTGGTAGTAGCGGCCGCCGTTCTCCAGGATCGTCTCGCCGTTGCTGCCGGTGCGCGCGTCGTGAATGGCCTCGCGCACGGCGGGGTTGCGGCTGACGGACAGCACGTCCTCGCCGATGTGCTTGCCCGCGTCCACCTCGAAGATCCGGGCGGCGCTTCCGTTCATGGACAGGATCACGCCCTGGGGATTGAGCAGCACCAGGCCCTCGCGCATGTTCTCGGTGATGGCATTCAGCTCGCTCTGCTTGTCGGAGAGGGCGCGCATCTGGCGCTCGATCTCCTCGCGCTGGCGCTCCATGCGCACAAGCAGCGGAGACAGCTCGTCGTACACGTCGTTCTCCAGCGGCTCGTCCAGGTTCAGTTCGTTCACCGGGGCCACGATGCGCTTCGCCACGAAGCGGGCGATGCCCAGCGACAAGAGCGCCACCGCCGCGAAGATGATCACCAGCAGCGGAAGGATGCGCAGAAACACGCCGATGATGGAGCTCTGGGTGCTGGCGATGCGCAGCACGTTGCCGCCGTCCGTGCACACGGCGTAGTAGTGGGTGGTCTCGGCAAGCGTCGAGGAGTAGCGCTCGCTGCTGCCGCTGCCAGACTCCAGCGCCTGTTGGAACTCCGGGCGGTCGGCGTGGCTTTCCAGCGTTTCGGCCTTCGCGCCGCTGTCGTAGAGCACCGTGCCGTCCGGATCGATCAGCGTCACGCGGTTGTCGCTGGAGAAGCCCTGAAAGAAGGCGGCCTCGTCCTCCGTCAGCGACAGCGCGTGCAGCAGATAGCCCGCCTCCGTGCGCATTTCTCCTGTGATGCGCTGCACGTTGTAGGCGTAGAGCGTCGCGCCGGTCAGGGCGGAGGTGATGAGCACCGCCGCGATGGCCGTGAGCACGATGCCCCGGAAGATTCGTTTGGTCATGCTATTTCCCTCCAAATCGGTAGCCCACGCCGCGCACCGTCTCGATCATCTCGCCGCAGTGGCCCAGCTTGGCCCGAAGGGTCTGAATGTGCACGTCCACCGTGCGAGAGCCGCCCTCGTAGCTGTAATCCCAGATTCGGTTGAGCAGCTGCTCCCGGGAGAAGGCCGTGCCCCGGTTCTCCATCAGATAGTGGAGCAGGTCGTACTCCTTCAGGGTCAGCGCGACCTTCTCGCCGCCCACCGTGACCGTGTGCGCCCGGTGATCCAGCACCAGATCCCCCGCCTCGAAGCGGTTGACCGCGCCCTTCACCCCGCGACGGCGCAGCCGCGCGCGCACCCGCGCCACCAGCTCCGCCATGCCGAAGGGCTTGGCGATGTAGTCATCCGCGCCCAGATCCAGGCCCTGCACCTTGTCAAACTCCGTGTCCTTGGCGGTGATCATGACCACGGGGATCTCTTCCGTCGCCGCCTCGGCGCGCAGCCGGCGCAGGATCGTGAGGCCGTCCTCCTCCGGCAGCATGATGTCCAGCAGCACCAGATCCGGCGTCTGCTGCTCCATCGCGCCGTAGAAGTCCCGGGCGCAGGAGTAGCCCCGCGCCTCCAGCCCCACCTGATTCAGGGTGTAGACCACCAGCTCGCGAATGTTGTCGTCGTCCTCAACGTAATAGATCATGCAAGGTATTCCCCTTTATGCTTTCCTGTGATGGCATATTCCACCCACTCGGCGATGTTCTGCGCGTGGTCGCCGATGCGCTCGAAGTACTTGGCGATCATCAAAAGATCAATCGCCTGGGAGCCGTTGTCGGCGTTCTTGCGGATCAGGCCGATCAGCTCGTTCTTCACCACGTCGAACAAATCGTCGATGATGTCATCCATCTCCATCACCTTTCTCGCCAGCTCCAGATCCCTGTTCACATAGGCGTCCAGGCTGCCGCTGACCATGCGGATGGCGGCCTCGGCCATCTGGGGCAGGTGCTCCAGCTTCTTCAGATACGGCGCGTCGGCCAGGTAGATCACCAGACCGGAGATGTCCGCCGCCTGATCGCCGATGCGCTCCATGTCGGTGATCATCTTCAGCGCCGCGGAGATCTGCCGCA
>JBJEJN010000007.1:0-4959 GCA_051878085.1 Aristaeellaceae bacterium | reverse complement strand
AGCTGGCGGGCACCCTGTCCGGCGGCGAGCAGCAGATGCTGGCCGTGGGCCGCGCAATGATGGCCAAGCCCAAGCTGATGATGATGGACGAGCCGTCGCTGGGCCTGGCTCCGCTGGTGGTGAAGGACATCTTCTCCATCATCCGCGACCTGAAGAGCGAGGGCATCACCATCCTGCTGATCGAGCAGAACGCCAACGCCGCGCTTCGCTGCGCGGACGTGGGCTTCGTGCTGGAGACCGGCAGCATCACAATGACCGGCAGCGGCCATGAGCTGCTGACCAACGAGGCCGTCAAGGCCGCGTACCTGGGTTCCAACTGAACAATCGAGGCTGTCTCAAAACGGGGAAAATGCCCTGAGACAGCCTCGCATAGCCGTAGGGCGGGGTGCCTTCACCCCGCCGCATTGCATTCCAGGGCTGCCTCGAAGCGATATATCGTTTTAAGACAGCCTCTTTCTTTTGCTTGATATAAAGTTTACTGCTGTGCTATACTATATATAGAGGAGGCGATAAGCATGATGTTCCCGTTTTTAACGCTGGATGACCAGACGGAAATCGTTCATTCCGAAATGCGTGCGGACGGCTCGGTAAAGGTTTATTTGGAAAAACCGGACACAAAGGATTGCTTCCATTCCGCTGCCTGTATTCTTCCCGGCTACAAATGGCAGGATATTGAGGGCTTTACGCAGGAAGAGATTTCCCGTTATCAGCAAGTGATTGAATCGACGGCCCACCTGATCCTCCGGTTCTCGCAGGAGGGAGGCTTCGACAGTGCCGCAGGTTTTTAAAATCGGCCCATATTGGGTATATTTCTGGGCCAATGAAAGCGATCCGCTTGAGCCTGTCCATGTTCATGTAACGGAAGGTGTGCCCAATTGCAACGGCACGAAAATTTGGATTACGAAAGCCGGAAAGTGCTATCTGTGCAACAACAATTCAAGGATTCCAGAACGTACACTTCGAAATATCATGGCAATTATCGAAGCACGCAGCGAAGAAGTCATTACAAAATGGGAAAACTTCTTCGGAGAAGCGCATTATTATTGTTAGATCAAAGGCGGCGCGTATCGTTCGGATATGTTCTGCTTTCATCGCAGGTCTCTATTATACCATGATTGTCGGCGTGCTGCACTTCGTGACCCGCCGACCCGGCCAAGCCTTCGGCTTGCCTAATCATTATACCATGATTGTCGGCGTGCTGCACTTCGTGACCCGCCGACCCGGCCAAGCCTTCGGCTTGCCTAATCATTATACCACAACAGAGGATTCGTTGCTCCTTCGGGCTACGAATCCTCTGTTGTTTTGTGAACAGCAGATCTGTTCGGTATTCCTCAAACCTTCATAATCGTGGAGGCGAAGGTGAACAGCACGGTCAGGGAGGCCGCGTCCACCAGGGTGGTGATGATGGGACTTGCCATCAGGGCCGGGTCGAGGTGAATCGCCTTGGCCAGCAGCGGCAGCGTGCAGCCGATGGACTTGGCGATGATGATGGTGAAGAACATCGCCAGCGACACGATGAAGGCCACGGTCTTGTCGTAGGGCGTGAAGAACCAGATGCGCAAAAAGTTCACCAGCGCCAGCACCACGCCCAGAATCAGCGCCACGCGAACCTCCTTCCAGAGCACCTTGCCGATGTCCTTGAGCTCGATCTCGCCCAGCGCCAGGCCGCGGATGGCCAGCGTCGAGGCCTGCGCGCCGCAGTTGCCGCCGGTGTCCATCAGCATCGGGATGCAGGCGGTGAGCGCCACGCCGATGCCCGCCGCGCTGGAGAGCACGGTCTCGAAGTGGGTGATGATCATGCCCGTGAAGGTGGCCGAGATCATCAGGATCAGCAGCCAGGGCAGGCGGTTCTTGGCCAGCTTGAACACGCTGGTCTTGAGGTACTCGTCGTCGGAGGGCAGCATTGCGGCCATCTTTTCAAAGTCCTCGGTGTTCTCTTCTTCGATGACGTCCACGATGTCGTCGACGGTGATGATGCCCACCAGGCGATCCTCATGGTCGACCACCGGGATGGACAGCAGGTCGTACTTGCGGACGGTGTCGGCGACAACCTCCTGGTCGTCGGTGGTGTGCACGGAGATGACTTGGGTGTTCATCAGGTCCTCCACCACCCGGTCATCCGTGGCCAGCAGCAGCTTGCGCAGGCCCACCGTGCCCAAGAGCTTCCGGCTGTCATCCAGAATGTACAAGGTGTTGATGGTCTCCTTGTCCACGCCGGTGCGGCGAATCTCGGCCATGGCCTGGCCTACCGTGGTGCCCAGGTGGAACTCCATGTACTCGATGGTCATGATCGAGCCCGCGCTGTTCTCCGGATAGCGCAGGAACTGGTTGATGAGCTGGCGCTTCTTCTCGTCGCAGCCCTGCAGCATGCGCTTGACCACGCCTGCGGGCAGCTCCTCGAGGAAGTCCACCGCGTCGTCGATGAACATGTCATCGATCAGCTTGATGGCCTCGGAATCGTCCATGGCCTCCATGATGCGGGTGCGCTGGTCGTTGTCCATGTAGGAAAAGACCTCCGCGGAGATGTCCTTCGGCAGCAGCCGGAACACCACCAGCATCTTTTCGTTGTCCAGCGTCTCCAGATATTCCGCAATGTCAACTTCGTTGAGCATGTTGAGCGCGCCGCGCAGCTCGGCCTTCTTGCCGCCCGCAAGCAGCGCGTCCAGACGGGATTTGATGCGATCGAAATCCATTGGCTTCATCCTCCCTTTCAGTTTGTATTCCCGGATTGGAACCAACTGTGCGTTCCACACAGAAAAGCGGCGAAAACGCGCCCTGGGATCGCGCTGCATGCCAAAAATGCGCATGACAAGTCGCCTCTGGGCAGAACTCGCCTATCGGTGTGACGTTCGGATTTTGTGTGAAGAATGAAGGCATACCCGAAACGGTGCTTTCAGCGCCGGTCTGCCGCATCCGCAGACCGCGCTGCGAAAGTCAGCGCAGGCGCAAACGGCCCGGCGCAGCTTCCCTGCACGGAAAGTGTCAGCGGCACAGCGATGAACGCACGCTTCGAGGCACGCCATCAGCCGACATACTTCTTCCGCCGTCGTCCATGCTTTGCCACCTCCCATAACATATTTGGTAAAAATGAATTGGTTTTGGGTTCGCAGGAGAACAGGAACCCTGATATTATGATAGTCCGAAATCGGTTTCCCGTCAAGCCATCTGCAAAATTTTTACGCCTTTTTTTGCGGCCAGTCCCAGTCCACGAGGCGATCGCCCCTGACCATCACGGCATGCTCCGCGAGGGCAGCCAGCGGATCGTCGGTGTGGGAGTCGGAGTAGAAGACGTCGATCTTGCCCTCGGGAAAGACCTCATAAAAGCGCCGCACCTTCTCCTGTCCGTGGCAGTTCAGGCCGTGAAACACGCCGGTATGCCTGTCCACCGGCGAACCCATGGCGCAGCGGATTCCCAGCCGGTCGCAGGCGGGCTGGATCAGGAAGATGGGGGAGGCGGAGATCACCACGTCGTCCGCTCTCTGGGTCTCGGCGTAGAAGGGCTTGATGCGCTTGAAATTTTTCCGCCAGAAGGCCTCCACCGCCGCGTCCACGTCGTCGATGCAGCGCAAAAAGCCCAGCATGCGCTGCTTGAAGTCCTGCTTTTTGCGGATTTTCAGCACAAACAGCAGGCCGTTGACCGCCTGTGCGGGAATGTCCCTCCACATCTTCGGGTAGTGGCCCAGGCAATAGGCGAAGAAGCGCGCCGTGCTGTCGCCCCGCAGGATGGTGTTGTCAAAGTCGTACACGTTCATCGGCTTTCCCCCTCGTATGCGTCCGGAACCTCGATAAAGGCAGTTCCGCTTCGGTTGCACACCTGGCCCGCAAGGCCGAGAATCAGCTCCACTTCCGCCTCCGGACTCACGCGCTCCGGGTCGTTGATCCAGTCCTGAAGCACGCGGTAGCTGCCGTGAATGGCAAAGGCGATGGTCGCCGCGCGCTCCTTTTCGTCCCGGATGTCCACAAGCGCGGTGTTCAGCAGGCTCTCGATCTTCGGCAGCGCAAACAGGCGCTGGGCGAAGGTCGCGTCGATGCTGTTGTTGATGAGCATCGCGGACAGCTCCAGCTTGTCCAGGATGAACTGCAGCACCATCGCAACCCGGCTGTGCACGCTCTCCCGGTCGTGGACGTCCGCCTTTTCGATGGCGACGGCAATTTCGCCCAGATAGTTGTCTGCCATCTCCGCCAGCACGTCGTACTGGCTGCCGTAGTGGTTGTAGAAGGTGGAGCGGTTGATGCCCGCGCCCTCGCACAGCTCCCGGATGGAGATGCGGTGGATGCTCTTCTTCTTCAGCAGGGACAGAAATTCCTCCTGAATCAGCTGCTTGGTCAGGGCGATCCGCTGATTCGGCTTCATGGCCATGGCTGTACCTCCCGCGCAGATTCGACACTTTTGAAGCATTTGTCGGTTGCAAATTCGACATGTGTCGAGTATCATTGTAATCACAAATGCACAGCTTGTCAAGGAGGCGGTTATGGAATATCTCTGGTGCTTCATCGCGGCGCTGGGCGCGGGGGTCGGCACGGGGCTTGCGGGGCTGTCTGCGGCCACGGTCATGGTACCGATACTGATCGTGCTGTGTCCCCGCTTTGCCGGGGAATCGGGGGCCTACCGGGCGACAGCCATCGCGCTGGCGTCGGACGTGCTCGGCTCTGCGTTTACCGCAGCCATCTACATCCGGCACAAGAACATCGACCTGAAGCGCGGCTGGATCATGCTGGTGTGCATCATCGGCATGTGCATCGCCGGGAGCTTTGCCGCATTTGCGGTGGGGAACGTGGTGCTGGGCGGATTTTCGCTGTTTCTGTGCGTGGCCATCGGCATACGCTTCCTTGTGAAGCCGGACACGCAGCGTGAACACCCGGAGGCCAAGGGGGCGCGGTTCAGCGCGGGGGACATTGCGGTTTCGCTGTTTTTCGGCCTGACCATCGGCTTCGGCACGGGCTTTGTGGGCTCCGGCG
>JBJEJN010000006.1:0-25621 GCA_051878085.1 Aristaeellaceae bacterium | reverse complement strand
TCACCGGCGGCTCCCTGCTGAACTACTCCGTCGGCGAGGACTACGACGTCGCCGATGTGGAAACCATCCTCGCCAGCGCCGGCTACGAGGGCAGCCAGGTCACCAAGGCCGCGCCCTCCGACGCTTCCATCGCCCTGCAGGCGGAGCTTGCGCAGCAGGCCGCAGAGGCCGCTGCCGAGCCGGTGGAGGAAGCTGCTGAGGAAACCGCTGAGGAAACCGAGACGCACGTTCACGAGGACGGCACCGTCCACGAGGGTAGCCACGACGAGGAAGCCGAGGCCGAGGAGGCCGAGGAATTCGTGCCCATGCTGAATCTGGACAAGTCCTCCGTCAAGGCCGACGGCCTGACCGACCTTCAGATTCGCCTGAACCTGGTGGACGAGAGCGAGGGTCTGGAGCAGGCCATCGCCGACGCAGTCGCCGCCCAGTTCCCGGACGCGACCCAGCTCAGCTACGGTCCGCTGACCAACTCCACCATCGTGGAGAAGGGTCTGGACGTGGAGTATTCCGGCGGCTACATCGCCGAGTTTGAGATCGGCGAAGAGTTTGATTCCGCCGCCGCCACCGAGGCGATCAAGAGCGCTCTTGCGGAGAACTTCTCCCTGATCGACGCCGTCGCCCTGCGCTACGACGCTGCTGCCGAGGCAGAGACCGCTGAAACCACCGAGACTGAGACCGAAACCGAGACCAAGACCGAAACCGAGGCTGAGGCAGAAGCCGAGGTCGAGGAGAGCGGCACCAACCTGCGCGTGCTGGTCAACATCGATGACCAGGCCTCCCAGGTGCGCGGCCTGCTGGAGAAGGAAATGACCGCGAAGTACGAGAACTTCCGCTTCGTGTCCGTCGACCACGTCTCCGCAATCGCCGGTCGCGACCTGCTGGGCAACGCCGTCAAGGCGCTGCTGATCGCCTTCGCCTGCATGCTGATCTACATCGCCATCCGCTTCGATGTGTTCTCCGGACTGGCGGCGCTGTTCGGCCTGCTGCACGACGTGCTGATCATGTGCTCCTTCATGGTGTTCTTCCGCGCGTTCTTCCAGGTGAACAGCTCGTTCATCGCTGCGGTGCTGACCATCGTCGGCTACTCCATCAACAACACGATCATCATCTTCGACCGCATCCGCGAGACTGCGAAGAAGCCGGGCTACACCATGCGCCCGCGCGTGGAGATCGTTGAGGAGTCCGTCGCCAACACCCTGAGCCGCACCATCAACACCTCCCTGACCACGCTGATTACGCTGGTCGCGCTGTACGTGTTCGGTGTGGATTCCATCCGCGAGTTCGCATTCCCGCTGATCGTGGGCATGCTGGCCGGCACCTATTCCTCCGTTCTGCTGAGCGGCCAGGTCTGGGCCATGTGGATGGAGAAGCGCAACGCCCGCAAGGCGCAGAAGAAGGCTTAATTTCCCCAGGTTCAATCAATCAGGAATCGACCCTCGCGCCGGTTCCTGATTTCGTTATTCAATCTTCGCTTACGAAAGGCAGGGATGGACATGCTGCGCTATGTGCAGAGGTCGCTTGCGCGCTGCGATTTTCCGCGCCCGGAGGGCATGTCTCCCGTGCTGCACCGCCTGCTGATGCAGCGCGGCGTGGCCTCCGCAGAGGAAGCGCAGGCCTTCCTGCATCCCGGGAAGGATCAGCTGCACGACCCCCTGCTGCTCAGCGACATGCCCGAGGCGGTTGCACGCATCCGCGCCGCCATTGACGGGAAAAAACGCATCTGCGTCTATGGCGACTACGACGTGGACGGCGTGTGCGCCTCAGCCATCCTCTCCGGCTATCTGCGCGAGGTCGGCGCGGAGGTGGAGGTGTACCTGCCCTCCCGCCACAGCGAGGGCTACGGCCTGAACGAGGGCGCGATCCGGGAGATCGCAGCGCGCGCGGAGCTGCTGGTCACGGTGGACTGCGGCGTGGCATCCTGCGAGCTGATCGAGCTGGCCAAGTCGCTGGGCCTGACTTGCATCGTCACCGACCACCACCGCCCCGGCGAGATTCTGCCGGACTGCCCGGTGGTCAATCCCCTCAGAAACGGCTATCCCTTCCCCTGGCTCTGCGGCGCGGGCGTGGCCTTCAAGCTGGTGCACGCGCTGGGCGGCGAGGAAGCGGCCATGGCGCGCATCGATCTGGCGTCCATCGCCACCGTGGCGGACGTGGTTTCCCTCACCGGCGAGAACCGCGCCATCGTGCACCTGGGCCTGAAGCGCATCAATTCGGGCCATGTCCGGCCGGGACTTGCGGCGCTGATGGAGAGCGCGCGCATCGAGCCGGGTGCGCTCACCAGCGAGGGAATCGCCTTCCGCATCGCACCGCGACTGAACGCGGGCGGGCGGCTGGGCTCCGCGCGGCGCTCCTTTGAGCTGCTGACCCAGGAGGACCCCTTTCTGGCGGTGGCCCAGGCGGACGAGCTGGAGCAGGAGAACGCCCGACGGCAGAGCGTGGAGCGCGAGATTCGCGCCGCTGCGGAGGAACAGCTCAGGGACTTCGATTTCTCCGCCCACCGCATCCTGATGGTGCGGGGCGCGGGCTGGAACCCCGGCGTGATCGGCCTGACCGCGTCGCGCCTGCGGGAGGAGTACAACTTCCCGACCATCGTGTTCGCCGAGAACGACGGCGTACTCACCGGCTCCTGCCGCAGCATCGAGGGCGTGGACATCTATGAGACGCTGTCCTCGGCGGCAAACTTACTGGAACGCTACGGCGGACACCGCCAGGCGGCGGGACTTACGCTGCGTGCAGAGAACTTCGGCGCGCTTCAGGCGGCGCTGGATGCCTACCTGTTTGAGAACGCCCCCGCCGAGGCCTACCTGCCCATGGCGGAGTACGACATTGACGTGTCGCTTAACGAGTGCAGCGAGGCCTTTGTCCGCGAGATGCAGGCGCTGGAGCCCACCGGCTGCGGCAACCCCGAGCCGGTGTTCCGAACCGGCGTGCAGCTCATCGAGGCGCGCGCCATCGGCGCGCAGGGCGCGCATCTGCGGCTGGTTGCCTCGGAGCACGGCGTGCGGCGCACGGGCGTGTTCTTCGGTGCGGGCAAGCTGGCAAATCGGCTCGGCGACGCGGCGGAAATTCTGTTCACCCCCCAGCTCAACGTCTGGAACGGGCGCACGGACGTGCAGCTTCGGCTGTGCGCGCTGCGCGAATCCGACGTCCATGCACAAATTGCCGCCAATCGGGACTCCGAAGGCGAGAAGCAGCGCAGATTCTTAACAGAATTGCTCTATAATAGAGGATATCATCGCACGGACTGTCCGCAGCACACCGACGTGGACGCCCTGCGCACGCTGCTCCACGGCGGCGTGCAGGGAACCTGGATCCTCTGCGCCAGTCTGGATGCCGCGCAGCAGCTTCGCGCCGCGCTGGCGGACTGTCCGCTGGATCTGTCCATCGGCGCGCTGCCGGAGGACGCGCGGGCGTTCAACGCAATCGCGGTCTGCCCGGAGCGCCTGGACGGCTTCCCCAGGGCGCTGCGCCGTCTGGTGCTGGCGGGGCTTCCCGCGCCGGAAGTGGAAATCCCCGGCGTGGAGGTGCTCGTCCTGGACTGGCCGGAGAACCTCTGGCGGGAGCTGCCGGACGTGGATCAGATGCGCGAGGTCTACCGCGCCGCGCTGCACCTCAGCCGCCGACCGCTGCACCTGTCTGGCTGGGAGGCGCTCGACAGCCGCTTGGGCGAGGAGGCGCAGCTGCCGATGACCGCCTGCCATGCATCTCTCCTGGCGCTGATGGACATGCATTTGATCGAGATGCGGGAGAAGCCCTTTGCGATGCAGGTTCCCCCGGTGAAGAAGACCGATCCCCAATCCAGCGCGCTCTGGCGCGCCATCGAAGCATTGAAGAAAACGACCGAAGGAGGGTGCGCACATGACCGGTAATGCAGAACAGGGCTATATGAGCGTGGAAGATCTGATCCGCCGGATACGCAAGTACCATCCGGAGGACGACATGGATCTGGTGCGCCGGGCCTACCAGTACGCGGAGAAGGCCCACGCGAACCAGAAGCGCAAGTCGGGCGAGCCCTACTTCAGCCATCCCTGCGCGGTGGCGGTGATCCTCACCGACCTGATGCTGGATGCGACCACCATCGCGGCGGGCCTGCTGCACGACTGCGTGGAGGACGTGGACGGCGTGACCCAGGAGACCATCCGTCAGGAGTTCGGTCAGGAGGTCGAGCTGTTGGTGGACGGCGTGACCAAGCTGAGCCAGCTGAACTTCGCCTCCCGCGAGGAGGCCCAGGCGGAGACCCTGCGCAAGATGTTCCTGGCGATGGCCAAGGACATCCGCGTGGTGCTGATCAAGCTGGCCGACCGCCTGCACAACATGCGCACGCTGAAGTACCAGAAGCCGGAGCGCCAGATTCCCATCGCCCGGGAGACGCTGGACATCTACGCGCCGCTGGCCCACCGCATGGGCGTTTACACCATCAAGTGGGAGCTGGAGGATCTGTCGCTGCGCTACATCGATCCCGAGGGCTATCAGGAGCTTGTGCGTCTGGTGGGCATGAAGCGCGAGGAGCGCGAGCGGCTGATCGCGGACGTGTCCCAGCAGCTGAGCGTGCGGCTGCGCGAGGCCGGCATCAAGGCCGAGATCACCGGACGGCCCAAGCACTTCTACTCCATCTACAAGAAGATGAAGACCCAGAACAAGACCTTCGACCAGATCAACGATCTGATCGCGCTGCGCGTTCTGGTCAACACCCAGCAGGACTGCTACTTTGTGCTGGGCGTGGTGCACACCATGTGGCCCCAGGTACCGGGCCGCTTCAAGGACTACATCTCCATGCCCAAGGCGAACATGTACCAGTCGCTGCACACCACCGTGGTCAACCAGGGCAAGCCCTTCGAGGTGCAGATTCGCACCTTCGACATGCACCGCACCGCAGAGTACGGCATCGCGGCGCATTGGCGCTACAAGGAGGGCCGCGCCAACGAAAACGAGCTGGATCAGAAGCTGAGCTGGCTCAGGCGCATCCTGGACTGGCAGAGCGACGTGCGCGATCCCGGCGAGTTCGGCGAGCTGGCCAAGGTCGACCTGTTCGCGGACGAGGTGTTCGTGTTCACCCCCAAGGGCGACGTGATCTCCCTGCCCCGTGGCGCGACCCCGCTGGACTTCGCCTACCGCATCCACTCCGCCGTGGGCAACCGCTGCATCGGCGCGAAGGTGAACGGGCGCATCGTGCCGCTGGCCGCACAGCTTCAGACCGGCGACTTCGTGGAGGTCATGACCTCCGCAAACTCCCACGGCCCGTCGCGGGACTGGCTGAACATCGTCAAGACCAGCGAGGCCAAGGCCAAGATTCGCGCCTGGCTGAAGAAGGAACAGCGCGACGTGAACATCCCGCTGGGCAAGGACATGCTGGAGAAGGAGGCCAAGCGCCTGGGCTACAGCATGTCGCAGCTGCTCAAGGGCGACGCGCCGGCGATCATCGAGAAGCGCTTCTCCGCCCAGACCCTGGACGACATCTACGCCATGGTGGGCTTCGGCGGACTCTCCTGCGCGCAGGTGGTCAACCGCCTGGTGGACGAATACAAGAAGAACAACAAGGCGGAGGAGGCTGCCGCTGCAATCGCCGCCGCCGTGAAGGAGGAGCCCCAGCAGCCCCAGCGCAAGCAGCACCAGTCCAGCTCCAACGGCGTGATCGTCAAGGGCGAGAGCGGCATGCTGGTGCGCTTCGCCCGCTGCTGCAATCCGCTGCCGGGCGACAAGATCGTGGGCTACATCACGAGGGGCCGCGGCGTGTCGGTGCACCGCGCCGACTGCGTGAGCCTGAAGGATCCCGACGTGGAGAAGGACCGCATGATCGAGGTGGAGTGGGAGGCCCAGGGCACCGACGCGTCCTACGAGGCCGAGATTCGCCTCATCACCTACAACCGCACCGGCCTGCTGGCCGAGATTTCGGTAATGCTGGCGGCGCAGAACGTGCCTGTGAGCGCCATCAGCGGCCACGCCTACAAGGAATCCACCTACATCTTCCACGTCTCCATCATCATCAAGGACACCGCCCAGCTCAACCGGATCATTCGCGAGCTGAAGAAGTGGCCGGATGTGATCGAGGTGGATCGCGTGTCCTCCTGACGGACACAAATTTCAATTGATTGGGGAAAAGATATGCGCTGTGTTGTACAGAAGGTGACGCGCGCCAGCGTGACCGTCGCGGGTGAGCTGGTGGGCGAGATCGGCATGGGCTACATGGTTCTGGTGGGCGCCGAGGAGGGCGACACCGAGGCCGACGTGAACTACTGCGCCGACAAGATCTCCGGCCTGCGGGTGTTTGAGGATGCGGACGACAAGCTGAACCTCTCCGTGAAGGACGTGGGCGGCAGCGTGCTGCTGGTGTCCCAGTTCACGCTGCTGGGCGACGCGCGCCACGGTCGCCGTCCCAGCTTCATCCGTGCCGCGCGACCGGAACAGGCGGAGCCGTTGTTTGAAAAGCTGGTGCAGCGGGTGGCAGACGCGGGCATCCCGGTGGCCACGGGCCGCTTCCGCACCCACATGGAGGTCTCGCTGGTGAACGACGGCCCCGTCACCATACTGCTGGACAGCAAGAAGGGATTTTAAGCTGCGATGAAATATGAAATCAAGCCCGTGCTCTGCGGTCTCTATCAGGAGAACGCCTATTTGCTGTGCCCGGAGGGGACGAGGGACGCGCTGCTGATCGATCCGGGCGACGACCTCAACGCCCTGAAGCGGGCGCTGGAGGCATCCGGGCGCACCTTGCGCGCGATCCTGCTCACCCACGGCCACTTCGACCACATGCTTGCCGCCCAGCCGCTCAGTCGCATCACCGGAGCTCCGGTGTACGTGCATCCGCTGGATCAGGAGCTTCTGTGCGACGGGGACAAGAACGCCTACGACCCCAGCTGCGCGAGCCAGCCCTGCCCGACGGACTTCGAGGCGGAGGAGTTGGGCGAGGCGATCGAGGTCTGCGGCATTCGCTTCCGCGTGCTGCACACCCCCGGCCACACCCGGGGCAGCGTGTGCTTTTATGATGCAGAAAATGGCATTCTGTTCAGCGGGGACACCCTGTTCTGCGCGGGCTTCGGGCGCATGGATCTCTACGGCGGCAGCCCTGCGCAGATGCGCACCTCGCTGCGCAGCCTGTTCGAGCTGCCGGAGACCACGCAGGTCTACTGCGGCCACGGCCCGATGACCAGCATTCAAGCCGAGAAGAGGAGGTACAGCCTGTGATCCGCGTGCGCACCCGCACCCCGGAGTTCATCTCCGACATCGGCGACATGCTGCGCCTGTTCCTGGGCGATGTGCAGATCGTCGAGGCCGCGCCCGGGGAGGAAGCGGATTACGAGCATGCGGTTTTCGAGCGCGACGGCCGCATCGCCGACCGCTGGAGCCACGGCAGTCATGCCCACGAGATCGAGCAGCCCAGCCCCACCGGCACGCCGGTGGAGGTTCGCCGCGCCCGCAAGCGGCAGGTGAAGCGGACGCTGTACGAGCTACTGAAGGAAATGACCGGCATGCAGCTGCCCTGGGGCGCGCTCACCGGCATCCGTCCCACGCGCTTGCTGTACGAGGCGCTGGACGCGGGGCTTGACATGGACGCGGCGCGCGCACAGGTGATGCGGGAGTTCGACGTGTCCGCCGACCGCGCACAGCTGCTGTGCGAAATCGCGGAGATGCAGCGCGGCGTGCGCACGCCCGAGGATGGCAGCTTCGACCTCTACATCGGCATCCCCTTCTGCAAGACGCGCTGCAGCTACTGCTCCTTCTCCTCGGGAGAGATCGGGCGCAACAAAAAGCTGGTTGCCCCCTACACCGAGGCGCTGCTGCGGGAGATCGAGCTGTCCGCGCGGCTGATGCGCGAGGCGGGGCTTCACGTGCGCGCGGCCTACATGGGCGGCGGCACGCCCACGGCCATCCCCTGCGACGATCTGGAGCGCATCCTCGCCGCAGCCCGGGAGGCCTTTCCCGGCGCAGTGGAGTGGACGGTGGAGGCCGGACGCCCCGACACCATCGACCGGGAGAAGCTTGCCATGCTCAAGCGCATGGAGATCGGCCGCATCTCCGTCAATCCCCAGACCTTCTGCGACGAGACCCTCGCGCGCATCGGGCGCAGCCACAGCGGCGAGGACACCGTGCGGGCCTATGAGCTGGCCCGGGAGTTGGGCTTCGACGACGTCAACATGGATCTGATCGCGGCGCTGCCCGGCGAGACCCCGGAGATCTTCGCCGCGACGCTGGAGAAGGTGATCTCGCTGGCCCCGGAGAGCGTGACCGTGCACTCGCTGGCCATCAAGCGCTCCAGCAAGCTGCACGAGCAGCTGCACGTATCCGGCGCGGGCCACACCCAGGTGAGCGCAGAGGGTGCGGCGGAGATGATCGCCCACGCCCGCAGTCGGCTCACCCAGGCGGGTTGGCGGCCCTACTACCTCTATCGCCAGAAGTACATGGCGGGCAACCTGGAGAACGTGGGCTACGCGCGCCCCGGCAAGGCCTGCCTTTACAACATCGGCAACATGGAGGAGACGGCCAGCGTGCTGGCGCTGGGCGCGGGGGCCATCAGCAAGTGGCTCTTCGCCCGGGATCTGCGCATCGAGCGCGCTGCCAACGTCAAGAACATCGAGGAATATACGCGCCGCGTGGAGGAGATGGTGCAGCGCAAGCGCGATCTGATCCTTCCGGAGGGAAAAGCATGAAGAAGCGAGTCGCGCTGATCCTTGCGCTGGTTCTCGCGCTGCTGCTGGGCGGCTGCGCGGACAATTTCCTCGCCTCGGTGCCGAATCCCGTGGCCACCATCACCATGAGCGACGGCAAGACCCTGCGCTTCGAGCTGTTTTTGCAGGACGCGCCCAACACCGTGGCGAACTTCGTGGAGCTGGCCAATTCCGGCTTCTACGACGGCCTGGAGGTTTTCCGGGTGGTTCCCGGGGCGCTTGTGCAGACCGGCGATCCCAACAACGACGGCACCGGCGGCGCGGGCTACACCATCCAGGGCGAGTTCAGCGCCAACGGCATCGGCAACGCCGTCAGCCATGAGCGCGGCACCATCTCCATGAGCCGCCAGAGCAAGTATGACACGGCCTCCAGCCAGTTCTTCATCCTGGTCAGCAGCGTCCCGGAGTACGACGGCCAGTACGCCGCCTTCGGTCGCGCGATGGATCAGGACAGCCTGAACGCGCTGGACGAGCTGGCGGGCGTTCCGGTGGACGGCAGCTTCGTCCCCGTGGGCAGCAAGCCGAAGATCGCCACCATCCGCGTGGAGACCTACGGCTACAGCTACGAGGCCGCGAAGATCCTTCCGCCCGAGGACGCGGCATAAACTGAAACGCAAATCAATGAATCTTATTCAGGAGGAATGATTCCCATGGCAAATCCCATCGTCAAGATCGAAATGGAAAACGGCGGCGTGATCACCGCAGAGCTGTACCCCGAGCTCGCGCCCAACACGGTTGCGAACTTCGTGAACCTGGTGGAGTCCGGCTTCTACGACGGCCTGATATTCCACCGCGTGATCCCCGGCTTCATGATCCAGGGCGGCGACCCCCAGGGCACCGGCATGGGCGGCCCCGGCTACAGCATCAAGGGCGAGTTCGCGCGCAACGGCTTCCGTGAGAACACCCTGCGTCACACCCGCGGCGTGCTGTCCATGGCCCGCAGCATGATGCCCAACTCTGCAGGCAGCCAGTTCTTCATCATGCACGCCGACGCGCCCCACCTGGACGGCGACTACGCGGCCTTCGGCAAGGTGACCGACGGCATGGACGTGGTGGATCGCATCGCCTCCGTGCGCACCGGCATGCAGGATCGCCCCGTCGTGGAGCAGAAGATTGCCCGCGCCACCGTGGACACCTTCGGCGAGAAGTACACCGTCGAGAAGTACGGCAAGCGCTGAGCGAAACACAGTTGAATCCACAGGATGCAAAGGAAGAGGTGCAAACCCATGAAGGACATGTACTATGAGATGACCATCGCCGGGTGCAAGCGGGCGCTTCCGCTGTGCCCCATCAGCGATGAACTCAACATCGGCGCGTTCGTGATCTTCGGCGACCCGGAGCTCACCACCGCCTGCGCCGAGGAGCTGCTCAACCGCGCTCCCGAGCACGATGTGATGATCACGGCGGAGTCCAAGGGCATTCCGCTGATCTGCGAGATGGCCCGCCTGAACGGCAACGCCCGCTACGTGCTGGCACGCAAGTCCCCGAAGCTGTACATGCGCAACGTATTCGTCTCCGAGGTGCGCTCCATCACCACCGACCACGTGCAGACCCTGTGCCTGGACGGCGCGGACGCGGAGTACATGCGCGGCAAGCGCGTGCTGATCGTGGACGACGTGATCTCCACCGGCGAATCCCTGCGCGCGCTGGAGGAACTGGTGAACAAGGCCGGCGGCAACATCGTGGGGCGCATGGCGATCCTCGCCGAGGGCGACGCCACCAAGCGCGACGACATCATCTATCTGGAGAAGCTGCCGCTGTTCGACAAGGACGGCAAGCCGCTGGATTGATGGACAAGCGGAGCGAGAAAAAGTAGGGCGGGGTGCCTTCACCCCGCCGTATAACAATTGAGGAGCTGTCTCGAAACGAAGAGAATGTTTTGAGACAGCTCCTTCATATATCCCATGCTCAGGCGTTGCCGTCCTCGCAGTAGAAATTGTAGTTGCCCGCGCTGGAAACGAGATATTCGTCATCCCAGGGCGCGCTTGCGTCCGCCGCCTGATAGTACAGCGCGTCGCTGCACAGGGCGCGCTTGCCGGAGATCAGCTCGTGGGCGGCGCGCAGGCTGTCCGCGTCGTAGCGGCTGCCCGCAGGGAACTGCTGGGGATCCGTAAGCACCTCGCCCAGATCATCCGGGAACCAGTCGTTCTCCAGGCGGTTCATCACCACGCTGCCCAGCTTCAGCTTCGTCTGGTAGCTCTCGTTTTTGCCCAGCGCATAGATCGTGCGGGCCAGCAGCACGCTGTCCTCGTCCTCGGTGTAGCGCGCGGAGGGCAGGAAGATGCAAACCGCGATCGCCAGCGCCAGCAGCGCCGTTATCAGCCTTCGCATGGTTCCCCACCTCCCTTTCTCAGGACATTATACGACTTTTTGTTGCAAACTTCAATACCTTTGTAATAAATTTGAAATACTCGTCTATATTATCAAATATATTCACAATCAAATGGAATTATGACGGAAATTAGACGCCTCGACAGAAGTGCTGCGGATTCTCTCCGAAGTGACAAAATCCGGCTTTTACAATTGCGGGAAAGTGTGGACTGCGGTATAATGGAGGCATGAAACGCATGAGTCAGGAGGTCGGGGCCATGACGGAAATGGAGAAGAGAACGGCGGCGAAGGAGTTTGCGGCGGACTGGAAGGGGCGCGGCGACGAAAAGCAGGAGACGCAGGCCTTCTGGATGGCGCTTTTGCAGAAGGTATTCGACGTGGCGGAGCCAGAGAAGTACATCGAATTCGAGATGCGGGTGAAGCTGGACCACACCAGCTTCATCGATGGCCTGATCCGCTCCACCCGTGTTCTGATCGAGCAAAAGAGTCAGGACGTGGACCTCCGCAAGGGATACAGGCAGTCCGACGGCTCCATGCTCACGCCCTTCAAGCAGGCACGGCGCTATGCGGGCTATCTGCCCCACGAGCTGAACCCGCGCTGGATCGTGGTCTGCAATTTCCGGGAATTCCACATTCACGATATGAACCGGCCGAATGATGCGCCGGAGGTGGTGCTGCTGTCCGATCTGGAGAAGGAGTACAATCGTCTGAACTTCCTGGTGGACACGGGCGATGAGAACATCAAGCGCGAGATGGAAATCTCCATGCAGGCGGGCGAGCTGGTGGGAAAGCTCTACGATGCCTTCCTGAAACAGTATAAAGACCCCGGCAACGCGCGCACGCTGCGCAGCCTGAACATGCTGTGCGTGCGGCTGGTGTTCTGCCTGTACGCTGAGGACGCGGGCATCTTTGGCAGGAACAACATGTTCCACGACTACCTGCGCAAGCGGGGCATGCAGAACGGGCGCAGGGCCCTGCGGGAGCTGTTCCGCGTGCTCGACCAGCGCCCGGAGGAGCGCGATCCCTATCTGGCGGAGGATGACCCGGAGCTGGCGGCATTTCCCTATGTCAACGGCGGACTGTTCTCCGATGAGGACATCGAAATTCCGCCGTTCAACGAGGAAATCTACAAGCTGCTGCTGACCCGGGCCAGTGAGGATTTTGATTGGAGCGCGATCAGCCCCACCATCTTCGGCGCGGTGTTTGAATCCACGCTGAACCCGGAGACCCGCCGCAAGGGCGGCATGCACTACACGTCTATCGAGAACATCCACAAGGTCATCGACCCGCTGTTTCTGGACGGGCTGCGTACGGAGCTGGAGGAAATCCGGCAGGATCCGGTCGATCGCACCCGATGGGCGAAGCTGACGCTGTTTCAGGAGAAGCTTGCGGGGCTGAAATTTCTGGATCCCGCATGCGGCAGCGGAAACTTCCTGACGGAGACCTATCTTTCGCTGCGACGAATGGAAAACGAAGTCATACGCTTGCAGCTGGATTCGCGTACTGCAAAAACGAAAGAGGAGCGGAGGAAGATTTCCAAGGGTCAGATTGCCATGGGCGCGGAGCAGGTCAATCCGATTCGGGTATCCATTTCGCAGTTCTACGGCATCGAGATCAACGATTTCGCTGCGACGGTGGCCAAGACCGCGCTGTGGATTGCGGAATCGCAGATGATGAAGCAGACGGAGAACATCGTCCACATGAATCTGGACTTCCTGCCGCTGAAGAGCTATGCCAACATCGTCGAGGGCAACGCCCTGCGCATCGACTGGGAGACGGTCGTGCCGGAGGCCGAGCTGAATTACATCATGGGCAACCCACCGTTTGTGGGGTATTCCTTGCAGTCCAAGGAACAGAAGGATGATATTTTGTCCATCTACATTGACGAGAAAGGCAAACCCTACAAAACCGCTGGCAAGATCGATTATGTTGCAGGGTGGTATTTCAAGGCGGCGCAGTTCATGCAGGGTACATCCGTCCGTGCGGCGCTGGTTTCCACAAACTCCATTACGCAGGGCGAACAGGTTGCAGGCGTATGGAAGCCGCTGTATGATCGCTTTGGTATTCACATTGACTTTGCATATAGGACGTTCCGTTGGGACAGTGAAGCCAGCATCAAGGCGCATGTGCATTGCGTAATTGTTGGGTTCAGCTGCGCAACGAGTGGTATTCCAAAACGCCTGTATGCAGGGGATCACCTGGTCATTGCAAGTAATATTAACCCCTACTTGCTGGATGCGCCAAACGTCTTGGTTACGAGCCGGAACAAACCGCTTTATGATGTTCCAGAGATGCTGAAGGGCAGCAGCCCTGTTGATGGTGGGTATCTTTTGTTTACAGATGAAGAATACCATGACTTTATCGAAAAAGAGCCTAAGGCAGCGAAGTTCTTCAGAAGGTTTTTGGGGGCTCGTGAGTATCTACACAAAATTCCTCGATGGTGTCTTTGGCTGGTGGATGCCTCCCCAACTGAAATTGCAAAAATGCCTTTGGTAAAAGAAAGGCTCATGAGAGTTCAGGAATTCAGACGCAACAGTACAAAGGAGGCCACACGCAAATTTGCGGATTATCCGTTCAGGTTTATGGAGCTGCGCCAGCCTGAAACAGACTATATTCTGATCCCCAGGCACAGCTCCGAAAACAGAAAGTACATTCCGTTTGGTTTCATGAGCAGGGATGAAATTTGTGGTGATGCAAATAATCTGATACCTGATGCAACAGTTTATCAATTTGGAATTATGGTTTCCAATGTTCATATGGCGTGGATGCGGGCCGTATGCGGTCGAATCAAGAGCGATTATAGATACTCGAATGATGTAGTCTACAACAACTTCTCCTGGCCCAGTCCCACCGATGCGCAGAGGGCGAAGATCGAACAGACCGCGCAGGCCATCCTGGATGCGCGCGCGCTGTACCCGGACTGTTCCCTCGCCGACCTGTACGACGAGGTGACCATGCCGCCGGAGCTGCGCAAGGCCCACCAGATGAACGACCGCGCCGTGATGGAGGCCTACGGCATGTCGGTGCGCGACACCACCGAGGCCAGCTGCGTCGCCGAGCTGATGCGCAGGTATCAGGAATTGACAAAATAAGTCCATACGAGTACATGCCCCCGGGCTTCAATCCGGGGGCATGCTGTCTGATGCGGTTTCAGTTTACGGTGTTGATGGGCGCGCCGCTCAGGAAGGCCTGCACGTTCTTCACGGCGATGTCCATGAGGCGTTCGCGGGCCTCGAAGGTTGCCCAGGCGATGTGGGGCGTGAGGAACATGTTCTTTGCGCCCAGCAGCGGACTGTCGGCGGGGATGGGCTCCACGGTGGACACGTCCGCACCGGCGGCGTACACCTTGCCGGACTCCAGCGCCGCGCGCAGGTCGGCGTCGTTGACCACCGGGCCGCGGGAGGTGTTGATCAGGATCACGCCGTCCTTCATCTTCGCGATGGTGTCGCGGTTGATGAGGTTCTTCGTCTCCGGAAACAGCGGGCAGTGCAGGGAGATCACGTCGCTGCGCGCGAGCAGCTCGTCCAGCGACACGCACTCGGGGTCGCGGGGCGTGCGGGTCCAGGCGATCACGTTCATGCCGAAGCAGCGGGCGATTTCCGCGACCTTGTGGCCGATGCGGCCGTAGCCCACGATGCCCATGGTCTTGCCCGCCAGCTCGATCAGCGGGGTGTCCCAGAAGCAGAAGTCCCGGTTGGCGCTCCAGCGCCCGGCGTGCACGGCCTGGCTGTGGTGGCCCACGTTGTGGCAGATCTCCAGCAGCAGCGCAAACACCAGCTGCGCCACGGAATCGGTGGAGTAGGCGGGGATGTTGGTCACCACCACGCCCAGCTCTTTGGCGGCGGCAACGTCCACCACGTTGTAGCCGGTGGCCAGCACGCCGATGTACTTCAGCTTCTTCGCACCTGCGATCAGCTCACGGCTCAGCACGGCCTTGTTGGTCAGCACCAGCTCCGCGTCGGCGATGCGCGCGGCGATCTGGTCTGCGGGGGTGCGGTCATACACGGTCAGCTCGCCCAGGGCCTCCAGCGGCGCCCAGCTCAGGTCGCCGGGATTGGCGGCGTAGCCGTCGAGAACGACAATTTTCATGGAAAAATCTCCTTTGATGCGGTATTTCCCCTCTATTATACGCCCGGACGGGCTTTCTTGCAAGGAAAATGAATTCTACACAAACTTAATCGACCGGTCATCTTGGCGGGGTATAATATCTGCGTATGAACGACTGAGGATGCGAGGTGCCGCCATGAACCGCCCGTTGGATTTCCGCCTGAGCAACTATCACACCCACACCGTGCGCTGCCAGCACGCCGCGCCGGATGCGGAGGAGGCCTACGTGCAGCAGGCGATCCGCAGCGGCTACGAGATTCTGGGCTTCGCCGACCACAGCGCCTGGCCCTACAGATCCGACTTCGTGGCCGACATGCGCATGCGCCTGGACGAGCTGGACGGCTACGTGAACGCGGTGCATGCCCTGCGGGAGCGCTATGCGGGGCAGATTCGCGTGCACTGCGCCATGGAGTGCGAGGCCTTCCCGGAGTTCTATCCCTGGCTGCGGGAGATCAAGGCGGAGAAGGGCATGGACTACTTCATCCTGGGCAACCACTACGACACCAGCGACGAGAACAACAGCGGCGTGTACTTTGGGCGCTGCCGGGACAGCCGCACGGCCTACCGCTACATGGAGACCACCATCGCGGGCATGGAGAGCGGGCTGTTCGCCTACCTGGCCCATCCCGATCTGTTCCTGCACCGCTATCCCTACTTCGATGCGGACGCAAAGCGCGTCTGCCGGGAGCTGTGCGCGGCGGCGAAGCGGCTGAACCTGCCGCTGGAGTACAACCTGCTGGGCCACAAGCGCAGCCCGGGTAGCCGGGCGCAGGGCTTCGTGGGCTACACCAGCCCGGAGTTCTGGGAGATCGCGGCGGAGGAGGGCGGCCTGCGGGCCATCATCGGCGTGGACGCCCATGCGCCGGCCGATCTGGATTGTCTGGACACCTATGTGGAGGTGCGCAGGCGGCTTCAGGGCATGGGCGTCGAGGTGCTGGACGTGCTCGAGGACGTGGAGAAAGCGCAATAAAAAATGATCCTTCGGCTTGACCGAGGGATCATTTTATCTGTGGAAATCACCCGCGGAAATTGAAGCCCGTGGTGAGGCCCATGTAGAGGAAATAGACGACGATGCAGACCATCAGGGTGATGGCCATGGTGGTGCGCACCTTGGGAATCTTGCGCAGGCCCTGCTTCTCGATGATGTTCGGGATGAGCATCGCGATCACCACGGCGGCGACCAGCGAGAAGGAGAAGCTGGCCTGCTCTCCGTTGGCGTTGAAGATGCCGTCCCAGAACAGCGCAAGGCTGGCCAGCACGCCCAGCACCGCGCCGCAGATGCGCTGGGCGAGGTTCCAGGTCCTGTCATCCATCTTGGCGATGTAGCGTTGAAATGCGGTCATGTCGGAGTCGGCCAGTATGCTGTCCTGAAGCTCCTCCTCGGAGAGCGTGGGTTCCGGATCGGGTTCAAAGCTGGCGTCGCGTTCCTCGTAAACGGGCTTGTTGTCTCTGTCTTCCATGTTCGGCCTCCGTTGTTGTGTGGATACCTCTATTATGCACGAAACCGCGCCTGTGCGCAAGTCTTTTTTTCAGATCGGGGCTGCATCGTCCGCTTCGGCCTGAACGGGTTGCATCTCACCGGCGGAATAGCCGTTGATCTCCCGGTAGATGTCCTGCATCTCACGGTCGAGGGCAGCGCTGGCCTCGGCGCAGTGCTGGAGCCTGCGGCGCAGCTGCTGGGTGGTCTCGTGGTTGGACTTGTAGCGCAGCTGGTGCTCCAGCGAGGCCCAGAAGTCCATGGCGATGGTGCGGATCTGCACCTCCACCGGCACAAGCTCGGTGTGGCTGGACAGAAACACCGGGATGCGGATCACCAGATGCAGGCTGCGGTAGCCGGACTCCTTGGGGTTTTCGATGTAGTCCCGGCGGTGCACGAATTCCACGTCGCGCTGGCGCTGCAAAAGGTCGGCGATGCGGTAGATGTCGTCCAGGTAGTTGCACACGATGCGCACGCCGGCGATGTCGTTCAGGTTGGCCTCGGCGGCCTCCAGCGTCTGGGGTAGGCCCTTGCGCGCCAGCTTCTTCATCATGCTCTGGGGGCTCTTCAGGCGGGAATCGATGTGGTGGATGGGGTTGTGGGCGTAGCGGGTGCGGAATTCCTCGTCCAGAATTTCCACCTTGGTGCGCACCTCCCGCACGGCTGCGGAATAGAGCTGCATCATCTCTCTGTATTGCTGCTGAAACGCCGCTGCGGTGGGCGTGTCAGGAATCATCATTGCGTTGTCCATGTGTCATAAATCCTCCACCGTCTATTGTACCTGTTTCGTATGAACTTTTTTTAAACTATTTCTTTCCAATATCAAACGAATTGAAGGACTCGCATCCTGGGGCAAAATCATGTATAATAGGAATGGTTCACACTCGGTTTAAACGCCGCGGCTAAAATGGAGCCAAATGAGGTGAGAAAATGTTTCATATATTGGTGGTTGAGGACAACGACAACACCCGCAAGCTGATGCAGGCGGTGCTCTCCCAGAACGGCTACGAGCCGATTCCCGCCCGGGACGGCATCGAGGCGCTGGAGGTGCTGGACCGCAAGCACATCGATCTGATCGTGCTGGACATCATGATGCCGCGCATGGACGGCTACGAGTTCACCGAGACCCTGCGCGCGTCCGGCTGCGAGATTCCGATTCTGATGGTCACGGCCAAGGAGAAGCCTGCGGACAAGCACAAGGGCTTCATCATCGGCACGGACGACTACATGGTCAAGCCGGTGGACGAGGAGGAGATGCTGCTGCGCATCGCGGCGCTGCTGCGGCGTTCCCGCATCGTCAACGAGCACCGGCTGGAGATCGGCAACACGGTGCTGGACTACGATTCCCTCACCGTCACCAGCGACGAGGGTGTGGCGGAGCTGCCGAAGAAGGAGTTCATGCTGCTGTTCAAGCTGCTCTCCTATCAGAACAAGATCTTCACCCGCCGCCAGCTGATGGACGAGATCTGGGACATGGACAGCGAGTCCGACGAGCGCACCGTGGACGTGCACATCAACCGCCTGCGCGACCGCTTCCGCAAGAACAACGACTTTGAGATCGTCACCGTGCGCGGCCTGGGCTACAAGGCGGTGAAGCGCGGATGAAGCGCCGCAGGAAGGACGCGCCCCGGAGGAAGCGTCGCGGCGGAGGGGAGAACGGCTCCCTGGGCAAGCTGCTGACCGTCTTTCTGCTGGCGATCCTGATCAACGCGGGCCTGATGACCAGCTCCAGCTACATGCTGCTGCTGCGCACGGGCGTGATGCAGCCGCTGATGCGCTTCGCGCTGTGGCCGCTGCTGCTGGTGCTGCTGTGCATCCTGTTCGCGGTGGTGCTGGCGGCGGGCTTCGGCGGGCGGCAGTTGCGCCCCATCCATCGGGTGAACGACGCCATGAAGAAGGTCTCCCAGGGCGACTTCAGCATCCGCCTCAACGAGGAGGACAGCGTGGGCGAGATCCGGGAGCTGATCACCAGCTACAACCACATGGCCGAGGAGCTGAGCAGCATCGAGCTGTTCCGCACGGACTTCATCAACAACTTCAGCCACGAGTTCAAGACGCCCATCGTGTCCATCCGGGGCTTCGCCAAACAGCTGGAGCGCGACGACCTCACCGACGCGCAGCGGAAGGAGTATACCCGCATCATCGTGACCGAATCCGAGCGCCTGGCGAACATGTCCGCCAACGTGCTGCTGCTGACGAAGCTGGAGAACCAGCAGATCGTCACCAACAAGCGCCGCTACAGCCTGGACGAGCAGCTGCGCAACTGCATCCTGCTGATGGAGAAGCAGTGGTCGGACAAGGAGCTGGAGCTGCGGCTGGATCTGGACGGGCTGAGCTACGTGGGCGACGAGGAGATGATGTCCCACATCTGGGTCAACCTCATCAACAACGCCATCAAGTTCTCCCCCCAGGGCGGCGTGCTGGAGGTGGGCTGCATGCAGGTGCAGTCCTTCATCGTCGTGCGCGTCACCGACCACGGCGAGGGCATGGATGCGGGCACCCAGGCGCGCATCTTCGAGAAGTTCTATCAGGGCGATTCCGCCCACGCCACCGAGGGCAACGGTCTGGGCCTGTCGCTGGCCAAGCGCATCGTGGATCTCTGCGGCGGCAAGATCGCCGTGGACAGCGCCCCCGGCCAGGGAACCACCTTCTCCGTCTATCTTCCGGTGGAGGAGGAATAAAATCTGTGGACGGGGGAGTATCTCCCCCGCCATATCTTCATGCGACCCTTGCTGAAGGGCCGCATCTCTTTTGGGATAAACTGCGCCGACCGGCAGGAAAAGGCGCGGCGGAGCGCGAAATATACAAAGTTTGGATTTCCGCTTCAAAGGAGAAGGGTTCATGCAGAACAAGTACAATCGAACCATGTACGCCTGCTTCGTGGGCTACGTCGTGCAGGCCATCGTAAACAACTTCGTGCCGCTGCTGTTTCTCACCTTTCACTCAAGCTATGGCATTCCGCTGTCGAAGATCACCCTGCTGGTGACGGTCAACTTCCTCTTGCAGCTGTGCGTGGACGCGCTTTCGGTGGCCGTGGTGGACCGGGTGGGCTACCGGCCGATGGCGGTGGCGGCGCACGTGTGCTCGGCGGCGGGCCTGATCCTGCTGACGGTGCTGCCCG
Source organism: Aristaeellaceae bacterium (assembly GCA_051878085.1). GTDB lineage: Bacteria > Bacillota > Clostridia > Christensenellales > Aristaeellaceae > SFTH01. The sequence continues at coordinate 5,922 of JBJEJN010000006.1, read as the reverse complement.
AGGCGCTGGGCGACCCCTTCGTGGGCCTGCTGATCGCGCTGGCGGTGTACGCGCTGGGCGGCGGCCTGCTGGAGGTGCTCATCAGCCCCATCGTGGAGGCCTGTCCCACCGACAACAAGGAGAAGGCCATGAGCCTGCTGCACTCCTTCTACTGCTGGGGCCACATGGGCGTGGTGCTGCTCTCCACGCTGTTCTTTGCGATCTTCGGCATTCAGCACTGGAAGATCATGGCGATCCTCTGGGCGCTGGTGCCCATCGTCAACGGCCTCGCCTTCCTGCGCGTGCCCATCGCACCGCTGATCGAGGGCGGTGAGCGCGGCATGAAGCTGGGCGAGCTGGCGCGCAACAAGCTGTTCTGGCTGTTCATGCTGGCCATGATGTGCGCCGGAGCCAGCGAGCAGGCGGTGAGCCAGTGGGCCTCGACCTTTGCGGAGCTGGGCCTGGGGGTCAGCAAGACCCTGGGCGATCTGATGGGCCCGATGCTCTTTGCGCTGATGATGGGCGTCGCCCGGGCGATCTACGGCAAGTACGGCGACCGCATCCAGCTGGAGAAGTTCATGCTGCTGAGCTGCCTGCTGTGCGTCGCGTCCTACCTGATCACGTCTCTCAGCCCCTGGCCGGCGCTGGGGCTGATCGGCTGCGGCATCTGCGGCTTCTCGGTGGGCATCTTCTGGCCGGGAACCTTCTCCATGGCCTCCGCGTCGCTGCGCCGGGGCGGAACCGCGCTGTTCTGCATGCTGGCGCTGGCGGGCGATCTGGGCTGCTCTCTGGGGCCGACGGTGGTGGGCTTCGTGTCCAGCGCCGCATCCGACAACCTCAAGATCGGCATCCTGGTCGCGATCGTATTCCCGCTGCTGCTGACGCTGTGCGTGCAGTTGAAAAAGCGCATGCAGCGCAGCTGAATGAAATGCAAAGAAGCACCTGCTTTCACATCGGAAGCAGGTGCTTTTCGTGGAGCTAGCGGCGGGGTGAAGGCACCCCGCCCTACGGCGCATGCTTGCGCTTATCTCGCCAGACGAATCTCCATCCACACGTTCTCGTAGAGGCTCATGACGTCCTCGACGTCGTTGAAGTATTCGCAGCGGGAGACCACGTCCTCGCTGGGATTGATGGTGCTCTGCGCGGCCTCCTCCTCGTCGAGACCGTCCACAACGGCCTGGATGGGGGAGCAGTAGTAGATGTAGTCGAAGTTCATGGCGGCGATGTCCTCGCGGCACAGGAAGTCGATGAACTTCATCGCGCCCTCCACGTTCTTGCTGCCCTTGGGGATGCACATGCCGTCGACCCAGATGTTGCTGCCCTCCTCAGGCACGACGTACACCAGGTTCTCGTTCTTCTCGATGGCGTACTGGGCGTCGCCGGAGTAGACCACGCCGATGGCAGCCTCGCCGCCGACCATCTTGTCCTTGGTCTCGTCCAGCAGGTAGCCGCACTGAATCTTGTCCTGCTTCTGCTTGATGAGTAGATCCTTGGCCTCGTTCAGCTCGGCCTCGTCGCGGGTGTTCATGGAGTAGCCCAGATACTTCAGCGCCAGACCGATGGAATCGCGCATGGAGTTCATCATGATGACGTTGCCGGCGTACTTCTCGTCAAAGAGCGCGCTCCAGCTGGTGAGCTCCTCGTCCACCATCTCGGTATTGTACAGGTAGCCCAGCGTGCCCCACATGTAGGGAACGGAGAACCTGTTGCCGGGATCGTAGCTGGGATCCTTCAGGCGATCCATCACGTTTGCGAAGTTGGGCATGGCGGAGAGGTCCAGCTCCTCCAGCATGTCGTGGGCGATCATGCGCTCGATCATGTATTCGGAGGGGAAGATCACGTCGTAAGTGCCCGCACCGGCCTCCAGCTTGGTGTACATCTCCTCGTTGGTGGTGAAGTTAACGTACTTCACGGTGATGCCGGTCTCCTCCTCAAAGAGGTCGATCACGGCCGGGTCGATGTAATCGAACCAGTTGAACACGGTCAGCTCCTCGGCGCTGGCGGATGCGGAACCCATGGCGCAGGCGCTGAAGGCGATCAGGATGCACAGAATCAGGGCAAACTTTCTCATTGAACAATTTCCTCCTTGGTTGTGTGTATTCCAAAGGGTCAAGCCTTGGGGAACGGGGTTGGGGACGCGGCTCAGATGATCTCCAGACCGCTTCTGCGGTTGACGATCAGCAGCAGCGTGAGGATGCAGATGAACATCAGCGCGGACAGCGCGTACATCGTGGGCTCCACGCCGCGGCGGGCGGCGGAGTACACCACCATCGCCAGGTTCTGGTCGGTGTTGGAGGTGAAGTAGGAGATCACGAAGTCGTCCAGGGACATGGTGAAGGCCAGCAGACCGCCGGTGACGATGCCCGGGGCGATCTCCGGGATGATGACCTTCGGCAGCGCCTGCGCGGGCTTGCAGCCCAGATCCAGCGCGGCCTCGTAGATGTTGGGGTTCATCATCTGCAATCTCGGCAGCACCGAGAACAGCACGTAGGGGATGTCGAAGGCGATGTGGGCCATGATCATCGTGCCCTTGCCCAGCGGCACCTTCACGAACACGAACATCAGCATCAGCGATACGCCGGTGACGATGTCGGGCATGGTCATGGGGATGTTGGAGATGGTGGCCAGCAGGTTGAACCAGCCCTTCTTCATGGAGTACATTCCGATGGCACCCAGGGTGCCGATGATGACCGACGCGATGGTGGCGATCACGGCCACGGACAGCGTGACCTTCAGCGCGTCGATGATGATCTGGTCGTGGAAGAGCTTTGCGTACCAGTCCAGCGTGAAGCCCGTCCACTCGGCGCGGGAGACGCTGGCGTTGAAGGACAGGCCGAACATCACCAGGATCGGCAGGTACAGAAACGCCAGCACCAGGGCCAGATAGATTCCCTTGAATGCGCGGACGGAGCCGCGGCTCTTGCGGATCATGCGCGGCCTCCTTCCTTGTCGGGGTTCAACATGCGCAGCAGCAGCGTGGAGATCAGCATCAGGATCAGCATCACCAGCGAAATTCCCGATCCCGCCGGGCGGTTGTTGACGGTGATGAAGTACTCCTCAATCATGTCGCCCGCCAGATAGATCATGCCGTTGGACAGCAGGCGGGTGATGGCAAAGGTGGTGACCGCCGGCATGAACACCATGGTGATGCCGGAAATCACGCCGGGAATGGACTGGGGAACCACCACGCGGGTGACGACCCGCAACGGATTCGCGCCCAGATCCTCGGCAGCTTCGATGATGCCGCCGTCCACCTTCTTCAGCGCCGTGTACACCGGCAGCACCATGAAGGGCAGGAAGTTGTACACCATGCCCAGCAGCACCGCGCCCTCGGTGCCGATGAACTGCACCTTGGGAAGGCCGATCTTCTCAAGCAGCGTATTGATCAGGCCGTTGTTCTCCAGGATGGTCATCATGGCGTAGGTGCGCAGCAGGAAGTTCATCCACATCGGCAGCAGGATCAGCACCACCAGGATCTTGTTGGCGGAGAAGTCCCGGCTGGCCAGGAAGTAGGCCGTGGGATAGCCGATCAGCAGGCAGATGACGGTGCAGTACAGCGCCAGCTTCAGGCTGGTGAGCAGCACCGGCAGGTAGCCGGGCTGGAGGATGCGCAGGAAGTTGGCCGTGGTGAAGCCGCCGTTGCCGTCGCTGAAGGCGTAGTAGACCACGAACAGCAGCGGCACGATGGTGAACAGCAGCATCCACAGCGCATAGGGCGTGGCATACCATTGACGCTTCATGGCTCAGGCCTCCTTGCGCATGATGTGGATGTTGAAGGGCACGATGGTCAGGCCCACCCGGCTGCCCACGGGCTGCATGGTGGTGGAGTGCACCTTCCACTTCATGGTGCCGGTGTCGATCATCATCTCGTAGTGCACGCCCTTGAACAGCACGCTCTCCACCGTTCCGGTGAGCATGCCCACGTCCTCGCCCACGATCATTACGTCCTCCGGGCGCACCACCACGTCCACCGGCTCGTTCTTGCCGAAGCCCTCGTCCACGCACTGGAACTCGGTATCCAGCATCTTCACCAGGTTGTCCTCCAGCATCACGCCGGAGATGATGTTGCTCTCGCCGATGAAGTCCGCCACGAAGGCGTTCTTCGGCTCGTCGTAGATGCGCTTGGGATCGCCGATCTGCTGGATGCGGCCGCCGTTCATCACGGCCACCGTGTCCGACATGGTCAGCGCCTCCTCCTGGTCGTGGGTGACGTAGATGAAGGTGATGCCCAGTTGCTGCTGCATGCTCTTCAGCTCCACCTGCATCTCCTTGCGCAGCTTGAGGTCGAGCGCGCCCAGCGGCTCGTCCAGCAGCAGCACCTCCGGCTCGTTCACCAGCGCGCGGGCGATGGCGATGCGCTGCTGCTGGCCGCCGGAGAGCTGGTTGATGGAGCGGTTCTCGTAGCCCTCCATCTTCACCAGCTTCAGCATGCGATCCACCCGGCGGCGGATCTCCTCCTTCTTCTGGGCGCGGGTCTTGACGCCGAAGGCCTCCGGGGCCTTCAGGTTCAGGCCGAAGGCGATGTTGTCGAACACGTTCAGGTGGGAAAACAGCGCGTACTTCTGAAACACCGTGTTGATGCGGCGCTTGTAGGGCGGAAGGTTCGCCACGTCCGCGCCGTCGAAGAAGATCTGGCCGGAGGTGGGGGTCTCGAAGCCGCCCAGCAGGCGCAGAAGCGTGGTCTTGCCGCAGCCCGACGGGCCCAGCAGGGTCACGAATTCGCACTTGCGGATGTAGAGGTTGATGTGATGCAGCACCTCGGTGTCGCCGAAGCTCTTGGAAATATCTTTCAGCTCGATCAATCGCGTGTCCTGTACCATGACTCGTGGCTCCTTTATATGGAAGAGTTTGTATCAAGATTATCAAGGATAGCGGACGGGCGCCATTGCGCCGTCGCGCGGGCCGGCGACATCGAAGATGGCGTCGGCATCCTTAAAATGTCGGAGGCGTAGATACCCACAGCACCTTGCACACCGTCTTGCCGGCGTTCACCAGCTTGTGGGGGGCGGTGGGCGCGAAGTAGAAGCTCTCGTCCTTGCGCACGCGCTCCGTGCGGTCGCCGATGACCACCTTCAGCGTGCCGGAGAGCACGTAGCCGAATTCCTCGCCCTCGTGGGGGTCGTCCTCGTCGGTCTCGCCGCCGGGAGCCATCTCCACCAGGATCGGCTCCATCCGGTTCTTCTGGGCCGAGGGCACCAGCCAGCGGATGCGGCCCTTGATGCCCTCCTCGTCCTCCTTGACAAAGATGTCGTTTTCCCCGAACACGATCTTCTCCGCGTCGTTCTTGGCGAAGAACGAGGTCAGGTCCGTGCCCAGCGATTCCAGTATGTCCGCCAGGGTATCCAGCGAGGGGGAGGTGAGATCGCGCTCCAGCAGGGATATGAAGCCCTTTGAAAGCTCGCAGCGATCCGCCAGTTCCTCCTGTGTCAGCCCGCGTTGAAGCCGCATTCTTCGGATTTTGTTGCCGATTTCCACAGGTGTTCCTCCCTTAATCGTCCACATCCATCGGAGTTTAAAATACTAAACTTTTGAAGCAATATTATTAAACCACCAATGTATGCATATGTCAATGGCCGAAGCAGGCTCAACGTGTTAAATATATGTGTAATTGTTTTATGCGCCCAAAAGTTTAGCATTACAAAACCGCCGGGCCGCATTTCGCGCGCCGTTTGGCCGGTCCTGAATCGGACTGCGATCCGGCAATCTGGAAACCTTGCTCCGAAAATGTGGGAAATTTCAAAAAAGGTATTGACAAATGCGGGCTGCTGTTGTAAAATAAACAGGTCGGTGAGGTTCACAGAACATCTGCTCCCTTGGCTCAGTTGGTTAGAGCACCGTGTTCACATCGCGGGGGTCGTTGGTTCGAGTCCAACAGGGAGCACCACCTATGGGGCATTAGCGCAGTTGGTAGCGCGTTTGAATGGCATTCAAAAGGTCAGGGGT
>JBJEJN010000005.1:0-5075 GCA_051878085.1 Aristaeellaceae bacterium | reverse complement strand
CGATCAGCCCGCATACTCCGCCCAGTGCTCGGTCCAGGTCTCCAGCAGGGCTTCCTTCTGGGTGCCGAGCCACTCCCAGTCGATTTCGACCAGGCCAAGCTCGCTGTCATCAGGATAGTTGCCGTACTTGATGGTGGTGTTGGTGCCGCGTGCACAGTTCTCCTCGGAGCGTGCCAGCTGATAGTCCGCGGAGCCACAGAAGTCCATGAAGGCGGCGGCGGCTTCGTAGTGCGGGCAATCCTTGACCATGCCGGCGCCGGACGCGCAGGCGGTGTTGCCCTCCTTGGGATAGACCAGGCGGATGTTGTCCGCGCCGTTCTTGGTGATCTGCATCTCGACAATGTTCTCGTAGGTCAGGCCGACCACGTACTCGCCGCTGATGACGCTCTTGAACACGGTGGAGGAGGAGGTGGTGATGACGCCGTCGCAGTTCTGGATCAGCGCATCGATGTACTCCCAGGCCTTCTCATCGCCGAACTCGTCGCCCATCAGCGCCAGGATGGTGTGGAACTGGCGGTATGCGGAGGAGGAAGCGGCGGGGTCGGCCTGGATGATCTTGCCCTTCAGGGCCGGATCCAGCAGGGACTCGTAGCTGTCGATGGTCAGGCCCAGCTCAGCCTCCAGCTCCTCGTTGACCACCAGCGCCATGTACTGGATGTCAAACAGGGTGTAGTAGCCGTAGGGGTCGACCTTGCTCAGCTCGTCGGCGATGGTGGGCGTGTACTGCTGGAGCACGTCGTGGTACACCGTGCCGTCAGACTCGAACAGGCCGCCCATGATCACGTCCGCCTGGGGGTTGTTGACCTCGCCGCGGGCGCGGGCGATCAGCTTGCCGACGGAGTCGGAGATCCACTCGATGGTGCAGTCCGGATAGTACTTGTACCAGATGGCTTCCACGGTCTGCTGCTGCGCGTCGTCCAGGGTGGAGTAGACGACCACGCGGTCGCCGATGGAGCTGGGATCCTCGCGCACCCAGGAGGGCTTCTCCTCCGCGAATGCGCTGCAGCAGCTCAGCACCAGCAGGGCGATCAGTACGAGGCTCAAAAGTTTCTTCATTTGGGTTTCCTCTCTTTCTTTTATTGTTAGCCTTGCGGCTCAACGTCGTTTGCTTCCCTACACGCTCATCTTTTCGGAACCGCGCGTGCAGACCAGATACAGCACCAGGCACACGATGGTCAACAGCGTCGTGACCGTGGCGAAGGCCGAGGCCGTGCCGTAGGAGCCCAGGGTGATGGCGTTGTAGGTGCTCAACGTCAGCGTGATGGTGGAGTTGTTGTACAGGAAGATGCCGCTGGACATCTCCGTGATGATGGACACGAAGCTCAGGATCGCGCCGGAGACGATGCCGCTGGTCATCTGCGGCACGGTGACCTTGATGAAGGTCTTGATCTTCGACGCGCCCAGGCTGATGGCGGCCTCCTCCGTGCTGATAGGAATCTGCATCATCGTGGCCGTGGCCGATCGGCTGGTATATGGCATTCGACGGATCGCCAGCGCGATGACCATGATGGCCATGGTGCCCGTCAGCGAGAAGTACTTGGTGTTGAAGGCGATGATCAGCGCGATGCCGATGACCGCGCCCGGCATGATGTAGGGCAGCATGGAGATGGTGTCCACAGTGTGGCTCATGCCGCTGGGTCTGCGCACCACCAGATAGGCGATGATGACCGCGATGATGACGATGACCACCAGCGCGAGGATCGAGATCACCAGCGTGTTCTTGATCGACCTGCCCAGCAGCTTGCGGATGGCATTCTGGTAGTTGGACAGCGAGTAGGTGTCCTGGGCAACCTGGCCCTTGTAGTCGCGGAAGGAGTCAAAGACGATGTAGAACTGGGGCAGCAGCGCCACCGCGATCAGCAGATAACAGTAGGCGTGCATGAAGAAGCCCTTCACGCCCTTGGCTTCCTTCTTCTGGATGGGGTGCAGCGAGTTGATGGTGAACTTGAAGCGCGACGTTGCGAACTTCTGCACCAGGAACACCACCGCCGTCAGGATGATGGCCAGCACGCTCACCGCCGACGCGAAGTTGTAGTCCGCGCCGACCTCGCTGAGGAAGGAGTCGTAGATCAGCACCGGGAAGGTCTTGTAGCCCTCGCCGATCAGCGCCGGGGTGCCGAAATCGGCGAACGCGCGCATGAACACGATCAGCGCCGCCGCCAGAATCGTGGGCATGGTCAGGCCCATGATGACCTTGAAGAAGCGCTTCAGACCCGTGCAGCCCAGGTTGGCGCTGGCCTCCAGCAGGCTGTTGTCGATGTCCTGGAAGGCGCCGTTCATGTAGATGACCACCAGCGGGAACAGCTTCAGCGACTGCACCAGCAATATGCCGCCGAAGCCGTAGATCGAGCCGATCTTGATGCCGACGCTCTCCAGCAGCTTGGTGATCACGCCGGAGCGTCCCAGCAGCATGATCCAGGAGTACGCCCCGATGAAGGGCGCGGACATGGTGCACAGGAGCGCCAGCACGAACAGCACCTTTCTCCCCTTCAAGCGATAGAAGGAGAAGAAGTAGGAGAAGGGAATGCCCAGCAGCAACGAAATCAGCATCACCGCTGCGGAGACCTTGAAGCTGTTCAGAATCGTCGAATAGTAGTACTTCTTGGAAAAGAACTTGGTGAAGGCCTTCAGCGTGAAGCCCGTCTTTTCCGTGTAGAACGCCTCCCACAGCAAGCGGATGCAGGGGTAGATGAAGAATACCACAAACAAGAGCAGCAGCACCAGGCCCAGTACGATCCAGATGTCCCGCCTGCGCTTCGTCTTCATTTATGCATCCACCTCCAGTTCATTGTGAACGCCGCGCATCAGGCTGCGGCCGCTCTCGCTGTCGAAGGCGTTGGCCTTGACCGCGTTCAGCGTCAGCCGCACCCTGGTGCCGGGGTTCAGGATGGAGTCGATGCGGGATTCCTGAATGATCTCGGCCTCCTCGCCGGTCTCCATCTCCACGAAGTAGTGGGTGTTCAGGCCCAGGAACACGCTGTCCTTGATCACCGCGCCGATGCCCGCGCCGGAGAGGTCGGTGTGCACCAGCAGCTCCTCCGGTCGCGCGGAGAGCACGATCCTGCGGTTCCTGCGCGCTGCCTCCGCCACGTCCGGCATCTCCTCGCTGTAACCGTTTCCGAAGCGCACGCGGCAGGAAGCACCCTTGCAGACCAGCTCGGCGTGGATCAGGTTGGACTTGCCGATGAAGGTGGCCACGAACAGATCCGCCGGGCGCTGATAGATGTCCTTGGGCTTGCCGCAGTGGCGGATCACGCCGTCGCTCATCACGGCGATGCGGTCGGAGATGGCCATGGCCTCCTCCTGGTCGTGGGTGACGTATACGGTGGTGATGCCCACGTCGCGCTGAATGCCCTTGATGACGGTGCGCATCTCCACGCGCAGCTTCGCGTCCAGATTGGACAGCGGCTCGTCCATCAGCAGCACGTCGGGCCGGATCACCAGCGCGCGTGCCAGCGCCACGCGCTGCTGCTGGCCGCCGGAGAGACGGTCGGGCATGCGATCGGCGTACTCGTCCACGTGCACCAGCTTCATGAACTTCTCCGCCTCGCTGCGGATCTGATCCCGGGGCACCGGGCGGTTCTTCAGGCCGAACTCCACGTTTTTGCGCACGGTCATGTTCGGAAAGATGGCGTAGTTCTGAAACACCATGCCGATGTTGCGCTTGCCGGGGTCCATGTCGTTGATGCGCCTGTCGTTAAAAAAGAAATCGCCGCCCTCAATGGTGTTGAAGCCCGCAATCATGCGCAGCAGCGTGGTCTTTCCGCAGCCGGAGGGGCCGAGCAGGGTGAAAAATTCCCCGTTGTGAATCTCCACCGACAGATCCGGGATGATGGTCTTGTCGCCATACCGCTTGACTGCATTTTGAATCTGAATTCCGACGCTCATAAGCAACCTCCTGCTGACCATTCAAACCCCGCCGTTTTCCGCGCAGGATTTGTTTCACTCCATAAAACATGCGTACAATTTGACGAAAATACATCCTCTGTATTTGTCCATTATAGCAGGTATTGGAAATAAGTCAATACATTTTTCATCAAATGTAAAATCTATTTGCCACTTTTGCCGCCATTTCTCCAGATTCCAGAAATCGGTTGCGATTGACAGAGGAATCCCAACACTGATATAATGTGTTTGTGCAAACGCACAGGTATATTATATGCCTGTGCAGACGCACAATATCAATAAGAGAGGTTGAACTGTATGAAGAAGTGCCTTGTTTTCATGCTCGTATTCGTCCTGTGCATCGCCTCCGCAGCCCTTGCCGAGACCCCTGGCTACATTGAGACCGTCGTTTCCATCGACGCGGGCGATCACCAGATTCCCGCGACCGTGTGCATTCCCACCGCCGAGGGCAGCTATCCCGCCGTCGTGATGCTGCACGGCACCGGTTCCAACCGCGACGAGGCCGGCGGCGGCTACGCCTACGCCGCGCCCGTGCTGGCCGAGAAGTACGGCGTCGCCACCATCCGCATCGACTTCATGGGCAACGGCGATTCCACCGCCGATTACACCGGCTACACCTTTGAGAGCGCCGTGGCCGACGCGGTGGCCGCCGCAGAGTACATCGCCGCGCAGGAAAACATCGACGGCGAGCACATCGGCGTGATGGGCTGGAGCCAGGGCGGCACCGATGCGCTGCTCTCTGCCGGTCAGCATCCCGAAATCTTCAAATCCGTGGTCACCTGGGCGGGCGCGCCGGATCTGGGCCTGCTGCTCACCGACGAGGACTACGCCGAGGCCCAGGCGAACGGCTACTTCACCATGGAGTTTGACTGGCGCGAGCCTCTGAACGTGTCCCTGCAGTGGTGCGAGGACGTGAAGAACATCAACGTGCTGGACGTGTTCACCGGCTTTGACGGTCCGGTGCTTGCCATCCATGGCACCGAGGACACCACCGTCGATCCCGACTGGAGCAACAAGATTGCCGGCACCAGCACCAACGAGGCCTCCGGCACCTGCTTCATCGAGGGCATGGACCACACCTTCAACGTGTTCACTGAGGAGGATCTCCACTCCCTGTATGAAGCCATCGACGCCACCGGCGAATTCTTTGCCGCGACGCTGAAGTAAAC
>JBJEJN010000004.1:2950-25895 GCA_051878085.1 Aristaeellaceae bacterium | reverse complement strand
GGCAACTACCTGTCCATGCTGATGTACTTCGTGGGTCAGGGCACACCGCTGGGCGACATCATCAACCTGAAGTACGTCTCCAGCCAGCTGCTCAACACGCTGGTGGGCAGCTTCGGCCTGGTGGTGGCCGCACCCCTGACCGCGCTGATCGCGGGCTTCGCCTACACCGGCGGGCACAGGGGCGGACTGAAGGGAACCGCCTGAAGCGCTGTATATGAAGGAATCCCCCGACCGCAAGGATCGGGGGATGATTTTGACTGTCGAAAAACCCCAGGAGGATGTAAGAGAGCCGCAGCCGTTTTTGCCTCCCTTGTGCAAAGGGAGGTGGTACGGCGCAGCCGTGCCGGAGGGATTGTCTGTCCGAACACATCGAAGTCATAACTGCAATCGTAGAAGATGTGGAAAACAATCCCTCAGTCAGCTTTACGCACTGGTCGCAACCCGCTTCGCGGGGTGCGACTGCTATCGCTGACAGCTCCCACGCACCGGCCGCACTGCGTATACACGCAGCGGCCGGCAGCGCACCGCTGGAATCCGAAGGATTCGCGGTGGCTGGTCGCGGCTCCCTTGGAGTCGCGACTGCTGTTTTACACAAGGGAGCCTTCGGGGTGTGCGGCGGGATGAGGGCATCCCGCCCTACGGGGTGACAGTCTGCGGCTGGGGAATTCATTCCCCAGCCGCAGTTCAGTTTTCCGGCAGCTTCACCGTGAAGCGGCAGCCGCGGCCGGGCAGGTTCTCCTGCGCGATTTCGCCGCCGCAGACGTTCAGGATGCGCTTGACCAGCGCAAGGCCCAGGCCGTTGCCCTCCTCCCGGTGGGAGCTGTCGCCCTGATAGAACTTGTCGAAGATGTGCTTCCGGGCCTCCGGGGGGATGCCCGGGCCCTCGTCCTCCACGGTGAAGATCACGCCGCCGTCGCTGCGGCTCAGCCGCAGCCGCACCGCCGCGTTGGGCGGATTGAACTTCACGGCGTTGCCGATCAGGTTGTTCCACACGTGCATCAGCAGCCGCTCGTCGCCGCGATAGCTGATTTCCTCCAGCTCCACGTCGAAGTCGGTCTCCTTCTCGCTCCACTGGGGCTCCAGCGACAGGATCGACTGTCGCACCTGCTCGTCCAGGCGAAACTCCGTGGCCTCCCGGGCGATGGTCTGGTTCTCCACCTTCGAGAGCAGCAGTATGTCGCCGATCAGGCTGGACAGCCTGCGGGTGTTGTGCAGAATCTTGTCCACGTACTCGAGCTGCTCCGGCGTGGCTCCGTCCGCATCCTGAAGCAGCATGGCGTAGCCCTCGATGGCGTTGATGGGGGTCTTGAACTCGTGGGAGACGTTGGAGACGAAGTCGGACTGGAGCACCTCGGTCTTTTCCAGCTCCGAAACCATGACGTTGAAGTCCTTGTAGAGCTGCTGGATGTCACCGCTGCGGCTTGTGCTGTCGATGCGGAGCTTGAAATCGCCGCCCGCCACGCGGTTCATGGCGCTGCCCAGGTTGCGGATGGGCCGCAGGATGCGGTGGTTCAGCAGCAGGGCGATGATCCCCGCCACGGCACTGCTGGCCACCAGCACCCAGATCACGCTGGGAATCGACAGTGTCACGCCAAACAGGCGGTTCAGAATCAGAATCAGTCCCACGCCCACCAGTATCGACAGGCACACCTCGCCGAAGATGGCCATGGTGAAGTAAAAGCCCAAGCCCGTGCCGCGCTTCCTCCGCCTCATGTGCGCACCACCTTGTAGCCCACGCCCCGCATGGTGACGATCCTGAAGTCCGGGTTGTCCTTGAAGCGCTCCCGCAGGCGGCCGATGTGCACGTCCACCGTGTGGGAGTCCACCTCCGCATTGTAGCCCCAGATTTCGTCCATCAGCTGCTGGCGGGTGAAGATCTTGCCCGGATAGGCCGCCATCTTGTACAGCAGCATGAACTCCTTCTGGGGAAGCACCATGCTCTGTCCCGCGCGGCTCACCGTGAGCGAATCGCACTCCAGCAGCGTCTCGCCGATTTTCTGCCGGCGCTCGCTGAGCATCCGCGCGCGACGCAGCAGCGCGCCCACCCGCAGCACCATCTCGTTCACGTTCACCGGCTTGACCATGTAGTCGTCTGTGCCCGAGAGGAAGCCCTCCCGCATGTCGTCCAGCGTGGACTTGGCGGTGATCATCAGCACCGGGGTCTTGACCCCGTCCTCCCGCAGCGCACGCACCAGCGCGTTTCCGTCCATCACCGGCATCATGATGTCGGAAATGATCAGATCTACGTAGCCGCGCCCCAATATCTTCAGCGCCTCCGCGCCGTCCTCGGCGGTCTCCACCTGATAGCCGTTCTTCTCCAGCACCCGCGCAAAGAGCTGGCGCAGCTCCACATCGTCCTCGACGATCAGTATCCTGTTCATGCAGACCTCCCCGCGTTCGTCCTTCCGCAGCACAGCCCGATCAGCGTTTCGCAGATGCGCTCCGCCGCCACGCCCGGGCGATGCTTTTCGCCCGCCGCCCGCAGTTCGCGGGTGTGCGCCGGGTTCGACATCAGCTCCGCGCAGGTCTCCACCAGCGCCTGCGGGCTGTCCGCCGTCACGCCAAGGCCGGTGTTCAGGAAGTAGCGACGGTTGTGCGCCTCGCAGCCCGCCACCGCGTCGATCATCACCATGGGCAGGCACTTCACCGCCGCCTCCGTGGTGCTCAGGCCGCCGGGCTTGGTGAGGTACAAATCCACGCTGTCCATCAGAAGCGAGATGTCCTCCACGTAATCGTAGATGTGGATGTTCTGATGGTCGCCGTAGCGCCGCTTCATCTGCCGGAACAGCCGCTTGTTCGTGCCGCACAGCACGCTCAGGTGCTGCTGCGGGGTCAGCCTCTGCGCCAGCAGCTTCGTCAGCTGCCGGATCGGCCCGCAGCCCATGCTGCCGCACATCATCATCATGTGCCTGTGGCCCTCGGGAATGCCGAAGGCCGCGCCCGCCGCCGCCCGGTCGGTGCGGCGGTAGAATTCGCTGCGCACCGGGATGCCGCTGGAAATCAGCTGCTCCGGACGGACGCCGCCCACCAGAAATTCCGACGCAAGCGATGCATCCGGGATGAAGTAGAGTTCCAGCGCGCTCTGATCCATGCTGGGGCTGCAGGTGTAGTCCGTGGCCACGAAGGCCGTGCGCACCGGCAGCGGCTTGCGGCGCAGCGTCTCCGTCAGGATCAGCGCTGAGAGCACGTGGGTGCAGATCACCGCGTCGAATTTTCCGTCAGATACAAAGCTCCCGAGCCGTTCTGCACCCACCGTGAGAAAGCGGTGCACCGGCGTCTTCTGCCGGAACACGCCGGGATGGTTCTCCAGAAACCTGTAGCCGTGGCGGAACAGCCCCGGAAAGTGGCGGTACATGGCCACGTGGGCCCGTGCAAACAGCTCGGACGCGCCCTTTGAAATGAAGCGCAGCGCGTCCGTCACCTCGCAGTGCACGCCCTGCGCCTCGAAGCATTCCTGAATCGCCGCAGAACAGGAGTTGTGCCCCTCCCCCGTGTTGCAGCTCAAAATCAGCACTCGCATTCCATCAAATCCTTCTGATATGACTGTATTGTATACAATCCCACGGAATACTGTAGCATGTTTTCCGGGCTTTTTCAACGGCCCGCACTTCAACAATTGTTGATCTTGGGTTGTTGGAGAGTTGTTTTTCGATCGCTATAATAGGGGTATAGGCGGGGAGACGCGGCCCCGTCGGCTCGAAAGAGGGGTGCGCCGCGTCGGAGCATTGCGGTACCGTCGGGAGGTCGTTTTTCATGTCGCGAAAAAATGCAAGCAGGGCCAGCGAGATCATCGGCAGAATTCTGTTCTTCACGCTGCTGGCTTCCATGGTGTTTTCGCTGGTGCGCTTCCTGACGGCGCCGGAGGCCCTGGCCCCGGGCGCGGAATTTGAAAAGACGAAGAGCGACTATCTGCTGACCCTGAGCCAGTGCGTGCTGGGCATGGTGGTGATGCTGCTGCCCTCGGTGATCGACCGCCGCTGGAAGCTGGGCATCGCAAACTTTATCTACATATTATATTATATCTTTCTGTACTGCGCGGTGTTCCTGGGCGAGATGTTCGATTTCTACTACCGCTTCCCCCACTGGGACACGCTGCTGCACTTCTTCTCCGGCGCGATGCTGGGCGCGCTGGGCTTCATCCTGGTTGACCTGCTGAACCGCAGCGAGCACGTGCGGGTGTCGCTGAGCCCGCTGTTCGTGTCGCTGTTCGCATTCTGCTTCGCGCTGGCCTGCGGCGCGGTGTGGGAGATCTATGAATTCAGCGCGGACGGACTGCTGGGCCTGAACATGCAGAAGTGCATCACCGCCCAGGGCGAGGCACTGGTCGGGCGCGCCGCGCTGGTGGACACCATGGACGATCTGATCGTGGATTCGCTGGCTGCGCTGGCGGTGTCCGTGGTGGGCTACTTCAGCACGATCCGCAGGCGCGAGAGCGCAAATTCCGAGGTACAGGAGGCGAGCGCATGAAATACCGTTCTCCCATCGGCGGACTGAACAGCCTGACGAAGCTGTCCGGCGGGCTGCACCTGCTGCGCATTCTGCTGCTGATTCCGCTGACGATTCTGCTTCACCTGCGCAAGGCCGCAGCCGCCGTGCTGCTGGGGCTGATGCTGCTGCTCGACCTGACTGCAAACCTGCTGGCACGGCGCTATGATCTGGCGGACGGGGCCGCGCTTGTGCTGGATTCCATCGCCGACCTGCTGATTCAAGCGGTGCTGCTGCTGACGCTGCTTCCCCGCTTCCCGGAGCTGGGCGTGGCGGTCTGGGCGCTGCTGGCGCGGCTGGTGCTGGCGCTGGTTCCCGACTGGATCGCCCTGCTGCGCATGCGGCGCGCGAGGCTGTGCGGCGGCGTGGAGAAGGCGCTCACGTGGCTCGGCTGCGCGCTGCTGCTGGTTCCGCTGTGCAATCCCGGCCTGTCCGCAGGCGGCGCGCGGACGCTCTCCATCGTGCTGAGCGCGCTGACCGCCGCGACCATCCCTCTGCGCATGAGTTGCTCCCGGCGGAGCTGGGCGGTCTGAACATGCAAGCAGCGCCACGGAAATTTTCTCCGTGGCGCTCAGGCTGTCGAAAAAACATAGATAGCGCGAGAGGACTGCCTCCCTTGTGTAAAGGGAGGTGGCACGGTGCAGCCGTGCCGGAGGGATTGTCATGCGGAATCAACCGACTGCCACGGGGAGAACAATCCCTCAGTCAGCTTTATGCACTGGCCGCTATGCAATGTTTTGCAGCGGCCAGCAGCGCCGCCTCGGAATCCGAAGGATTCAGGCGGGCTGGTCGCAACCCGCTTCGCGGGTTGCGACTGCTATCGCTGACAGCTCCCTTTGCACAAGGGAGCCTGTTCCCTGCCCTTATAATCTATGCCTTTTGCAGCACCTGCTCCGGCAGCCTGCCCACCTGGGTGTCGTCCCGGCTGCGATCCCGCAGCGGTGGCACGGGGTTGGGCGCGGTCTCGTAGCGGTAGTCCTGACCCTTCTGGCGGATGTACTCCTCGATCACTGTGTGGCTGGTCACGTTTTCGATGGGCTGGTTCACCTGCCGCTGGTAGTCAGCGAAGGTGCCGTTGCGGGGCAGGCTGTCCACGGGCTCGTAGGTCTCCCGCAGGGCGGTGTTGCACACCGTGCCGCCCAGAATCTGGCGCACGTAGGGGATGTTGCTCTCCAGCCGCAGCGGATGGGGGAACTCGCCGTCGGGGATCACCTGCCGCCAGTCCTTGCCCTCGCACTCCTTCAGCAGGCCCTGGGCGATGTGCAGGTGCATCAGCTCCTGCTCGAACATGAAGCCCCAGATCTCCCGGATGCACGCGTCGGTCTCCGTCTCGTGGCAGCTCCAGTACAGCCAGCACTCGGTGTACTGGTGCACCAGCAGATTCTCCAGCCAGCTCAGGTTGGGGTTCAGCAGACTGCCGTACTGGGACACGTGCTCCTCCTCCACCATGCCGATCTCCTGATACAGCCGCTTACCCGTCTCCTCGGGGTAGTTCGCCGCCACGTTCATATAGTAGTTCATGGTCTGCTGCTCGGCGGCGGTGATGACGTTCGCCGCCAGCACGTCCAGCGTGGGCGGGTTCGCGGCGGTCATGGGGTAGCGGATGGAATCGTAGGGGTGGCGGTGGTGGGCGATGGTGGGTCGGCCGGGCATGATCTCGGTGTAGCGGCCCACAAGGTTCTCCGCCTTCTCGCCGGACTGCATGTCCAGATAGTCCGCATAGCGGTACAAGTGGTCGAAGTCCTCCAGCAGGGCAAAGTCCAGCGCATTCTTCAGCCCTGCATCGGTCACGCGCTTGGCAAGGTGGGCCGTCAGATCCACCGCCAGCTGTTCGTAGCCGATGGTGTGCTCCAGCATGGTCTCGTCCAGCGGCTTCAGGTGGCACAGAAGCTTCTGTTGCTGCTGCTCGCTGCGGCGGATCAGCGCAAGCTGGCGGCGAACCTCGTTGTCCACCGTGTGCCGGGAGAACTGGTGGGAGAACCACACGTTTTCAAACTCCGTGCCGTTCATCAGGATCAGGCGCGTGCGGGTGTAGGGATCCACGCTGCGCTTGTCGTAGGGCTCCGGGCGCATCGCCGCCCAGTCCAGAATCAGCTCGGCCTGCCTGCCGGGCCGCATCTCAAACGGATTCATAAATATCCCTCCTTTGGGCGTAGTTTGCGCCCGCAATGCGCGTTTCATTCCCGATTGCGCCCTTTTTTTCGCCGCAAATTTGTGCTATACTGAAGAAAACGACCTCTGTTTCAGAAAGGAAGCTAAACCCATGAAGACCGGACTTGTGTTGGAGGGCGGCGCGATGCGCGGCATGTTCACCGCAGGCGCGCTGGACGTGATGATGGAGCGCGGCGTAAGCTTTGACGGCCTGATCGGCGTGTCCGCCGGGGCCTGCTTCGGCTGCAACTACAAGTCCCACCAGCCGGAGCGCGCCATGCGCTACAACATCAAATACTGCCGCGACCCCCGCTACTGCGGCATGCGGTCGCTGATCAAGACCGGCGACCTCTACGGCGCGGACTTCTGCTACCGGGAGATTCCGCTGCACCTGGATCCCTTCGATTCCGAAACCTTCCGCAAGTCGCCCGTGGAATTCTACGTGGTGTGCACCGACGTGCACAGTGGCGAGGCGGTGTATCAGCAGCTCACGAAGGGCGACGAGGAGGACATGGACTGGATCCGGGCCTCGGCGTCCATGCCCATGGTGTCCCGGGTGGTGCACGTGGGCGGGCGCGAGCTGCTGGACGGCGGTGCGGCGGACTCCATTCCCCTGCGCTGGTTCCAGAGCATCGGCTACGAGAAAAACGTGGTGATCCTCACCCAGCCGAGGGATTTCGTGAAGGAGAAGAACAGTATGCTGCCGCTGATGCGCGTGGTGCTGCGGAAGTATCCGAGGCTCATCGACACCATGGCCCATCGCCACGAGGTCTACAACGCATCCACCGCCTACGTGCGCGCGGAGGAGGCTGCGGGCCGGGTCTTCGTACTCGCCCCCGACGCGCCGCTGCCCATCAAGCGCACCGAAAAGGATCCCGAGAAGCTGCGCGCAGTGTACGAAATGGGCCGCAGGAGTATGGAAAAGAATCTGGACGCGATGATGGAATTTATGGAGGGATAAAGGATAGGGCTGTCTTCTTGTGAAGCAGTCCCGTTTTTGCGATGCGGCGGGGTGAGGGCACCCCGCCCTACGGGGCACGACAATCCCTCAGTCAGCTTCGCTGACAGCTCCCTTTACACAAGGGAGCCTTGAGTCGACGGGATGTGAGGAGCGAATCCGAGCAGTATTTTCAAAACCAAACGGTAGAAATCCGTCCCATTCCTGCCGGGACGGATTTCGTGGAAAGATAAACATATCATTCGGAAAGAAACGAAGAACCTCTGCCCCTTGAATCAGTGGGGGCAGAGGTTCGGTCGATATTAACGCCGAAGGCGGCCGGCTGCGGCGCCTCGCCGCGGGGCAGGGATTCGTTCGCTGAAGCGCGATAGCAACCGGCCGCGGCGCCTCGCCGCTTCAGTGCAGCGGAAACCCCAGGGACACCATCATGGCCTCGCTGACCTTCTGCATCACCTCCGGCTCCAGCGAGCCGATCTTCTCCCGAAGGCGGCGCTTATCCAGTGTGCGAATCTGCTCCGCCAGCACCACGCTGTCCTTTTGCAGTCCCGTATTGCCCGCCGCCACCGGCACATGGGTGGGCAGGCGGGTCTTGTTGACCTGTCCGGTCACCGCCAGCACGATCACCGTCGGGCTGTAACGGTTGCCCACGTCGTTCTGCACCACGAGCACCGGGCGGATGCCGCCCTGCTCGGAGCCGACCACCGGATCCAGGCACGCGCTGAACAAATCTCCTCTCATTATCATCATCGGTTCACGCTCCGCATAGAGTGTCTGATGCATCCTATGCGGGGTCGTGCGGCCGGGTGCGTAGGTCGTATCCACGGCTACATCACCAGCGTTCCGTTCGATTTTGAGATCACCTGCATCAGCTCCCGCTCCACGCCGGTGCGCGCGTCCACGTACACCAGGAAGTCGCCGTCGGCGTTGGCCGCGCTGATCTCATAGCACAGATACTCCGCACGGTTCTGGGGGATGACGCACAGCCGCGCTGAAATTGCCGTCAGCTTCGGGCTGACCCGGCCCAGCGCCTCTTCTTCGGAAAGCGTCGGCTGGGCAAGCGTGCGATCGCTGTGGTTCTTCAGGTAGCTCTTCGCATCCAGACCGATGACGCTGCCGTCCTTCATGGACATCTGGATCTTGACCAGATCCGGGTAGAGGATCACGCCGTCCTGCACCGCCGCGTAGTTGATGGTCAGAATTCCGCCGTATCGGCTGTAGTAGCTCATCTCCATCGCCCCGTAGCCCCGGGAGATCAGGAAGGCCCGCGCGCGGTCGCACAGCTCGGCTTCGGAAAGGTTCACCTGCGTCTCCTGAGAATCCGGCAGCAGGTACAGCACCTCGCCGCCCAGCTTGGTGACGCTTGCGGACATGCTGTAGCCGTTGGACACGATGCGGAAGTCGTAGCAGTCCACCTCCGGGTGGCTCTCGCCCAGGTACGTCAGCTCCTCCACCGGGATGAAGGCGCGCAGCTTTGCCTCGGCCTGTTCCCGGGTGACCTCCTCCAGCTTGGACAGGTATTCAAAGTCGCCCACGGTCGCGCCGTCGGAGAAGGGGCCGTCGTAGAGCAGCACCGGGTACTCGGCGGCCTCGCCGGTCAGGGGATAGAGGCTCTCGTCGCCGGTCTCAGTAAAGTCGTCCGCGCTGAACACCGCCTCGCCGCGCTCGTAGCGGTTCAGCAGCTCCTCCAGGCCCAGTGTGAAGCGCGCGGCGCTGTCGGAGAGCGTGACCATGGTCTGATAGTCGGCGTCGGACACCGTCTCCCCCGCCGCCAGCTTCTGGGACAGGGTCTCGGCGAAGTCCTCCGCCTGGTTGATGAACTTGATGGTTGCGGACACGGTCTCCTCGCCCAGCGGCAGCAGCGCAAGGTTGCCGCTGGCTCCCTGGGTCTCCCGGCTGATGTCGCCCAGCAGCACCTGCATCTGCGCGGGGTCGCCCGCCACCAGCAGCTTGCGGTAGTTGGCCGAGATGGCCTCGGTCAGCTCGCAGGTCTCGTAGAAGGCCTTCTGGTACACCGCATTGATGCGCGTCTGCGCCTGCTCCAGCTGCTCCGACTGGGCGAAGTTGAACACCGCCAGCGAGAGCAGCAGCACCGCCAGCATGGCGCAGATCGCGCCCAGCCAGTTTCGCTTCCTCATACTTTCCATGCGCACCTCCTCAGATGGCGAAGGAGTGGTTGCCGATCACCGTCTGCACCGTCCGGGAGAAGATCCACTTGTCCTGGGCGGTCTTGGCGTTGTAGTAGTACAGGCAGCCGCCGGTGGGATCCCAGCCATTCAGCGCGTCCAGCGCGGCGCGGATGCAGCTGGAGTCGGGCGTGTTGTTGATGGAGCCGTTGCTGACGCAGCTGAACGCGCCGGACTGGTAGATCACGCCGGAGACGGTGTTGGGGAAGGACGAGGACGCCACGCGGTTGAGCACCACCGCCGCCACCGCCACCTGACCCTTGTAGCTCTCGCCACGGGCCTCGGCGTAGACCAGCTTCGCCAGCAGTCGATGATCCGACGAGACATAGTTCGTAGAGGACGAGGCGGTGGTGGACGCGGACGAGGACTTCGACCCCGACAGCGTCACGCCCATCGCCGCCGCCGTGGATGCTCCCACGCGGCCGTCCGCCGTAAGTCCGTTGTTGCGCTGGAAGCGGATCACCGCGTTGCGCGTGGCCTCGCCGTAGCGGCCGTCGGCGGTACCGCTGAGATAGCCCCACTGGATCAGGCGGTTCTGCACCTTGATTACGTCGCTGCCACGGGAGCCGACCTCCAGAACCGTCGCGCCCCGGGCGGGTACGGCGCAGCAGTACGCGATCAGCAGCGCCATCAATATGGAAAAGATTCTCTTCTTCATTGCTTGCCTCCGCATTATCTGTCAAATCCAGTCCGCGAGCCTGTCGCGCAGCCAGTTCCACACCCGGGAGTAGCTGGGCGCGTCCGCTGAGGCCGCGTCGGCCTCGTCGAGCACGCACAGCGAGGGGTACAGCACGCACCACCAGTTGTGGCCCTCGCCCGCGCCGATGGTAATGCGCAGTGCGCGGTATTCCCCCGCAGGCACCTTCACCGCGCCGTAGATGCGGTCGGGGAAGTCGAACGCACCCGTTTCGGCGCGAATTTCCCCCTCGTAGCCCAGCTCCCGGGCGCGCGCGACGCAGGCGGCCTCGAAGTCCGCAAGGTGTACTTCCAGCCGGCGATATGCCTCGTCCGCGTCCTCCGCGTCCGAAAGGCACACCTCCGCACAGCGCAGGCACACGTCCCGCAGCATAAGCTTCAGTGCCTGCGCCTGGGGACTGTCATCCGCAGCCACCACGTGCAGCCGCACCATTTCCGGCAGCGCCTGGGCTGAAGCGCAGCCGCACAGCAGCGTCAGCGCCAGCAGCGCGCACAGCATCCGTTTCTTCAAGGACAAATCCTCCTTCTTCGGGAAAATCTGTCTCTATCCTCGGCAGTTTTTGCCGGATTTATGCACCCGTTCGCCTGCGATGGATGCAAAAATGCATTGATGCGCCCCGCCCGTTTTCTATTGGCAAAAGCTTTCCCTCTGTGCTATAATTATTGTAAAGGTAAATTTCACGAAAACGCTTTGGAAGGGCGGTGCGGATATGAAGCGCGGGTCTGTGGCGCTGCTGCTGATGCTGTGCGCGCTGCTGGCGGGCTGTTCAAGCGGCACGACTCCGGCGGAGGAGCCTCCGGAGCAGTCGATCCTGCTGGGCTTCTCCCAGCTGGGCTGGGAGAGCGCGTGGCGGCTGGCGAACAGCGAGTCCATCAAGGAGGCTGCGGAGCGCGCGGGCGTTTCGCTGATGTACGAGAACGCCGAGCAGAAGCAGGATCGCCAGATCAAGGCCATCCGCTCCTTCATCGCCTACCAGGTGGACGTGATCGCCTTCTCCCCCATCGTGGAGACGGGCTGGGACAACGTGCTTCAGGAGGCGAAGGACGCGGGCATCCCCGTGCTGACCACCGACCGCATGGTGGAGACCGAGGACGAGAGCCTGTACGCGGGCTTCATCGGCTCCGACTTCTATCAGGAGGGCGTGGCTGCGGGAGAATTCCTGATCGAAAAGGCGGAGCGCGAGGGCTTGACCGACCTCAACATCGTGGAGCTGTCCGGCACGCTGGATTCCACGCCCATGCTCCAGCGCGCCGAGGGCTTCCGGGACGCAATCGCGGGGCAGGAGAACCTGCACCTGATCGACAGCATGTCCGGCGATTTCCTGCGCCCGAAGGGCAAGGAGTGCATGAAAGCGCTGCTGGAGAAGCATGCGCGGATCGACGTGCTGTACTCCCACAACGACGCAATGACCCTGGGCGCGATCGCCGCCATGGAGGAGGTTGGTCTGGTTCCCGGCAGGGACGTGATCATCATCACCGTGGACGGCGAGCAGGCGGCCATTGACCTTTTGAAGCAGGGCAGCATCAACTGCGTGATCGAGTGCAAGCCGCAGATCGGCGACATGGTGATGGAGTTGGCGAAGAAGCTGGCGGCGGGCGAGGAGATTCCGCGCTGCACCTACTCGGAGGAGCGGGTGTTCACCGAATTCGACGCGGATCTGGACTCGATTCCGCCCCGGGGGTACTGACATGCGCGGGCTGATGGAGCGCGTGTTTGCGCGCCTGCACGCCGGGGAGAGCATCTCCGACCGCCTGCGCCTGTCCTTCCTGATCCTGATGGGCCTGCTGATCGTTCCGGCGCTGGTGAGCCTGGGCATGATGATGCACTACGCCCAGACCTACTACGGCGTCATTCACCAGGTGGAGCGCGTGTCCTCGCTGAAGCCGCTGGTGCAGACCCAGATCGCCGACGAGATGTGGTACGTGGTTGCCGGACACAAGAGCTTCGACGGCGGCGAGCAGTACGAGATGATCGAGCACGTGAACAGCGAGATCGACGCGCTGGCGCGCTCCGCCGACCCCGGCAACCTCAAGACGCTGGTGGTTGCCCGGCGCACGATGGACACGCTGGTGAACTACATCGACCGCATGGGCGAGCTGATTCGCACCGAGCAGCCCATCGCCGAGAGCGAGGCGCTGCTGGAGGAGGTGCGCAACGTGTCCTCGCTGGTGGCGGACATGCTGGCGGAGTACGCCGACGCGGAGATCAGCGCGGCGGCGCTGGCCAGTGACAGTTTGCAGGCCACGCTGAACGTGGTGCTGGTGATTTTGCTTGCGCTGCTGGCGGTGACGGTGCTGTTCTCGGTGCTGGCGCAGCGTTCGCTGGTTCAGGCCATCCACACGCCCATCGCGCGTCTGGAGAAGTTCGCGGCGGCGCTGGCGGGCGGCGATCTGCATGCCCGCGCGCCGGAGACGCCGGTGACGGAGCTGCACGAGCTGACCGAGAGCCTGAACACCATGGCAGGCCGCTTGCAGGACCTGATCGACGAGAACCGCCGGGAGCAGGAGAACCTCAAAAAGAGCGAGCTGCGGGCGCTGCAGGCCCAGATCAACCCCCACTTCCTCTACAACACGCTGGACGCCATCGTGTGGCTGGCCGAGGCGGGCCAGAGCCGCGAGGTGATCCACATCACCCGGGCGCTGTCGGACTTCTTCCGCATCTCGCTGAGCCAGGGCAAGGACTGGATTCCCCTCTCCGAGGAGATCAAACACCTCACCGGCTACCTGACCATCCAGAAGATCCGCTACCGGGACATTCTGGACTATGAGATCGAAATCCCGGAGGAGCTGGGCAGCTGTCAGGTGCTGAAGCTGCTGTTGCAGCCGCTGGTGGAGAACGCCATCTACCACGGCGTGAAGCACCGCCGGGGCCGGGGCCTGGTGCGGGTCACCGGGCGCATGGAGGACAGCTGGCTGATTCTGGAGGTTGCCGACAACGGCGCGGGCATGACGGACGAGCGCCTGACGCAGGTGCGCGACGGGCTGTCCGGCGACGGCGGCGAGAGCGCGGGCTACGGCCTGTTCAACGTCAACAAGCGCATCCAGCTCTACTATAACCAGCCCCAGGGGGTGTGGATCGAGAGCCGGATGGGCGAGGGAACCACGGTGACGCTGAAGCTGCCGGTGCGCAGCCTGCCGCCGGTATAAATTCCAATGAAACTGCGACGCAGGAGAGAGGAACAAAGCATGTACAAGGTTTTTCTGGTGGACGATGAGATCGTGGTGCGCGAGGGCATCCGGTCCAATTTCCCCTGGGACGAGACGGATTTCGTGCTGGCGGGCGAGGCCCCGGACGGCGAGATCGCGCTGTCCATGCTTCAGGACGTGAAGCCGGACATCCTGATCACCGACATCCGCATGCCCTTCATGGACGGCCTGGAGCTGTGCCGCCAGGTCAGCCGCAGCATGCCCTGGATCTACATCGTGATCCTCTCCGGCTACGACGACTTCGCCTACGCCCGGGAGGCCATCTCGCTGGGCGTGAAGGAATACCTGCTCAAGCCGGTGAGCGGTCAGGAGCTGCGAACGGTGCTGGAGCGCATCGCCCTGCGCATTCAGGAGGACAAGCGTCAGCAGGCCAGCCTGAACGCCTACCGGGAGCAGCTGGCCTCCTCCAGCCGCTTTCTGAAGGAGAAGCTGCTGACCGAGCTCTACGGCGGCGCGAACGGCGAGCGCATCCTAAAGAGCGCGCGCTCCATGCAGATGAACCTGCTGGCGAACCACTATCTGGTGATGCTGCTGCATCCCTCGCCGGAGCCGGACTCCGAGGAGGCCATGTTCAGCGCCCAGAGCGTGCTGGAGCGCCTTGCGGAGGGCAGCGGCGGCGCGGCCCACCTGTGCCGGGGCTTCGGCGGCTTTTCGCTGCTGGTGCTGGGTGACAACCCCGCCGATCTGGAGGAGCGCGCCTACGGCCTGGCCCAGGCGGCCCGCTACGACGTGGAGCGCAGCGCGAACGTCAAGCTCCTGGTGGCCATCGGCGCAGACGTGGAGAGCCTTGCGGACATCCCCGCCTCGCTGAGCGACGCGCGGACGATCATGGAAAGGCTCAAGGCCGGCAAAGCGGAGAACGATCCCCGGCGCATCATGGGCGCGCAGGACATCTCCCGGGAGCCGGAGCTGACGCTGCCGGATCTGGATGCGGCTCCCATCGCAGAGCAGCTGAAGTATGCCACCACCGCCGACGTGGACGGCATCCTTGCGCGCTACGTGGAGGGCCTGGGCGGCGCGGCGGCGCAGTCCGTGATGATGGCGAACTACTTCTTCGTGGAGATGATGCTGGCAGCCTCCCGCATCATCGTGGACAGCCAGGGCGAGCCCAAGGAGGTCATCCCCGAGGCCTTCCGCGCCCAGAGCAGCCTGCTCAACGTGGACGAGGTGCTGCCCCTGTGCCGCGACATGCTGCGCCGCGCCATTCTCTACCGCGACAGCCAGGAGTCGGCGCGCTACGGCGGCGTGATCCGCAAGGCCCGGGCCTTCATCGCCGAGCACTACGCCGATTCCAACGTCACCCTGCACGACGTGGCCAGCCACGTGGCGCTGTCCAACAACCACTTCTGCACGGTGTTCTCCCAGGAGATGGGCGTGACCTTCACCGAGTACCTCACCGCCACCCGCATCGCCCGGGCCAAGGAGCTGCTCACCACCACCTCCATGCGCACCAGCGACGTGGCCTACGCGGTCGGCTACAACGATCCCCACTACTTCAGCTACCTGTTCAAGAAGAACACCGGTATGTCCCCCCGCGATTACCGCAAGGACGGAAAGTCCGGCGGAAAATAATCAACCTTTCGCGGAATATTTTCAACAAATTCGGAACAATGTGCAGAATGCTGCTGGAAAAAACCTAAAAATCCGAACCAAAATGGAGAAAGCTTTAACTTTTGTTAAAACCAAAAATCCGATATAATAGAATCAGACGGGCAAACGCCCGAACATTTGCGTGCTGCCATTTTTGCATAAAGTGGCTCCCAAAATCGTCGCCTTTAACTCCCAGCCGGGAGTAAAATAAAAAGGAGGTTTCTCATCATGAAGAAAGTTCTCGTTCTCGTGCTGTCCCTGGTCCTGGTTCTGGGCCTGGCAGCCAATGCATCCGCACTGACCGTTGCGTTCTCTCAGATCGGTCAGGAATCCGACTGGCGCACCGCCAACACCGACAACGTTAAGGCCGCAATCGAAGAAGCGGGCTGGGAACTGGTCTATTCCGATGGCCAGCAGAAGCAGGAGAACCAGATCGCTGCGCTGCGTTCCTTCATTACCCAGGGCGTTGACTACATCCTGTTCACCGGCGTCGTCAACACCGGCTGGGAGGAAGTGCTGACCGAGGTCAACGATGCGGACATCCCGCTGCTGCTGCTGGACCGCATCCCGGACTGCGCTGACCAGATCGAGTACAAGGTTGCCTTCGGCGGCGACTTCGTCGAGGAAGGTTATCGCATGGTCAAGTGGGCTGGCGAGTATCTGAAGTCCATCGGCCGTGACGAAGAAGTGAACGTCGTCATCATGGAAGGCACCACCGGCGCTTCCGCGCAGGTCGACCGCACCACCGGCAACCTGAAAGCTCTGGAGGAGTATCCGAACATGAAGCTGGTTGGCCAGCAGTCCGGTAACTTCACCCGCGCCGAAGGCCAGGCCGTCATGGAGAGCTGGCTGAAGTCCATCGACAAGATCGACGTGCTGTTCGCGCAGAACGACGACATGGCTCTGGGCGCCATCGACGCCATCAAGGCCGCCGGCCTGGTTCCCGGTCAGGACATCATCATCGTTGGCTGCGACTCCGTCAAGGCTGCCTTCGAAGCGATCGTTGCTGGCGACATGAACGCCACCATCGAGTGCACCCCCCTGTACGGCCCCTTCGTCATCGACGCCATCAACGCGCTGGAAGCCGGCGAAGAGTTCGACAAGACCGTCATCCATCCCGAAGAGGGCGTGTATGACTGCGTTGGCGGCATCGAGTGCGGCGGCAGCGTTGCTGTGACCTCCGTCAAGGCTGCGGACGTCATCGATCAGCGTCAGTACTAATCCTACTGATTCCGATTCCGAAAGGGCTGCTTATCCAGCAGCCCTTTGCGCAGGGCGGACGGGCGTTTGCCCCCGCCCTGCATTCGTATGATTCGTACTTAGGAGGGGATACTCTTGCCGGAAAAGAACATTCTGGAAATGCGAGGCATTGAGATTCAGTTCCCCGGCGTCAAGGCCCTGGACGGCGTTGACTTCGACCTGCGCGCAGGCGAGGTTCACGCGCTTTTGGGCGAAAACGGCGCCGGTAAATCCACGCTGATCAAGTGCCTCACGGGCGTGAACAAGATGGACGCAGGCACCATCACGCTCGACGGAAAGGAAATCCGACCCACCAGCCCGCAGCAGGCGATCGACGAAGGCATCTCTACGGTGTTTCAGGAGATCAACCTGTGCCCCAATCTGACGGTTGCCGAGAATATCTTCGTGGGTCGCCAGCCCATGAAGCACGGCTCCATCAACTGGCGCGAGATCAATCGCCGCGCCGCCGAGCTGATGGAGCGCTTCCATCTGGACATCGACGTCACCCGTCCGCTCTCCCAGTATTCCACCGCCGTGCAGCAGATGGTCTCCATCGCCCGCGCCGTGGACATCAACGCCAAGATCCTGATTCTGGACGAGCCCACCTCCTCGCTGGACGAAAACGAGGTGCAGCTGCTCTTCTCCGTCATGCGCGAGCTGAAGGAGAGCGGCATGGGCATCATCTTCATCACCCACTTCCTGGATCAGATCTACGCCATCTCCGACCGCATGACCATCCTGCGCAACGGCCATCTGGTGGGCACCTACAACATCGACGAGATCAACAAGCTGGAGCTGGTCACGAAGATGGTCGGCAAGGACATGGACGTCATCTTCAACCTGCACCGCAATCCTGTCGCCGAGGACGCCACCTACACCATCCAGGCCGAGAAGATCGGCGTGCCGGGCAAGGTGGAGGAGATCACCATCGAGGTCAAGAAGGGCGAGCTGATGGGCTTTGCCGGTCTGCTGGGCTCCGGCCGCACCGAGACCGCCGAAATGCTCTTCGGCGCAACGCCCACCTCCAAGGGTGAGATCAGCGTAAACGGCAAGAAGGTCAACATCAAGAACCCCCACGAGGCCATCGCCAACCGCATCGCCTTCTGCCCCGAGGACAGAAAGCGCGACGGCATCATCGGCGATCTGTCCATCCGCGAGAACATCATGCTGGCCATGCAGGCGCGCAAGGGCTTTATGCATCCCATGAGCAAGGCCGAGCAGCAGGCGCTGGCGGAGAAGTACATCAAGGCCCTGGCCATCGCCACCCCCGACGCGGACAAGAAGATCGGCGAGCTCTCTGGCGGCAACCAGCAGAAGGTGATTCTGGCCCGCTGGATGGCCACCGAGCCGGATCTGCTGATCCTGGACGAGCCCACCCGCGGCATCGACGTTGGCGCGAAGGCGGAAATCCAGCGCCTGATGCTGGAGATGTGCGACCAGGGCGTGTCCGTCATCTTCATCTCCTCCGAGATGGAGGAGGTCATCCGCTGCTCCAACCGCATCACCATCATGCGCGACGGCAAGAAGGCCGGCGAACTGGTCGGCCCCTTCTCCGGCGACACGCAGCATGAGATTCTGAAGATCATTGCCGGTGACAAGGCGTAAGGGAGGGGAATGAAAAATGAAGAAAAAGAAATTTGATTTGTCCTCGCTGATGCGCTCCAAGATCACCTGGGCCGTGATCGCAGAGATCCTGATCCTGCTGGTCTGCCTGATCGTGCGCCCGGACTTCTTCAAGATCAGCTATCAGCCCTCCACGGGCATGCTCTACGGCAGCCTAATCGACATCATCAACCGCTCGGCGGAGATCACCATCATCGCCGTGGGCATGACCCTGGCCATCGCCCTGGGCGGCACCGACCTTTCCGTGGGCGCGCTGGTGGCCGTGTCCGGCGCTGTCGCGCTGAAGCTGCTGCGCTGGAATCCCTCGGATCCGCTCTACTCCACCCCGGGCAACTACTCCGTCTATCCCTTCATCGTGGTTATTCTGGTTCCGCTGCTGATCTGCACGCTGATGGGCCTGTTCAACGGCGTGATGATCGCCAAGATCGGCATGCAGCCCATCATCGCCACCCTGATCCTGATGGTGGCCGGACGCGGCATCGCCCAGATCATCACCAACGGCAAGCAGTTCACCACGCTGTACGAGCCCTTCCGCTTCATCGGCCAGGGATCGCTGCTGTGGCTGCCCACGCCAATCATCATATCGGTGATTGTGGTGGCGGCGGTCGCGCTGTTCACCCGCAAGACCGCCTTCGGTACCTTCGTTGAGTCCGTCGGCATCAACCGCAGCGCCAGCCGCCTGTCCGGCATCAACGCCAAGGCCGTCATCATGATCGTCTACGCGCTCATCGGCCTGCTGTCCGGCATCTCCGGCCTGATCTACTCCAGCCGCATCATGTCCAACGACTCCAACAATGCGGGCCTGAACTACGAGATGGACGCCATCCTGGCGGTTGTCATCGGCGGCACCAGCATGTCCGGCGGCAAGTTCAGCCTGGCCGGCACCATCATCGGCTCCATCATCATCCGCACCATCGTCACCTTCGTGTACTACTTCGGCATCGTTTCCGAGGCCACCATGTTCTTCAAGGCCGTGATCATCGCCGTTATTATCGTGCTCCAGTCCGAACCGGTGCGCAACTGGTTCTCGAAGCGTTCCAAGGCCAAGGCCATGGCGAAAGGAGGCGCGCTGAATGTCTGATACCAGAACCGTCAAGAAGCCGGGCTACAGAAAGCAGAGCCTCGCAAAGCGCATTGCCAACCCCAAGTACATCATGGTGTATGCCACCATCGGCATCTTCCTGCTGATCTACGCGGTGGGCGCAATCCTGTACGGCTCCAAGGGCTTCACCACCCTGCGCACCTTCGTGAACATGTTCATCGACAATGCCCACTACGGCATCTCCGCAGTCGGCATGACGATGGTTCTGATCACCGGCGGCATCGACAACTCCGTCGCGTCCATCGCCTCCCTCACCGGCATGTTCATCGCCTACGGCAACTCCATCCTGGGGATCCATCCCCTGTGGTGCATCCTGTTCGCGCTGATCGTCGGCGTGGGCCTGGGCCTGCTCCAGGGCGCTGCCATCCACTGCCTGAAGGTTCCCCCCTTCATCGCAACCCTGACCGGCAACTTCCTGGCGCGCGGCATCTGCTCCCTCATCAGCCGCGAATCCATCTCCATCGATCATCCCATGATCGACGCGCTGGCCAAGTGGAAGATCTACTTCATGCGCCCGGAGAACGGCGAATGGGTGAAGATCAAGCCCGCCGCCTACATCAACTTCAACCTGCTGGTGTTCATCATCATGATCATCATCGGCACCATCATCCTGCAGAAGACCCGCTTCGGACGCAACGTCTACGCCGTCGGCGGCAACGAGCAGTCCGCGAAGCTCATGGGTCTGCCTGTGGGCCGCACCAAGATCCTGGTCTACGGCTTCAACGGCCTGTGCTCCGTGCTGGCGGGCGTGTGCTACGCGCTGACCGTCAAGTCCGGTTGGAACCTGGCCTTGCAGGGCGGTGAGCTGGAGGTCATCTCCTGCGCCGTTATCGGTGGCGCGCTGCTCACCGGCGGCGTGGGCTACATGGTCGGAACGCTTTTCGGCGTGCTGCTGAAGGCCTCCATCCCCACGCTGATCACCTTCAACGGCAACCTCTCCTCCTGGTGGGGCAAGATCGCCACCGGTGCGCTGCTGCTGCTGTTCATCTGCATCCAGCGCGCGGTCGTCACCTACACCGGCAAGCAAAAGGCCAAGTAGTGAGGCACTACAGCCACATACTGCCGTGTTTGATTGAACGAACCTCTGCCCCGCGGCGAGGCGCCGCGGCCGGTTGCTAACGCGCTTTGAATGAACGCATCCCTGCCCCCATAGATCAGAGGGGCAGGGATGCTGCGTTTCATTCCTTGCGATTTGTCTGACCTCCCCCGAAATCCGTCCCGGCAAGGATGGGATGGATTTCTTGCGTTTGGCTTCAGGAGTATGCCAAAAACGAACATAAGAAATCCAGTCCATAGCCGCCGGACTGGATTTCGGGGAAGGGCAATGCTTACAAGCGAATAGAAACACAGAACCTCTGCCCCTTGAATCAATGGGGGCAGAGGTTCGTTCAATTCAGCACGGCAGTATGTGGCAGCTGTGCCTCACAGCCGGGCGACGCCGGTGTCGCGGGCGGCCTGGGCCACGGCCTTGGACACGGCCTCCTTGACGCGGGGATCAAAGGCGGCGGGAATGATGTAGTCCGCATTCAGCTCCTCGTCGGAGATCAGGTTCGCCAGGGCGTATGCGGCGGCGATCTTCATCTCCTCGTTGATGTCGCGGGCACGCACGTCGAACGCGCCGCGGAACAGCGCCGGGAAGGCCAGCACATTGTTGATCTGGTTGGGATAGTCGCTGCGTCCGGTGGAGACGACCTTCGCACCGCCGGCCTTCGCGTCCTCGGGATAGATCTCCGGGGTGGGGTTGGCGCAGGCGAACACGATGGCGTCGCGGTTCATGGTGCGCACCATCTCGGTGGTCAGCGCGCCGGGTGCGGACACGCCGATGAACACGTCCGCGCCCACGATCACGTCCTTCAGGGAGCCGGCCTGGCGGGAGGGATTGGTAAGACGCGCCATCTCCTCCTTGTAGGGGTTCATGCCCTCGACGCGGCCCTCGTAGATCGCGCCCTTGCGGTCGCACATGGTGATGTTCTTCACGCCGTAGGAGAGCAGCAGCTTGGTGATGGCAGTGGCGGCAGCGCCTGCACCGTTCACCACAACCTTGATTTCGTCGCGGTGCTTGCCGACCACCTTCAGCGCGTTGATCAGGCCCGCCAGGGTGATGATCGCGGTGCCGTGCTGGTCGTCGTGGAAGATCGGGATGTCGCACTTCTCCTTCAGCTTCTTTTCGATCTCGAAGCAGCGGGGCGCGGAGATGTCCTCCAGGTTCACGCCGCCGCAGGAGCCTGAGATCAGGTACACGGTGTTCACGATCTCGTCCACATCCTTGGACTTGATGCAGATCGGGAAGGCGTCCACGTCGCCGAAGGCCTTGAACAGCACGCACTTGCCCTCCATCACCGGCATGCCGGCCTCTGGGCCGATGTCGCCCAGGCCCAGCACCGCGCTGCCGTCGGTCACGACCAGGCAGGTGTTCCAGCGGCGGGTCAGCTCGTAGCTCTTTTCAACGTCCTTCTGAATCTCCAGGCAGGGCTGGGCCACGCCGGGGGTGTAGGCCAGGGAGAGATCCTCCTTGGTGGAGACGGGAACGCGGGTCACAATTTCAATCTTGCCCTTGCACGCCTGGTGCAGGCGCAGGCTTTCCTCTGCATAATTCATGTTGATCTACCTTCTCTTCCCATTGTTCGTGATTTCCGCGCTCGCACGCAGCGAAAATCATCCTTCTCCTCCATTCTACCGTGTATCTGACAGATTGTCCAGCATATGAAGTTAAATATGCAGGATTTTGCGCATTTTTAGCGAGGGTTAAATTCAAAGGAATATATTGAACCTAATTCCGAAAAAAATTGTTGAAATCGACCGGGAATGATGATATAATTTAACAAATCGGCGTAGACGGTTTTGTTTCGTTTATATGCTGCAAAGCATAAAAATAGTAAGGAGGGTACCTGTAATGAAGAAGGTTCTTGCGCTTGTACTTGTCACCCTGATGATTCTCACCTCCTCCGCATTCGCTGCGGATCAGCTGGGCTTCCTGCCGCCGGCGATGACCAGCCCGTTCTATGCCAGCTGCATCGAGGGCGCGACCCCCGTGGCCGAGGCGCTGGGCTATGAGCTGATCGTCATGGCTCCCGAATCCGAGGACGACTACGCGACCCAGACTTCCATGATGGAAGACTTCATCACCCAGGGCGTGAAGGGCATCGCCGTCTGCGGCATCAACCTGGACGCGCTGATCCCCGCCATCCAGAAGGCCAATGAGGCCGGCGTTCCGGTGGTCATGTTCAACACCATCACCGAGATCGAGGGCGCGGATGTGTACGCCTACTCCGGCTACAACCAGTACAACGGCGGCGCGAACATCGCCGACTGGGTAAACGAGCAGACCGGCGGCACCGCCAAGGTCGCCATCATCGAGGGCCTGCCGTCCGACTACACCACCCAGCGCATGGGCGGCTTCGTGGATCGCTGCGCCGAGGCCTATCCGGGCATCGAAGTGGTCGCCACCCAGCCGGGCGACTGGGTCCGTGAGAAGGGCATGAACGCCGCCATGGATATGATCCAGGCCCATCCGGAAATCTCCGTCATCTACGGCCTGAGCGATGAGATGGCTCTGGGCGCGGTGCAGGCCTGCAAGCAGCTGAACCGCACCGACATCATCTGCGTCGGCCTGGACGGCAACCCCAACGCATTCGAGTCCGTCAAGGCGGGCGAGCTGAACGCCACCCTGTCCTGCGGCCCGGTGGAGATCGGCGCCAACGCCATCAAGGC
>JBJEJN010000004.1:0-2850 GCA_051878085.1 Aristaeellaceae bacterium | reverse complement strand
AAACCAAATGGATGGGAGAGGGTCCCGTGGCAGAATTTCTTGAGATGCGCGGCATCGTTAAAAAATTCCCGGGCGTATTGGCGCTGGATCATGTGAACCTGAGCGTGAAGAAGGGCGAATGCCACGCGCTGCTGGGCGAAAACGGCGCGGGCAAGTCCACGCTGATGAAGATACTCTCGGGCGCCTATCAGAAGGATGAGGGCGAAATTTACTTCGATGGTGAGAAGGTGGAGATCAACTCCTCCCACGATGCGCAGCGGCTGTGCATCAGCACCATCTATCAGGAGCTGAACCTGACCGAGCAGCTGACCGTGGCGGAGAACATCTTCATGGGCCGCCAGATCATGAAGAACCGCTTCATGGTGGACTGGGGCCGCATGTTCGCCGAGGCGCAGAAGCTGCTGGACGATCTGGGCGTGGACATCGACGCGCACACGCTGGTGCGCGATCTGGGCGTGGCGCACAAGCAGATGGTGGAGGTGGCCAAGTCCCTCTCCATCAACTCCAAGGTGCTCATCATGGACGAGCCCACCGCGCCGCTGACCAACCGTGAAATCAAGACGCTGTTCGATACGATCCGGATGCTGAAGTCCCGCGGCGTATCGGTCATCTATATTTCCCACCGCCTGGAGGAGGTCATGGAGATCTGCGACCGCGCGACGATCATGCGCGACGGCTGCAACGTGACCGAGCTGAACGTGGCGGACACCAATCTGGATGAGATCATCCGCTACATGGTGGGCCGCGAGCTGAAGGAAAAGTTCCCGAAGATTCAGGTGAAAAAGGGCGATGTGCGCCTGCGCGTGGAAAAGATCAACGCCGGCAAGCAGGTGAAGGACATCTCCTTCGAGGTGCGCGGCGGCGAGATTCTGGGCATCGCGGGTCTGGTGGGCGCGGGCCGCACCGAGACCGCGCGGGCCATCTTCGGCATGGATCCCAAGGAGTCCGGCGAGATCTACATCGACGGGCAAAAGGTGGAGATTCACCAGCCGCTGGACGCGATCAAGGCGGGCATCGGCTTCGTGACTGAGGATCGCAAGGGCGAGGGCCTGGTGCTGACCATGTCGGTGGCACAGAACATCACGCTGGCGACGCTGGACAAGTTCGGTTCCAGCGCCCACATGAACCTGGGCAAGGAGAAGGACACCGTGGGCGAGTACATCCAGAGCCTGAAGATCAAGACCCCTTCGCCGCTGCAGCTGGCGCGGAACCTCTCCGGCGGCAACCAGCAGAAGGTGGTTCTGGCCAAGTGGCTGCTGAGCGACTCCAAGGTCATCATCTTCGACGAGCCCACGCGCGGCATCGACGTGGGCGCGAAGATCGAGGTGTACAACATCATCAACAGCCTGATCCAGCAGGGCGTGGCCGTGGTGATGATCTCCTCGGAGATGCCGGAGGTCATGGGCATGAGCGACCGGGTCGCCGTGATGCACCAGGGCGAGATCACCGGCGTGTTCGACAACGACGAGACACTCACCCAGGAAAAGATACTCTATT
Organism: Aristaeellaceae bacterium; assembly: GCA_051878085.1. GTDB lineage: Bacteria > Bacillota > Clostridia > Christensenellales > Aristaeellaceae > SFTH01. The sequence continues at coordinate 1,353 of JBJEJN010000004.1, read as the reverse complement.
ACGCCACCGGCGGCGACAAGCACACCGCGTAATTCTGCATGAGAGAGGGTAAGATACCATGAAAAAGAGTCTGAAGATCCTGTTTATCCTTTGCCTGGTCGTCGGCGTCGCGGTTGCCGCCCTGAATCTCTTTGCCGCCTCCCAGTCGGATCGTCTGGCGGAGATCGAGGAACAGCAGGCCGCCCGCAAGCAGGCCCTGGCCCAGATCGCCGCTGCGGACATCCTCGGCATCGATCCGGAGACCGTTGTGGTTCCCGACGAGGTGGAAGTGTCCGGCATGGACAGCTTCGTCATGAAGCTCAACAGCTCCAGCGCCATGCTGTGGGTGGTGGTCGTGGACGCGCTGATCATCGGCGTGGGCGGCTTCGCCTACTCCGCGTACAAGCAGAAGAAGAAGGCGAAGCAGGGCGTGAAGAAGCTCGGCTCCTCCGGAAGCGTCCTGGGCATCCTGATCGCGCTGGCGGCGCTGTGCCTGGATCTGGCCATCGCCTCCCCCGTGTTCTTCACCGCCAGCAACTTCCTGAACGTGTTCCAACAGATCGCGCTGAACTTCGTGGTGGCGGTGGGCATGACCTTCGTCATCATCTCCGGCGGCATCGACCTGTCCGTCGGCTCCAACATCGCGCTCTCCGGCCTGCTGATGGGCATTCTGATGAAGAACTTCGGCGTGCCGGTGATCATCACCATCATCGTCTGCATCCTGTTCTCCGGCCTGATCGGCCTGATCAACGGCATGCTGATCTCCTTCCTCAACCTGCCGCCCTTCATCGCCACCCTGGGCATGATGTCCATCGTGCGCGGCGCGGCCTACACCGTCACCAACGGCCAGCCCATCTACACCTTCCCCAAGGGCTTCACCGCCATCTCCAGCCGCGTGGGAGGCATCCCGCTGTACTCCACGCTGATCCTGATCGCGGTGTTCCTGCTGGGCTGGTACATCCTGCGCTACACCCGCATCGGCCGCTTCACCTATGCGGTCGGCGGCAATGAGAACTGCGCCAAGCTCTCCGGCATCAACCTGAAGAAGGTCAAGTGCTTCGTGTACATGTTCAGCGGCCTGTGCTGCGGCGTGGCTGCGCTGCTGCTCTCCTCCCGTCTGGACTCCGCCGTGCCCACCAACGCCGACGGTCAGGAGATGGACGCCATCGCGGCGGTCGTCATTGGCGGCACCTCCATGTCCGGTGGCGAGGGCTCCATGTTCGGCACGCTGATCGGCATCCTGATCATCGGCATCATCGCCAACGGCCTGAACCTGCTGGGCGTCGCCCAGGGCCCGCAGAAGATGGTCAAGGGCCTGATCATCGTCATCGCCGTCATCATCGACGTGATTCGCCGCAAGGCCTCCGAATCCGC
>JBJEJN010000003.1:0-5082 GCA_051878085.1 Aristaeellaceae bacterium | reverse complement strand
TCGCCCATGGTGATGTTTTCATCGATGACCAGGCCCTCCATCTGATGGAACACCGGAGAGTGGGTGGCGTCGGCCTCGTCGGCGCGGTACACGCGGCCCGGGCAGATGATGCGGATGGGCGGCTTGCGGGTGGTCATGATGCGGGCCTGCACCGGGGAGGTGTGGGTGCGCAGCACGATGTTGTCGTCCACGTAGAAGGTGTCCTGCGCGTCGCGCGCCGGATGGTTCTTCGGGATGTTCAGCAGCTCGAAGTTGTAGTGGTCGTACTCCACCTCGGGGCCCTCCACGACCTCGTAGCCCATGCCCACGAAGATGTCGATCATCTTGTTAAGGGCGATGTTCATCGGATGCAGGGAGCCGGCGCTGCGCTCGGGGCCGGGCAGGGTCACGTCCACGGCCTCGGCCTCCAGGCGGGCCTGCTTCTCGCGCTCCTTCAGCTCGGCGCTGCGCTTGTCCAGCGCCTCCTCCAGGGCCTTGCGCACGTCGTTTACCAGCTGGCCCATCTTCGGGCGCTCCTCGGCGGGCAGCTGGCCCATGCCGCGCAGCAGACCGGTCAGCTCGCCCTTCTTGCCGAGGACGTTGACGCGAATCTGCTCCAGGCGGCTGGTCGCCTTCGCTTCGCTGAGCTCGTTCAGCACGCGCTCACGGATCTCACGAAGTTTGTTCTCCATGTTCTGTCTCTCTCCTTTATGCGTATCGTTGCCCGGGGCAAAGAAAAAGCCTCGCCCCCTCGCTTCAGGGGCGAAGCATAGCTTCGCTGTACCACCCAGATTCGTCTTGCGGACGCGCCGCAAAACCTCTCATCCGTATAACGAGGATGAATCCGTCCGCGCCTACTGCTGCTTCAGCGCGAAAGCTCCGGAGTGAACTTCACCGGCGGAAATCCGTGCAGCGCTCTCAGCCCGCGGCGCCGCTCTCTGACCGCATTCCCCCTGCCGGGTACTCTCTCCATCATTGCTGTTCCTTCGGATTATAGCATATTCCGCCGCATCTTTCAAGTTTGCGGACAATCTTAACATTTCCGCGCGTTCAGCGCAAGGATGGCCCCGAGGATGCAGGCGACGCCCAGCAGCGTTGCCGTGCGCAGCTGCTCGTGATAGACGAGGATCCCCAGCACCGTTGCGACCAGCGGCTCCACCGTGGCCAGGATCGCCGCGTGGCTGGCCTGCACCCGGTTCAGGCCGATGGTGTAGATCAGAAAGGGCACGAAGGCCGTGACCGCGCCCGTGGCGAGGATCAGCAGGATGAGGCCTGCGAGGCCGTCCGCCGCAGCCATCTTCCGCACAAGCTCCGCCGGTCGGGAGATGAGCAGCACCGCGATGGCGGCGATGAAGAAGGTGTAGGCCGACACCGTCTCCGGCGGATAGCGCCTGAGCGCCACGCTGCCGAGTATGCTGTACAGGCCGTAGGCGATTCCGGAGCCCACGCCCACCAGGACGCCCAGCGGGTTCAGCTCCCCGCCGCCGAGGCCGGACACCAGCGCGCAGCCCCCGAAGGCCAGGATCAGAGCAAGCAGCTTGCGCCGCGTGACCTTCTCATGAAAGAACAGCGCCGACATCAGCACCACCCATATGGGCGAGGTGTAGAGCAGGATCGCGGCCTCGGACATGGTCATCATGCGGATGGCAGCGAAGTAGCAGCAGGTCATCAGGCCCACGCTGCCCACGCCCAGCCCCAGAAACAGCGGCAGATCCCGCAATTGCAGCCGGAAGCCCCTGCCCCGCCGTGCAAGCAGCAGAAGCAGAAAGCACAGCGCCGCCGCGCACAGGCGCAGCGCCGAAATCCGGATGGAGTCGAAGCCGTACGCGCCCAGGCTGCGCACGAAGATGCCCATGGTTCCCCACAGCGCGCCCGCCGCGATGATGAGGGCGCTGCCCATCGCTGAAGATGTCCTCTGCATATCAATCTCCCCCTGTCATGCAAAGGGGAGCATGCCTTGCGTACATGCTCCCCATCAAACACGAATTTGGACTCAGGCGTACCTGGGATAGAAGATGTTCTGCGCAGCCTTTGCGCGGGACGTGCTCTGACCCGTGCGATCCGCCGGGGCCTCGAAGTTGTAGCAGAAGTAGTAGGCCGCGTCGTAAGCGCCCTCGGCACTGTTGTCCACGTTCTTCATGTAGCGGTCCACCGAGGGGTAGTAGCGCTCCAGCTCGTAGTCCAGGAAGCGCAGCTGGGCGTAGAGGGTGGTGTAATCCAGGCCCTTGTCCGCGCAGTAGTTGATCAGGCGGGTCTTGCGGCTGGAGAACCACTGGCAGATGCCGTAGCTGCGGCCGCTGTCGCCGTTGGTCGTGGGACGGAAGCCGGACTCGGCGCTGATGTTCGCCAGCAGACCCGCGGCGGCGGCGGTGTTGTAGCCCATGACCTTCGTGGCATAGGCGAAGCAGAGCTGCTCGTTGGAATACTTGCCGGAGTTGAAGGCATCCTCGATGGTTTCCGGCTTCGGCTCCGGCTTGGGTTCCGGCTCCGGTTCCGGTGCGACAGGCGTCTCCGGCAGGGACGGCTCGATGGTCTGCCCCTCGATGGAGAGGTGGCTGACCAGCATGTAGCCCACATTGCCGTTGCGCTCCACCATGGCGCAGCTGCCGTTGATCGCCAGCACGTTCACGCTCACGCCCTTGCCAACCGTCGCATAGCGGCTGGAGGTGCTGGCCTTCTCGTAGACGCGGGTCTTCTGGGTGGTGACGGCTTTATCCGCAATGGATTCCACCGTGCCCATGTCGGCAATGGCCGCGTAGCCGGTCTTGCCCTTGTAGCTGATCTTCGCCACATCTCCGGCGTAGGCCTTCACGGTGACGATGGTCTTCTCCGGCAAGGAACCCCAGTAGCTGCTCAGGGATGCGTCGCGGTAGACGCGCATGCTGTCGGACTTGACGTAGGCGGAAAAGCTGCTATCTGCAAGCGCCACAGCGGGCATGGTCGTGAAGATCAGCGCGACGAGCATCGCGATCGAGAGGATGCGCAGGGTGCTTCTGTTCGTTTTCATCATGGGAATACGCTCCGTGGTTTCATAGTTTTGCTTTTGCATGTCATCATTCTGTAATATTTATATCATACATCTGAAATCTTGTCAAGCATTTCGACGGGATTACGGCGGCAAATGCGAAAAAAACGGCCCCGATTCTGCGAAATCGGGGCCGTTTGCGGCGCAAGCAGCGCCAAATTGTTTCAAAAGTGTGTCAGAATCTCAGATCACACGCTCCACCGGGGGATGGTTCTCGCCGGTGAGCCAGTTCATGTCGTCGGTGAGCCAGTCCATGATCTCCAGCTGGCGGGTCTCCCAGGCGACGGTGGCGGCGTGCTCTTCGGGGGTGGGCTCGTGGTCGAAGGACATCACCAGCTCGCAGTAGCCGAAGATGTGACCGTCGCCGTACCAGATGGTGAAGTCGCTCTCCGGGCCCTCCTTGATCGCGTCGCCGCGCTGCGCAATCAGGCCGTCGTGGCGGCGCTTGTACTCCTCCTCGCAGCCGGGCTTGAGCTTCGTGGCGAACACGCGATGGCGGATCAGGGACTTGTCCTTACGCACAATGCCGATGTCGTGGTACATCAGGCGCATGGTGGCCGGTGCGCAGACCAGCGTCACGCCCTCCGGCAGCGCATTCAGGATTGCGTCAAAGCAGTCCGTGCGCTCGCTTGCGCTCTCGCCGTAGCCGAAGAGGTACTGCTCCATGTGCCAGACGGAGAAATTTTCCACCTGTGCGTCCGCGCAGGCGGCCTCGAACGCGGGCTTCAGTGCGCGCACGGCCTCGAGCTGCGCGGCGCGGTCGGCCCCGTCCATTCGCATCAGAAAGGGAACTCGCTTCATATGTATCACTCCTTGATGATATAATCGCAGGCGACGGAGGTGAGGCGCACCTCGTGCATGCGCTTCTTCACCGGCAGGTGCACCGGATGGGTCTGATAGGCGTCGAAGGCGGCGCGGTCGGTGAACTCGGTGATCAGCGCGAGGTCGTAGCTGCGCTCACTGCCCAGGAAGTCCGCGCCGGCCTCCAAGCTCACCATGCCCTCGATTCTGCCCTTCATGCCGTAGAAATTCTCCACCAGCTGGGGAATCTCGGACTTGTACTCCTCCTTGATCTTGAACATTACGATGTGACGGATCATTTTCTCTCCTTTCCCTCCCGCGATTCATTTTCGTCCATGTTGAGGATGCGGGGCACGATGTCGCCCGCGCTCACTTCCAGTATGCAGTAATGGCCGTTCTTCAGCGCGCCGGGGTTGATCAGCAGCGCGCGCCCCACATAGCCCGCGAAGGGCTGGTGGGTGTGGCCGAAGAGCGCCGCGTCTACGGCGTTCTCCTCGGCGTAATAGGACAGCATGTCGTAGCCCAGCTTCACCCGGTAGCGGTCGCCGTGAATGAGCAGCAGGCGCTTGCCCTCGACGGTGACGCGCGCCTCCCGGGGATGGTGGGCGTAGAAGTCGCAGTTTCCGGCCACGGAGGTGACGGGAACCTCCAGCTGCTTCTCCAGCCAGCGCGCATCCTCCAGCACGTCGCCCAGGTGAAACACCTGATCGAAGCTCTCCGAGCGGCAGATTTCGACGAAACGCTCCAGGTGGAGCCTGCCGCCGTGGCTGTCGGAAACCACGCCGATGCGCGTCACTTCTCCGCCTCCAGCACATCGATCAGCTTCTCGATGGCCCGCGCGCGGTGGGACACGCCGTTCTTGGCCTCGGGATCGGCCTCGGCGAAGGTCATGCCCAGATCGTCGGAGTAGAACAGCGGATCGTAGCCGAAGCCGCCCTCGCCGCGATACTCCCGAAGGATTTTTCCGCAGCACATGCCGTAGGTGGTGACGGGGGCGTGACCCGGGCGGCACAGCGCCACCGCCGCGCCGTAGTGGGCGGTGCGCTCGGGATCGTCCACGTTCTCCAGCTCCTTCAGAAGCAGCTGGTTGTTGGCCTCGTCATCGCCGTGCACGCCGCAGTAGCGCGCCGAATACACGCCCGGACGGCCGTTCAGCGCGTCCACGCACAGGCCGGAGTCGTCCGCCAGCGTGGCGCAGCCGGTGAGCTTCATCAGCGTCTCGGCCTTGATCAGCGCGTTCTCCTCGAAGGTCTCGCCGTTCTCCTCCACGTCCACGT
>JBJEJN010000002.1:0-25916 GCA_051878085.1 Aristaeellaceae bacterium | reverse complement strand
CCCGGCAACATCGGCGGCGAGGCCAACGTGCGCGCGCTGGCGGACTGCCTGAAGCAGCACCGCATCCCGGTGCGCATCGGCGTGAATTCCGGCTCCATTGAAAAGGAAATCCTCACCAAGTACGGCGGCGTAACCCCCCAGGGCATGGTGGAGAGCGGCCTCAACCACGCGCGGATGCTGGAGCGCGCGGGCTACGACGACATCGTGCTCTCCTTCAAGGCCACCAACGTGCGCACCATGATCGAGGCCTGCCGCCTGGCGAACCAGCAGACCGACTATCCTCAGCACATCGGCGTGACCGAATCCGGCACGGCGGACGTGGGCGTGGTCAAGAGCGCGGTTGGCATCGGCACGCTACTGATGGAGGGCATCGGCGACACCATCCGCGTATCCATCTCCGGCGATCCGGTGCAGGAGGTTCCTGCCGGGCTGAACATTCTGCGCGCCTGCGGCCTGCGCAGCGACTTCGTGGAGATCATCTCCTGCCCCACCTGCGGCCGCACCTGCATTGACGTGGAGGGCATCGCAAATGCCGTGCGCAGCGCCACGCTGGACATCAAAAAGCACATCCGCGTGGCCGTGATGGGCTGCATCGTCAACGGCCCCGGCGAGGCGAAGGAGGCCGATCTCGGCGTCGCGGGCGGAAAGGACGGCGGCGCGCTGATCGTCAAGGGCCAGCCCCCGAGGGCCGTGCGCGGCGACCTTGCGGAAATCCTGATTCAGGAGGTGCGCCGCTACGCTGCGGAGCACTGAGTTCCAAAGATAAACCACGGAGGAAATCCATGTCAGAACTCTGGAGAGAGCTGATTGAGAGGGACAGCCCCGATCTCGCGGGCGGTCTCTCTTTGTCGCGCGTATCCATATCGAAAAAGACCGGCCGGATGACGGTGCAGCTCTGCTCGGAGCGCATCCTCACCCGCTCGGAGTACAAGCGGCTGCAAATGTCCCTCGCAGCTGCCTTCCCCACCGTCAGCCTGACGCTGGATCTGCGCTATCCGGCACTTAAGGAGGCCGTGCGCGCGGACGTGGGCCGGGCAACCAGGCTTCTCAAGGAGCTTCTGTCCCACGACTGTCCCGGCGCGGTGCACTTTCTCGACAGCCGCACCGCCTGGCAGCTGGAGGGCGACGTGCTCACCGTGAACGTCGCCAGCAGCGAGGGCGCGGAGTACCTGCGCATGCAGGGCGTGGACCGCATGCTTCAGGAGCTGTTCAAAAAGCTCTTCGACCTTCCGGTGAAGGTGCAGCTCAAGCGCACCGGCGACGACGAGCGTCGCATTCAGGAGATCAACGCTGCCCGGGCGAAGGAAGCCGAGATGCTGGCCATGGACACCGCCAAGAACCTGGAGGGCGACAGGAAGAAGTCCGCGCCGCCGCCCTCGGACGCGCTCTACGGCAAGGTGATCCACGATCCCGTGATCGAGATGCGGGAGATCACCGAGGACGTGGGCCGACTGGTGGTTCGCGGCGAGGTCTCCGCCTTTGAGATGCGCGAGACCAAGAACGGTCAGACGAGGATCATCACCTTCTCCCTCTCGGACAACACCTCCTCGGTCAACTGCAAGCTGTTTCTGGGCAGCAAGCGCGGCGGCGATGACAGCGCCAAGTCCATTCAGGCCCAGGCCGACGCGCTGTGCGCGGGTCTGAAGGACGGCAACTGGGTCACCGTGCGCGGCAGCTACCGCTACGACGAATTCAAGCACGAGATGGTGCTGATGGCCTCGGACATCCAGCCGGCGGAGAAGCCCGTGCGCAAGGACACCGCCAGCGAAAAGCGCGTGGAGCTGCACCTGCACACCTCCTTCTCCACCATGGACGCCTGCGCGTCGCCCAGCGACCTCATCAAGCAGGCCGCGAAGTGGGGCCACAAGGCCATCGCCATCACCGACCACGGCGTGGTGCAGGCCTTCCCCGAGGCCTTCGGCGCGGCCAAGAAGAACGGCATCAAGCTGATCCCCGGTTGCGAGGGCTACCTGATCGAGGACGCCGCCGGCATCGTGGAGGGCGATGGAAGCCGCCCCCTGGACGGCGCGACCTACGTGGTGCTGGACGTGGAGACCACGGGTCTCAACACCCACGCCGACCAGATCATCGAGATCGGCGCGGTGCGCATCGAGAACGGCATGGAGGTTGCGGAGTTCTCCGAACTGATCGACCCCGGCTGCCCGGTGCCCGAGCGCGTCACCGAGATCACCGGCATCTCCACGGCCATGCTGCGGGGCAAGCCGACGCTGATGGACGTGATGCCCGCCTTCGCGAAGTTCTGCGAGGGCGCGGTGCTGGTTGCCCACAACGCATCCTTCGACATCTCCTTCTTCCGCCGGGCCTTCCGGGAGGCGAAGCTGCCCTTCGACCATCCGGTGCTGGACACCCTCGCGCTGGTACGCAACCAGTATCCCCAGTTCAAGAACCACAAGCTGGGCAACGTCTGCAAGCAGCTGGGCGTGTCCCTGGCGAACGCCCACCGCGCGGTGCACGACGCACGGGCCACGAGCCTGGTGCTGCTGAAGGTGCTGCACGAGGTGCGCGCCCAGAAGGGTGTGAGCACCCTCGGGGAGCTGAATTCCTGCTACCAGACCGACGCAGGCAAGCAGGCCTACCACATCATTCTGCTGGCCTACACCCAAAAGGGCATGGAGAACCTCTACCGCCTGGTGAGCGAGGGTCATCTGAACTACTTCCACCGCACGCCGCGCATCCCCCGCAGCCTGATTTCAAAGTACCGCGAGGGCCTGATCGTGGGCAGCGCCTGCGAGGCGGGCGAGCTGTTCCGCGCCGTATTGGACGGCCGCGACGAGCGCACACTGAAGAGGATCGCCTCCTTCTACGACTATCTGGAGATCCAGCCCATTGGCAACAACGAATTCCTCAAGCGCGAGGGCACCGTCTCCACGGACGAGGATCTGCGGGAGCTGAACCGAAAGATCGTGCGGCTGGGCGATCAACTGGGCAAGCCGGTGTGCGCCACAGGAGATGTACACTTCATGAACCCCACCGACGGCATCTTCCGCGCGATTCTGATGGCCTCCAAGGGCTTCGAGGACGCAGACAACCAGCCGCCGCTGTACTTCCGCACCACCGATGACATGCTGGAGGAGTTTTCCTACCTCGGAGCGGAGAAGGCGCGGGAGGTGGTCATCACCAACCCCAACGCCATCGCCGAGCGCGTGGAGGAGCTGCACGTGTTCCTCCCCCACCCCGAGGGCAAGGAGACCTTCCAGCCCTATTGGCCGGAGGCGGAGCACGAGCTGCGCCAGATCACCATGGACAAGGCCATCTCCATCTACGGCGACCCGCTGCCGGAGATCGTGCAGAAGCGCATCGACAAGGAGCTGAACGCCATCATCGGCTACGGCTTCTCCACGCTGTACATGATCGCCGTCAAGCTGGTGGCCAAGTCGCTGTCGGACGGCTACATCGTCGGCAGCCGAGGCTCCGTCGGCTCGTCCTTCGTGGCCTTCCTCTCGGGCATCACGGAGGTCAACTCCCTCTCGGCCCACTACATCTGCCCGAAGTGCAAGCACTACGAGTTCGACGTGCCCGCCGGTTACGCCTGCGGCATCGACCTGCCGCCCAAGGCCTGCCCGGTGTGCGGCACCGAGATGGGCCGCGACGGCTTCAACATCCCCTTCGAGGTCTTTCTGGGCTTCAAGGGCAACAAGGTTCCCGACATCGACCTGAACTTCTCCGGCGAATACCAGCCGGTGGCCCACAACTATATCAAGGAGCTCTTCGGCGCGGAGTTCTGCTTCCGCGCGGGCACCATCGGCACCATCGCCGAAAAGACCGCCTACGGCTACGTGCTCAAGTACGCCGAGGAGCGGGGTCTGAGCCTGAGCAACGCCGAGAAGCTGCGCCTGGCCAGCGGCATCACCGGCGTCAAGCGCACCACCGGCCAGCACCCCGCCGGCATGGTCGTGCTGCCCAAGGAGTACTCCATCTTCCAGTTCACGCCGATCCAGCACCCCGCGGACGACATGACCTCGGACACCATCACCACCCACTTCGACTTCAGCTCCATGCACGACGTGCTGGTCAAGCTGGACGTTCTGGGCCACGATGATCCGACCATGCTGCGCAAGCTGCAGGATCTCACCGGCATCGCCCCCCAGAAGGTGCCGCTGCACGACCCGGAGGTGTTCGGTAAGATCATCTCGCTGTTCTCCGGCACCGAGGCCCTGGGCATCACCGCCGAGGAGCTGGGCGTGTCCAAGACCGGTACGCTGGGCGTGCCCGAGTTCGGCACAAAGTTCGTGCGCGGCATGCTGGAGGACACCAAGCCCACCTCCATGGAGGAGCTGATCCGCATTTCCGGCCTGTCCCACGGCACCGACGTGTGGCTGGGCAACGCCGCCGACCTGGTGAAGGCGGGTGTTCCGCTGAAGGAGTGCATCTGCACCCGCGACGACATCATGAACGCGCTGATCGCCCTGGGCGTGGACAGCGAGATCGCCTTCAAGACCATGGAGAACGTGCGCAAGGGCAAGGGACTGCGCCCCGAGATGGAGGAGGCCATTCAGGCCGTGGATGCGCCCCCGTGGTACATCGACAGCTGCAAGAAGATCAAGTACATGTTCCCCCGCGCCCACGCCGTGGCCTACGTCACCATGGCGCTGCGCATCGCCTACTTCAAGATCTACTACCCCGCAGCCTACTACTGCTGCTATCTGCACCGCAACGCGGAGAGCTTCAACGCATCCTACATGTGCACCCAGAGCGTGGACGAGCTGCGCGAGGCCTACGAGGGCATCAAGGCGCTGGACAAGGCCGAGCTCACCGCCACCAAGGAGGACGAGGCCACGCTGCTGGAGATCCTGATCGAGATGAACCTGCGCGGCGTGCACATCCGCCCACTGGACATCTACAAGTCCGACGCGAAGGACTTCTTCATCGACGAGGAGGGCTTCATCGTGCCGCCCATCAACTCCCTGCCGGGCGTGGGCACCAGCGCGGCGGAGGCCTTCGTCGAGGCCCGCAAGGCAGGCCCCTTCATCTCCCAGGACGACATGGTGCGCCGCAAGGTGTCCAAGAGCGTGGTGGAGACGCTGAAGCAGGCCGGCTGCCTGAACGATCTGCCCGAGACCAGCCAGGTCTCCCTGTTTGAATTTGGAGGTTGATTGCATGATGAAACGCCTGCTCTCCCTGCTGCTGCTCCTCTGCCTCGCCATCGGCGGTGCAATCGCCGAGGTCTGGGTGGAGGGCGACATCGCCATCACCGACGAGCTCCTGGTGGAGTATGGCGAATGGTACAGCGCGCCCGACGAGGTCGCCCTCTACCTCCACGCCTTCGAGGAGCTGCCCGAGAACTACCTCACCAAGTCCGAGGCCCGATCCCTGGGCTGGGACAGCGCCGCCGGGAACCTGTGGATCGTAGCTCCAGGCATGAGCATCGGCGGCGACCGCTTCGGCAACCGAGAGGGCCTGCTGCCCGACGCGCGCAGCCGCCAATGGTACGAGTGCGACGTGAACTATGGCGGCGGCTACCGGGGCGCGGAGCGGCTGCTGTTCTCCAACGACGGCCTGATCTACTACTCCGGCGACCACTACGGAAGCTGTGAGCTGCTCTACGACGGCTGGTACTGGTCGGACGGCTGGTACCTCTGGGATTGAGGAGGTCAACATGAACGCAATCATCAATGGCGCGAACATGCGCGATCGCGCCGCCGCCCACGCGGAGCTGGCCCACACACTGATGCTTCCGCCCCACTACGGTGCGAACCTGGACGCGCTCTGGGACGAGGTCAGCTGCATGCGCGCGGACGTGACCCTCGTCCACCCCGCCGCCATGCTGAACGCCCTGGGGATCTACGGCTGTAAGCTGCTCCAGACCCTCTATGAGGCTGCCGACGAAAACCCCGATTTCCACTTCAGAGCACAGGATTGATCCAAAAACATCACAGACCGAGGTTTGAATTTCCAAACTTCGGTCTGTTTTTGTCATATTATAGTCGGTTTTTGTCGTAATTTGGTCGGTTTTACAGCATACTTCGGTCGGTTTCAGAGGATCGCCGCCATCACTGCGAACAGGGCGATGCTCAAAAGCGTCAGCACGGACAGCGCGGAGGAGATGTTCGCGCGCTCATCCCCCGCGTCTGCAAACACCGGCAGCACGTAGGGCGGCGGCAGGATGAACATCAGCACCAGCGCGCCGGTGTGCATCGCCCCGCCCAGCAGCAGGCGGTTCACCAGCAGCGCCGCACCCAGCATCAGCGCCATAATGACCATGCGCAGGCCCACGATGGCTGCGGTGCTGCGCCAGCGGATCTCGCCGGGAACCAGATCGAAGCCGATGGAGAGCAGGATCAGCGCGCTGGTGGGCGCGGCGATGAAGCCCGCGATGGAGTCCAGAATGCCGCTCACGCCCGAGGGCTTCAGCGCATCGTACAGCCCGCTTGCACCGAAGATCAGGCCAATGATGATCGCCCACAGCACCGGGGAAACCAGCGCGTCCCGCAGCGCGCTCTTCAGGCCGCCCCTGCCGCACAGCAAGATCTTGTACAGCGTGAACACGAACAGCACCTGGCCCAGATCGATGATGGCGAAGCTGGAGTTGGATTCGCCCTTGAACAGCAGCGCGAACAGGCCGTAGCCCAGCATGCCCGCCTCAAAGCCGGTCATCAGGAAGGGCGTGCGCTCGCCCCGCACCTTCAGCAGCTTCGCAGCGACAAAGCCCAGCACCAGCGCCACGCAGCACAGCAGGAAGATCATCACCGGGATGGCGATGCTGTCCTTGGAATACTCCGCCGTGGCGAAGGCGGAGAAAAGCACCGCAGGCAGGGCGATGTTGACTGCTACGGACTTCATCTGCGCCACGCCCTCGCGGGTCAGGATGTGTTTCGTGCGGCAGAGCATGCCGATGCCAAGGGTGATGAACACCGGCAGCGCGGTTTCCAGCACGCGAATGAGTGTCTCCATGAATAAACCTCCAATTCAAATCGCCGTCCAGCGCCGCCGGAGCAGCGCCGGAACGGGCTTGTTTCTTTCGCACAGAAATCCAGTACGAGAAGGTGCGCAGCACAGCTGCTATCCCATAAAAAAGGCGTCGCAAAGCTGCGACGCCTCGATTTTGAGAATCAATCCTCGTCTTCCTCTTCCTGCTTGCAGGTCTCGATGATCTTCTTCGCATCCGTTGCGGGGACTTCCTCGTACCTCTCGAACTGCATGGTGAAGGAGCCGCGCGCCTGGGTCATGGAGCGCAGGTCGGTGGCGTACTTGAACATCTCGGACAGCGGGGCCTCGGCGGTGACGCGCTGGAGCTCGCCCACCTTGTCCATGCCCATGATGCGGCCGCGACGCTTGTTCATGTCGCCGATGACGTCGCCCATGTACTGATCCGGCACATCCACTTCCACGTGGTAGATGGGCTCGAGCAGGATCGGGTTCGCGCCGGTCAGCTGCTTGAAGGCCAGACGGGCAGCGGTCTTGAACGCCATTTCGGAGGAGTCGACCGGATGGTAGGAACCATCGTACAGCTCTGCGGTCAGGCCAACCACCGGGAAGCCCGCCAGCACGCCGTGCTTGATGTTGTCGCGCAGGCCCTTTTCAACCGCGGGGATGAAGTTGCGCGGTACGGTGCCGCCGACAACGGAATCAACAAAGTGGAATTCGGTATCGTTGGGATCGTCGTTGGGACGGAACTTGATCTTGACGTCGCCGAACTGGCCGTGGCCGCCGGACTGCTTCTTGTGACGTCCCTGAACGTCGATGGGCTTGCGGATGGACTCGCGGTACGGGATCTTGGGATCCTGGAGCACGCACTCCGCGCCGAACTTGCTGGCCAGCTTCTTGGCCACGACCTCGATGTGCATCTCGCCCAGACCGGACAGCACGGATTCGGTGGTCTCCACGTTCTTGGTCACGGTGATGGTGGGATCCTCCTCCATCAGGCGGGCCAGACCGGAGAAGATCTTGTCTTCCTCGCCGGCCTTCTTGGCGTAGACGGCCTTGGAGATGCAGGGGGCCGGGAACTCGATCTCGGGATACTTCACGGGGTTGTTGCCGTCGCAGAGGGTGTTGCCGGTGGCGACGGACTGGAGCTTCGCCAGTGCGCAGATGTCGCCGGCGCAGACCTTCTGGGTGGGATTCTGCTTCTTGCCCTTCAGGGTGTAGATGGTGCCGGGCTTCTCGGACTTCTCGGCATTGGAGTTGTAGAGCATCATGTCGCCGGTCAGGGTGCCAGAGACAACCTTCATCAGGCTCAGCTTGCCCACGAAGGGGTCGGCCATGGTCTTGAAGACCTGGGCGGAGAAGGGCGCGCTGTCCTCGCAGACGCGCTCGACCTCGTCGCCGGTCTTGGGGTTCACGCCCACGGTGACCGCACCCGCCGGGGAGGGCATCAGGTCGATGATGTTGTCCAGAACCTTGCTCAGGCCAACGCGGGTGATGCCGGAGCAGCACACGACCGGAACGACGGTGCCGTCCTTGATGCCCTGGCGCAGGCCGTGCATCATATCTTCAAAGGAGAGTTCGCCGTCCTCGAAGAACTTCTCCATCAGCTCATCCTCAGCACCTGCGGCGGCCTCCATGATGGCCTCGCGGGCGGACTCGACCTCGTCGGCGACGGAGGCGGGGATGTCGATTTCCTTCAGGGTCTTGCCCTCGCCGATGAAGGCCTTGTTCTCAAGCACGCAGACCACGCCGGTGAACTTGCCGTTCTCGACGATCGGCACCTCGATGGGCGCGATGTGGCTGCCGTACTTCTCGGTGATGGTGGCGAGCGCCTTCTCGAAGTTGGCGTTCTCACGATCCATCTGGTTGATGACGATCATGCGGGAGGTGTGGGTCTTGTCGCACATGGCCCATGCCTTCTCCGCGCCGACGCTCAAGCCGGAGACGGCGCCCACGGTGATGATGGCGCCCTCGCACACGGTCAGCGGGCCGGACTGCTCACCGGCGAAATCAAAGTAGCCGGGGATGTCGATCAGATTGATCTTGGTGTTCTTCCACTCCAGCGGAGCCATGGCTGCGCTGATGGAAATGCCGCGCTTGGTCTCTTCGGGCTCGAAGTCGGTGGTGGTGGAGCCGTCCTCAACGCGGCCCTGGCGATCGATCGCGCCCGCCGTGAACAGAAGCGCCTCGACCAGCGTGGTCTTGCCTTCGCTGCCATGTCCAACAACGGAAAGGTTGCGGATGTTCTTGGCCTGATAGTCTTTCATAAGAAATTCCCCCTGTTTGCTATATTCTCCTGCAATGAAATCAGAACAGGTCTGGCTGTACGCAAAAGAGCGCCGTATACGCCACAGTATTTATATTTTAACAGAAAACCACGAGTTTGAAAAGCCCCTTTTCAAAGGAAATTGTCCTTTTTCTGGCGAAAATAATGTATAATTTCCTGTTTTATTCTTGATTCGATGAAAAAATGACCTGCAAGCCGGCTGCATCTGTAAATTTGCCGCGCCTTTTGTTATGCTCAAACGCCTGATCTGCCTGCTGCTGGCGATGTCGCTGTGCCTCTCCTGCGCCTGCGCCGCCACCCGCGACGAGCTGCGCGCCGCCTATCGGGAGCTTGCGAGCCGCCGCAGCGGGGAGTCCCCCTACGCTGAAAAGCCCGACCCGGACGGCTGCACCTCGGCGGGCAGCCTCACCGAAGCCGCCCAACAGGAGGCGCTGGACTACCTGAACTTCCTGCGCTGGATCGCCGGACTGGATCCGGTGGCGCTCAGTCCCCTCTACAGTCTGCGCAGCCAGAACGCCGCGCTGCTGCTGGCCACCAACGACGAAATCAGCCACACCCCCGAGCAGCCGGATCAGATGAACGATGCGCTCTATGAGTCCGCGCTGCTGGGAACCAGCCAGGGCAACCTGGCGAAGTTCAACTGGATGCGGCCGGAGATCCTGCTGGACGGCGTGGAATACTTCGCCCGGGACGACGGCTCGATGAACCTTGCCGTGCTGGGCCACCGGCGCTGGCTGCTGAACCCCGCCATGGCGGAGACCGGCTTCGGTCTGGCCAACGCTGCAAGCGGCATGAGCTACGTGGTGATGTACGCCGTGGACGAGGGAAACGCCTCCGCCGAATGGTCGGAGGTGTGCTGGCCTGCGGAGGGCGCGTTTCCGGTGGAGCTGATGCGCAGCCAGATCGCCTGGTCGGTTTCGCTGAACGAGGAAATCTACGATCTAAGCGCTTCCGCGCCTGTGATCGAGCTTATCGAGGAGGTCAGCGGCGCGCGCTTTGCCTTCGACCTCGCCAGCGGCGCGGGCGACGGCTTCTGCTACCTGAGCACCGAGGCCTGCGGCTCCGGCAGCTGCCTGATCTTCCGCCCGGATCTCTCCGGCGCGGGCCTGAACGAATATCTTCAGAATCAACTCTGGGACGTGCGCATCGGCGGTCTGGTGGGCATGGACGGGAGCGATCAGTCCTTTGAATACCGGGTGGAGATGGTCTCGCTCTATTCCCAGGATCCGGTGAACGTGGAGCTGAGCCAATTGGAAGCGAATCTGCATGTGGGCGAGATGCTCCAACTGACCGCCGACGTGGTTCCCGCCTACGCCGACGACCTGCGCGTGACCTGGACGAGCAGCGATCCCTCCGTGGCCGACGTGGACTGGACGGGCGTTGTCACGGCCCGCGCGCCCGGGAGCTGTGAAATCACCGCGACCAGCTCCAACGGACGCAGCGACGTGTGCGCCGTCACCGTGACCGAGTAATATAATATGTAAATTTCGGGAGAACCACGGCTGGTTCTCCCATTTTTCATCTGTACAGCTCCTCCTCGATGGCCAGCAGGCGGTTGTACTTCGCCAGGCGCTCGCTGCGGGCGGGCGCACCGGCCTTGATGAACTCCGCGTTCACGCCCACCGCCAGATCCGCGATGGCGCTGGACTCCGTCTCGCCGCTGCGGTGGGAGATGATCACGCTGTAGGCGTTCTTCCGGGCAATCTGGATGGCGTCCAGCGTCTCCGTCAGGGTGCCGATCTGGTTGGGCTTGATGAGGATGGCGTTGGCTGCACCCAGCGCCACGCCGTGGTACAGGCGCTTGGCGTTGGTGGTGAACAGGTCGTCGCCCACGATCATCACCTCGTCGCCCAACGCGTTCGTGATCTCCCGGAAGCCCTCGAAGTCCTCCTCGCCCAGGGGATCCTCGATGGACACCAGCGGAAAGCGCCCGCACAGCGCGCTGAAATACTCGATCAGCTCGCCCCGCTGGAAGCGTCGGCCGGACTTGGGCTGAAGGTAGCCCTCCTCCGCGATCCACTCCGAGGCCGCCGCATCCATCGCCAGGCACACGTCCTCCCCGGCCTTCCAACCCGCCTTCTCGATGGCGCGCAGCATCCACTCCAGCGCCTCCTCGTCCCGGCCCAGGTTCGGCGCGAAGCCACCCTCGTCGCCCACGGCGGTGGACAGCCCCGCCTCGCTGAGCAGCTTTTTCAGCGCCTGGTAGCACTCCGCGCCCATGCGCAGGGCCTCGCGGAAGCTGTCCGCACCCACGGGCACGAACATGAACTCCTGAATCTCCAGGTTGTTGTCCGCATGCCGCCCGCCGTTGATGACGTTCATCATCGGGCAGGGCAGCTCCATGGCCTGCACGCCGCCGATCCAGCGGTACAGCGGCAGCTCCGCCGACCGCGCCGCCGCGTCCGCCACCGCCCAGGAGGTGGCGATCAGCGCGTTTCCGCCCAGCTTTTCCTTATTCTCGCTGCCGTCCAGCTCTGTAAGCCGCGCGTCCACCTGCATCTGACAGTCCGCGTCCATGCCCACGAGACCGTCCCGCAGCGTTCCGTTCACGCCCTCGATGGCCTTGCGCACGTCTCTGCCCTGATATGCGTCGCCGCCGTCGCGCAGCTCATGGGCCTCGTGACTGCCGGTGGACGCGCCCGAGGGCGCGCTGCCCACGCCGATGCTGCCGTCCTCCAGCAGCGCGCGCACCTCCACGGTGGGAATTCCCCGGGAATCCAGGATGCGGCGCGCCCGCAGATCCCTGATCTTCATTTTTCAACACCTCCGGAGCTATTCTTTTCCGTTTCCGGCGTTTTATCCGTTCCTTTCCGGAGGAAGTTGTGCTATACTGGTAGCATTCAAGCGCAAATCTGACCGAGCGGATGGTGAACGATGTACTACGACACTTACAGAGGAAAGCGCGGCGGAAAAAAGCGCCGGGAGCGCGGCGGAGGCTGCACCGGCTGGCTGCTGCGCACGCTGCTGAAGCTACTCGCGCTCGTGCTGGTGGCTGCCGTGCTGGCGGCTGTCGTGCTCTACGCGATTCCGCCGTCCTTCATGAACATCGAGCCGGGAAATGCCGAGCTCTCCCTCACCGACGGCCTGCCAAGCGACCGGGTGAACGTCCTGCTGCTGGGCGTGGACTTCCTGGAGGACGGCCAGCAGCGCAGCGACGCCATGATGATCGCCTCCGTGGGCTACAATTCGGTGCGACTGGTGTCCGTGCTGCGCGACACGCTGGTGGAGATCCCCGGCTACGGCGAGCACAAGCTGAACTCCGCCTACTCCTACGGCGGCGCGGAGATGGCCATGCGCGTAGTCAACGAGACCTTCAAGCTGAACATCACGAACTACATCGTCGTGGACTTCAGCACCATGGTGGATCTGGTGGACGCCATCGGCGGCGTGGACGTGGAGGTGGAGGAGCGCGAGCTGGAGCACCTGAACAAGTACGCCTACGACACCTTCAAGAAGATCAACGCCGTGAACCCGGAGAAGTACGGCCACTACATCAACTCCCAGCCCTACACCCAGGGCGGCACGCTGCACCTGAACGGCCTGTTTGCCACCGGCTACAGCCGCATCCGCCTGATCGACACCGACTACAAGCGCACGCAGCGTCAGCGCCGCGTGCTCTCCGCCGTACTGGAGCAGGTGAAGGGCAGCGCCATGAACCCGCTGATGTACGCGCGGCTGTACCAGGTCTACCGGGATTCCGTTCAGACCAACCTCTCCCTGGCGGAGCTGATCTCCATTGGCGAAAAGGCGCTGGTGGCGGGCAAGATCGAGACCGAGCGCATGCCGAAGGACGAATACATCTACGACGACCAATCCGCCCTCCACATCACCGATCCCCAGGGCAACATCATCGCCATGCACAACTTCCTCTACGGGGAATAAGCACGGACACGTGCGGGATGCGGCCCATGCCGGTTCTCCCACACGCCTGAAAAGCTATGGAAAAGGCCGCCGCCCGCATCTCTGCGGGCGGCGGCCCATTGTTTCGTGGTTCAGATCATCAGCCCATCATGCTGCCGATCAGCGCTCCCAGGGTTTCGTTGGCCTGTGCCAGGCCGGACAGGGCGTTCATCAGCAGGCTCATGCCTTCCATAGACAGCTTCTCCAGCTGCGCATCGTCGACGGTCAGCATGTCCACCGTGGTGTCCGCGACGTCCGGCAGCCATGCGCCGTCGTCTTCGGCGACCTCAACGGTCGCGGAGATGCCGCCCACGCTCTCGTCGCCGTCCATCACGCCGATGCTGAGCGTGCCCACGCCGTCTGCACCCTCGTAATCGATGTAGAGGGTCTGCTCGTCAGCGGTCAGATGCGCATAGACCTCATCCTGGCCATTAACGCTGCCGAAGTCTAGGTAGAAGTTCACAGACTCGCTACCGTCCTCAACGCTCAGGTAGAACTCCCACAGGCCTTCGTCCTGGGCAGCCGGCGCGCAGACGTTCATATAGAAGATCGCTTCGTTGCTATCCGGCCCGTAGATTCCCAGATCAAACTCGCTGAATTCGCCGTCCGCCCCGGTGTAGGTTGCAAGGAACGAAATGAGCTCCTCCTCTTCCTCGCCGTCAACTCCGGAGAGAACCACGTAGACTTCCACAGTTTCGTACTCGAAATCCTCGGTCAGATCCACATAGATATTCAGCGTCTCCGGCTCGGTCGCGCCCGCCACGAAGGCATTGACATTGATGGACGCGATGATCTCCTCCTCGGAACCGCGCACCTCGCCGTCCACGCTCAAGCGCAGATCCGCCTCGTCGAACATCTGGCGGTAGCTGTCATAGCCGCTGCCCTCCAGACCATCCTGCGCATAGGCGTCCAGGAAGGCAATCAGGTCGTCCAGCAGCAGCGCCATCCGATCCTCGTCGATGTCGATGTTCAGGACCTCGTACTCCACGCCGTCGATGTCCTCCGTGCCCGCTTCGGTGACCACATTGGGCAAAATCTCCGCAGCATGGTCGATCAGCGTGACAAGCTCCTCGGGCATCTCTCCCGTGCCGGCTGCAAAGCCCGCACCGATACCGCTCTGGAGGGCCTCCGCAAGGCCGACTTCGCCGGCAGCCTCCTCGATCAGGGCAATCAGGTCCTCGTAGCTGAGGGCGTACACATCCGAGATTCCGTCGGCGCGCAGGGTCAGCTGCTCCTCATCGAACGCCGCGATGACGTTCAGCACGCTCGCACCGGCCGCATCCAGCGCCAGGCGCAGCGCAGTCTGCGCCTCATCGCCCGCCAGCGCCAGCGTGAGATCCACGCCGCTGAGATCCAGCGTCCCTCCTTCGCCCATGTCGATCACCACGTCGCGGACGATCAGCTGACCGCCCGAGGCTTCCTCCGCCATGGCACACGCCGAAATCAGCATCAGCATGGCCAGCAGCACCGCCAGAATTTTCTTCATCATTCTTCTGTTCCTCCCTGTCCCTATGGTTTTTCCACCAATTCTGTGGTATAATTGACTTATTCGACAGAATGGAGGCAGTTTCCTTCATTGCGCATGCCTTTAAGCCAAATTATGTTTCGGAAAAATTTTACAGCAAAAAATGCGCGGGAAAGGGAAACCAAATCCAAGTTTTTGCGTCAAATAAGCACAACGCTTCAAATGGAGGAGGATACCAAATGAAGAAGCATGGCTTTTTGCTCATTCTTGTGCTGGCTCTGATTCTCATTTGCGCCCCTGCCTATGCCACCGAGACCAGCGGTCAGGGCGGCATGGTTGCGCGCAATGGCGAGCTGGCCGCGTTCCTGGATGGGAACGGCAGCATCTACATATCTGGCCTGAACACGCCGGTGAACACCACCCCGGCGGCCAGTGTGCTGACCATCGATTCCTACCGCATTCTGTTCCTCGCAAAGGAGAACACCGCGTCCGGCATCCCCGGAACCCGGCTCATCAGCCTGAACCTGGACGACAATGCGGAAACCATCGTCACCGACGATGCATTCGCCGCCTGCCTTTCTGAGGAGAGCGTCTATTACATCTCCTCGGCCAATCGCAAGCAGCTGATGCAGCTGGATCTGGACACCCGCTTCTCGGCGGTGGCCTTCCAGTCCGCAGAGGATCTGGAGCGCGTCTACCGCACCTCCAGCGGCGTGGTCGTGACCCAGGTCGAGGGCGCGGGCGCGTACATCTACGACGCCGTGCGCGCAAGCTTCGTCAGCTTCTCCGGCGAGATTTCGTCCGAGATCGCCTCGTTTGAGGACTTCGACCTCTACCTCACCGACTCCCGCAACCTGTACGTGCAGCCCCACGGCTCGCTGTTCTCCACCCAGGTGGACTCCAGCGTGCAGGACTGGGCGGTCATCGGCGGCACCGTATACTACATCAGCGGCAGCGCCGGCAACCTGACCCTGAAGAGCTACGACGTTAACAACGCCCTGTGGAGCGTGATCCTCACGCCCTCCGCGGACATCGAGGCCCAGCTGACCGCCAGCCAGAACTCGCTGTTCATGCTCTCCTCGTCCGGCACGGTCTACTCCGTGGACGTGAAGAACGGTCGCCTGGTGGGCTTCGCCACCCTCCCCTCCCTCTCGAGCTACGCCCTGGGCAACGGGCTGAGCCTGAGCGCCTACCGCATCGAGGCCGTCAGCGGCCAGCTGAACGTGTACGGCGTGCTGGAGGACGAAAACACCCTGCCCACCTTCACCTTCGTGGACTACACCTCCCAGATCGTGGCGGACACCTCGTCTGGCCTGCGCCTGCTGAGCGCCTACTCCATCAGCGGTGAGAGCACCGTGTGGGATCTGCTGCAGCCCGCGCCCCAGTACTCACCGCTGCGCCGGGGCAGCCGCGGCGACGCGGTCGCCGCCATCCAGCAGCCGCTGTATGATCTGGGCTACTACAACTACTACATCGACGGCATCTTCGGCTGGCGCACCGAGCGCGCCGTGAAGCTGCTGCAGGCCGACCTGGGCCTGACCGTGACCGGCGTGGCCGACGAGGATCTGCAGCGCACCATCCTGGCCGGCGGCCTGGAGCCCTACGATCCCTACAAGACCCTGCGCCGTGGCAGCAGCGGCTGGCGCGTGCAGGAGATGCAGCAGCGGCTGCGCGACCTGGGCTACCTCGCCGACGATGCGGACGGCATCTTCGGCCCCCGCACCGAGAAGGCCGTGGCCCTGTTCCAGACCGAGAACGGCCTCAAGAGCACCGGCATCGCCGACTCCGAGACCCTGCGCAAGCTCTACTCCGACACCGCCACCGCCTGCTCCACCTACATCGACCTGCAGCGCGGCGACAGCGGCTACCGCGTCCGCGAGCTGAACAAGCGCCTGAAGGAGCTGTACTACCTGGAGGGCGAGGTCGGCAGCAGCTACAACTCTGCCACCGTCGCCGCCGTGAAGCGCTTCCAGCAGGAGGTGGGTCTCAAGCAGACCGGCATCGCCACCGTGGCCGTGCAGAAGGAGCTCTTCGCCCGCACCGCCCCGGAGTACAGCGGCTACATCACCCTGCGCCGCGGCGACGACAACGACCGCGTGCGGGATATGCAGCTGCGCCTGACCAAGCTGGGCTACCACGATGGCCGCACCGACGGCTACTTCGACAAGGCAACCCAGACCTCCGTCAAGAAGTTCCAGCTGGCCGTGGGCCTGCCTGTCACCGGCGTGGCCGACCCCGCCACCCTGCGCGCCCTGTACGATCCCGACGCGCCGGAATACTACGAGCCGGAGAAGGTCGGCGTCCCGGTCATCGAGCTGAGCGCCTACTCCAAGTATTCTGACGGCATCTTCTACATCGCCGACAGCGTCACAACCGACGGCGGCGTGACCGTGTCCTGGTTCGCCGAGGGCGACGTGGCCAGCTACGAGGTCTCCATCACGGACGATCGCGGCAACGAGTACCTGTACAACTTCGGTCTGGATCTGACCATCGCCAGCATCCCGCTGACCAGCCTGGATCCGGCGCGCACCTACACCGTGTCCGTCACGGCCCATCCCTTCGACACCGCCGACGACACTGCGACCAACAGCATCCTGCGCTTCGTGCGCGTGATGGAGGAGCCTGAGCCGGATCCCGGCGAGATCGGCGTGATCGGCAAGCTGATCGTCACCCCCGAGGGCGAGAACATCGTCCGCGAGAACGGCGTGTACTACATCCCCGGCGACACCCTGTCCTTCAAGTGGAGCGCCGACGGCAGCGTCGCGGGCTACAACTACCTGCTCACCGACGCGGACGGCAACTCCCTCGACGGCAGCAACGCCATCGACGACACCCTGAGCCTGCAGATCAATGCGGCCGCCCTGTCCACCGACATGGTCTACACCCTGACGGTCTACGCGATCCCCACCAACGGCACCGTGGACGACGCCACCGTGGAGAGCATCGACTTCGCCCTCAAGACCGAAGCCGAGGCCACTCCCGAGCCGACCATGGAGCCCACCGTTCCGGAGTCCCCGGACGGAACCACCACCGAGCCCACCGTCGAAGTGACGGAGGCGCCCACCGAGACCCCCGCTCCCGAGGTCACCGAGGAACCTGTGATCACCGAGGAGCCCATCGAGGAACCCACCGAGGAACCTGCGCCCGAGATCACCATCGGCGCGCCCGTGCTGGACATCCAGCCCAACACCGGCTCCGTCGAGGCGCAGATCACCGATGCCGACGGCAATGAACAGACGGTGAACCTGCTGCTGGTCGGCGAGGGCACGCTGCAGTTGACCTGGTCCGCCGAGGGCGAGATCTCCGGCTACGACGTGACGATTCTCAACACCGCCGGACAGGCGATGGTCAACCAGCCCATGATGAGCGGCGCGGGTGCAAGCATCGATTCCAGCTACCTCACCCCCGACGAGATCTACAGCCTGACGGTGACCGCCCATGCGTCCGCCGACGAGAGCGTGACCGCCACCGCCACCCTCTACTTCGCCCGCCCCGCAAGCGAACCTGCGCCGGTCAGCGAGCCGGAAGCCGAGTCCGAGCCTGAATCCACAACCGAGCCTGAGTCCACGACCGAGCCTGAGCCCACGACCGAACCTGAGCCCGAAGCTACGACCGAGCCTGAGCCGGTGACCATCGGCGCGCCCGTGCTGGACATCCAGCCCAACCAGGGCAGCAGCGACATGGACGTCGGCGGCTTCACCGCCCCGGTCTATCAGGTCGGCGACGGCACGATCCAGCTCAGCTGGCTGTCGAACGGCGACATCGCCGGCTACAACGTGCGCGTGCTGGACGCCAACGGCAACGTGATGGTGGATCAGAACCTCAGCTCCACCGGCGCGTCCATCAGCTCCGACTACCTGACCGCAGGCATGATCTACAGCCTGAACGTGACCGCCTATGCGGCTGCGGACGACAGTGTCACCGAGAGCGCCACGCTGTACTTCAGCTACGTCCCCGCACCCGCTGCGGAACCCGAGGCCGTCGAACCGGAGTCCACGGACCCCGAGCCTGAGTCCACCGACCCCGTGCCCGAGTATACCGACCCCGTGCCCGAGTATACCGACCCCGTGCCCGAGTACACCGACCCCGTGCCCGAGTATACCGACCCCGTGCCCGAGTACACCGACCCCGTGCCTGAACCTGAACCCGAGGACACTGAACCCGAGGAGCCGGCTGCGGACTATCCCACCGATGATCCCAGCGCATGGAGCACGGCCATCACGCCGGACTTCGACTTTGAAGGCATCGTGGTTCTCCAGCAGCGCCTGGTCGAGTGGAAGTGGCTCGCCAAGAACGGCTATTATGAGGGCGTACTGGACGAAGCCACCGTGCAGGCCATCGTCGATTTCCAGACGGTGTGCATGGAGAACGGCATCGACCTGATCCCCTGCGATCCCATGGATCCGGTGATCGAGACCGACACCCTGGCCCTGCTGTTCAACGCGAACGGCGAGGTCTACGCGAACCCCTACGCTTAAGCGCATGCGGCCCGACACCGCTGATGTCGGGCCATTCTCACGCAAAAACGTGCAGCCGGAAAATTCCGACTGCACGTTTCTTCATGCTTCCTGTTTCATTTGTCCTGCATGGCCGCGCGGAGCACCTCCGCAAGGGGCACATCGTGCGCCCGTGCGGCGCGAAGCGCGGATTCGTACTCCGGCTTGCGCTTTTCAATGCCCGCGCCGGACGCAATCTTGACCTCCACGTCGCCGTAGGCCGTGTGCGCCACCTCCCGGCTCCGGTTCAGCACCGTCCGCGCGAAGCGCTGGGTGCGCACGCCCAGCGTGGTGGTGTGCTTCAGCATCAGCTCCGTCATGCGCTCCATATCCTCCGGGCGGCAGATGCAGCTCAGCTTCACCCCCGGGCGGTTCTTCTTCATCTGGATGGCGGTGAGGTACACGTCCAGCGCCCCCGCCTCCAATAGAATCTCCGTGGCGCAGCCGATCATCTCGCCGGTCATGTCGTCCAGATTGCAGCTCAGCTCCGCCACTTCGTCGGAACCCGCGCCGTCCTCGCCCAGGAAGACCCGCACACAGTTGGCGGCCTCAAACTCCTTCATGCCCATGCCGCTGCCCACCTTCTCGACCCGCATGGCGGGCATCCGAGCGTACTCCGTGGCGAAGTACTTCAGCAGCGCCGCGCCCGTGGGCGTGAGCAGCTCGCCCCGGATCCGCCCCGCATAGGCCGGCATGCCCTGGAGCAGCCAGGCCGTGGCGGGCGCGGGCACCGGAACCACGCCGTGCATGCAGCGCACCTCCCCGAAGCCCGTGCATACCGGCGATACCACCACCCGCTGCGGCGCAAGCAGGTGCATCAGCAGGCACACCGCGCTCACGTCCGTCACCGCGTCCATCATGCCCACCTCGTGGAAGTGAATCTGCTCCACTTCGCAGCCGTGGGCGTGGGCCTCCGCCTGGGCGATGAGCTCGTACACCCCCAGCGCGTCACGCTTGACCTCCTCGGGAAGCTTCAGCGCATGGATGATCTGCGCCACATCCGCAAGGCCCACGTGGGAATGGGCGTGTTCATGCTGGTGGTCGTGGGGATGGTCGTGGCCGTGCGCATGTTCATGCTCGTGGTGATGACCGTGTTCGTGGTCATCCTCGGGCACGTCGTCGCTGATCTCCTCCTTGCCGTCGATGCACACCGAGATGTGGGTGCCCCGCAGCCCGCAGGAAACCTTCTCCGAGCGCGCCATCACCATGCCCGGAATGCCTGCGTCGTTCATGCGCGCTACAAAGGCGTCCGGCTCCGGCAGCAGCTCCAGCAGCGCGGCGGTGAGCATGTCCCCCGCCGCGCCCATGTTGCATTCTATGTAGAGCGTTCTCATATCGTGTTCTTCTCCGTTTCCATCCAATTCAGTTCCGCATTCAGGCCTGTGCGGGGCCGCAGATCCAGCGCGATCCCATCGAAGTCCTTCTCCAGCGCGGCGCAGACCTCCGCGCGGCGCTCCATGAGATGCGCCATGTCGCTCTCCGTAAGCTCCAGCCGCACGCCGCTGCCCGCAATCCGGGCGCGGAAATCCGAAAAGCCCAGTCCCGCAAGCGCCGCCTCGGCGCATTCCACCTTGTTCAGCGTCCCCGCGTCGATGGGCGTGCCCGCAGGGATGCGCGTGGCCAGGCAGGCGTAGGCCGGCTTGTTCCAGGTAAACAGCCCCGCCTCCTTCGAGAGCGCGCGCACCTCCGCCTTGCTGATTCCGCAGCTGCGCAGCGGGGATTCCACCCGCAGCTCCCGCAGCGCGCGCATGCCGGGGCGGTCAGATGCATCGTCGGAGGCGTTCGTGCCGTCGATCACCAGCTCGTAGCCCAGCGCCCGGGCGCGGTCACAGATGGCCGAAAAGATGCGCTGCTTGCAGAAGTAGCAGCGATCCTTTGGATTGGCGCGCACCTTTTCGTCCGAGAGCACGTCCAGCTCGATTATGTCGATCTCCCGGCCCAGCTCCCGCGCCAGCCGCCGTGCATCCTCCAGCTCAAACTCCGGCTGAAAGACCGACTTCACATAGCAGGCGGCAAAGTCCGCGCCGCAGACCGTCGCGGCATAGAACAGATAGGCCGAATCGCAGCCCCCGGAGAAGGCCAGCACGAAGCGCGGATGCGCCGCGAACCACGCCTGCAGCTTCTCCGGCACATTCTGCGCACTCATGCCTCTCCCCCGTCGATGGGCTCCATCGGCACGTGCAGCGCAAGGTTCAGGTTCTTGTATGCATCCTCCCCCGTCACCTCGCGCACCACATCCAGCCACTCCGGCAGCTGCACCTGCTGGCCTTCGTCCTTCAATTCGATCTCCAGCGTGGCGCGGTCGCTCCAGAAGCGGTACACGTCCACCTCCAGCAGCTGCCCTTCATAGGGAATGCGATAGCGCCGCTTCGCCACGGGCCTGCGCGCGGGATCGGCCTGCTTCGCCAGAGTCGCATATTCCTCCGCAGAAATTTCGCCCTCGGTCTCCTCGCAGCTCATTTCGTCCACGCGGCGCTTGCGGGTAAAGACGTGCTTCACCGCGCCGCCGACTTCAATTTTGCGGATGCGCCGCGAGCTTCCATCCGCGTCCCGATCGAGATAGGTCTGCTCCACGTCCCAGATCACGCAGCCCGGCATGGCGGCGAGTGCAGTCACATCCGGCATGCGGATCAGATACTTCCGTTCAATTTCCAGCTCCGTGCGCATCATTCTTCCTCCAATTCCGGCGCGAGGTTGGACAGATCCGGCATCGGCGTGTCCGACAGCAGCTTCCAGGTCAGCACCGACATGGAAGCATAGCCCGCGTTCGTCAGGTTCAGGTCGGAATTCGGGTCGGTCTCCGGCAGCGCGTCCTGTTCCTGCCCGAGCACATAGCCGCCCGCACCGTCCGAAGCATACTCCGGCGGGAAGATGTACTCGTTGGAGATGCTTGCCGACCGCACGCCCCGGATCTTCACGCCAAAGGGCACGTTCAGGTTGTAGATTTCCCCCCGGGGCAGCGGATGATGCACCGCCCACTCCATGGCGCGCACGCCCAGCGCGGCGGCCTCCTCGTAGTCCCGGTCCAGGTGGGAGCACAGCGACACTGCCAGCCCCGGAACGCCGCAAAGCGAGGCCTCCATAGCCGCGCCCACGGTGCCGGAGTAGAGAATGGCCGCGCCACGGTTCGCGCCGTTGTTGATGCCCGCCAGCACGAAGTCCACGGGATCGTCCTTCAGCAGGTACAGGCCCAGGCGCGCGCAGTCCGCAGGCGTGCCGTCCACGCTGAAGGCGCGGATGCCGTCGTATTCCACAGGCTTTGCGTGCAGGGCTTTTGTGATGGAAAAGGAGTGACCCGCAGCGCTGCGCTGCTCGTCCGGCGCGAACACCGTCACCCGATGTCCCGCTGCAGCGGCCGCCTTCGCCAGCGCGCGGATGCCCGGCGCAAAAATTCCGTCGTCGTTTGCGATCAGTACATGCATATTGTCATTCTCCCGTGCAGATTTGTATATACATATTATATAGCAATCCCCGCCCGCTGTAAAGCGGCGCAGTGTTGCGCGGAGCGCCCAGGTTCGCGCACATGGGCTTGTAAATATTCAGTATATATGGTAGAATATGCACGAAAGGCTGGTGAACCTGCCAGTACGGCACAAACGTATGAAAAAAGTACTATCCTATCTGCGAGATTATCGGAAGGAGAGCATCCTCGGCCCGCTGTTCAAGCTGCTGGAGGCCTGCTTCGAGCTGATCGTTCCCTTCGTCATTGCCGCCATCGTCGACAAGGGCATCCCCGGCGGCGACGCGGGCTACATCCTGCGCATGGGCGCGGTTCTGGTGCTGCTGGGCCTGATCGGCCTGGCCAGCAGCGTGACCGCCCAGTACTTCGCCGCGAAGGCCGCCGTGGGTCTGGCCACGAAGCTGCGCCATGCGGTGTTCGCCCACATCCAGAAGCTGGGCTTTGCTGATCTCGACCGCATCGGCACCTCCACGCTCATCACACGCATGACCAGCGACATCAATCAGGTGCAGTCGGGCGTAAACCTCGGCCTGCGATTGTTCCTGCGCTCGCCCTTCATCGTCTTCGGCGCGATGATCATGGCCTTCACCATTGACCTGCGCTGCGCGCTGGTGTTCGCGGTGGCCATCCCTGTGCTGGCGGTGATCGTGTTCGGCATCATGCTGATCACCATGCCGCTGTACAAAAAGACCCAGGCCCAGCTGGACGGCGTGCTGCTGCTGACCCGCGAAAACCTGAGCGGCACCCGCGTGCTGCGCGCCTTCGGCCGCGAGGACGACGAGATCGCCGAGTTCGACCGCCAGCACGCAGGGCTGACCCGCCTGCAGAGCCTGTCCGGCAAGATCAGTTCGCTGATGAACCCGCTGACCTACATTGCCATCAACGCCGCGCTGATCGCGCTGCTGAACACCGGCGCGGTGCGGGTCAATGCGGGCGCGCTCAGCCAGGGCCAGGTCGTGGCGCTGGTGAATTACATCGGCCAGATTCTGGTGGAGCTGATCAAGCTGGCGAACCTCATCATCACCGTATCCAAGGCCGCGGCCTGTGCCAACCGCGTCAGCGCCGTGCTGAGCGTGCGCCCGGGCATGGCCTCCCCGCGGGACATTGAAACCCCCGAGGCAGCGGATCTGGGCAGCGTGGAGTTCGACCACGTGAGCCTGCGCTATTCCGAGGGCGCGTCCGACGCGCTCACCGACGTGCACTTCTCCGCGCGCCGGGGCCAGATGATCGGCGTGATCGGCGGCACCGGCTCGGGCAAGAGCTCGCTGGTGAACCTGATCCCCCGCTTCTACGACGCCACCCAGGGCTGCGTCCGCGTGGACGGCCTGGACGTGCGCCGCTACCGGCTGGAGGAGCTGCGGGGCCGCATCGGCGTGGTGCCGCAGAAGGCGCTTCTGTTCAAGGGCAGCATCCGCGAGAACCTGCTCTGGGGCAACCCCAACGCCGACGACGAGACGATCCTCGAGGCGGTGCGCGCCGCCCAGGCCGAGGACGTACTCAAGGCCAAGGGCGGTCTGGACGGCATGCTGGAGCAGAACGGGCGCAACCTGTCCGGCGGACAGCGCCAGCGCCTGACCATCGCCCGCGCTCTGGTGCGCCGCCCGGAGATCCTGATTCTGGATGACAGCGCCAGCGCCCTGGACTTCGCCACCGACGCGCGTCTGCGCATGGCGATCCGCAAGCTGCCCTACCACCCCACCGTGTTCATCGTCTCCCAGCGCAGCAACTCCGTGCGCTACGCCGACAGCATCGTGGTGCTGGACGACGGTCAGGTTGCCGGCATCGGTACCCACGACGAGCTGCTGAGAACCTGCTCCGTGTACCGCGAGATCTATGAATCCCAGTTCCGGAAGGAGGTGCAGTGACATGTCCAAGACACGCACTTCCACACAGCGCGCCACCCTTCGCAGGGTGCTTGCCTACACCGCCGACTCCCGGCTCCACATCGTGCTCTCGCTGATCTTCGCCGTGGTGTCCGTGGCGCTGACGCTGTACCTGCCGGTGCTCACCGGCGACGCGGTGGACCTGATCGTCGGCGCGGGCAAGGTGAACTTCGATCAACTGATGGTGATCTTCCTGCGCATGGCCATCGTCATCTTCCTGACCGCGCTGGCCCAGTGGATCATGTCCATCTGCAACAACCGCATCACCTTCCGCACGGTGCGCAGCATCCGCGAGGACGCCTTCCGCCACCTGCAGCGCCTGCCGCTGAAGTACATCGACGGCCATCCCGCCGGGGACGTGGTCAGCCGCATCATCGCCGACGTGGACACCTTCGCCGACGGCCTGCTGCTGGGCTTCACCCAGCTCTTCACCGGCGTTATGACCATCCTCATCACGCTGTTCTTCATGCTGCGCATCAGCGTGGGCACCACCATCGTGGTGGTGTTCGTCACGCCGCTGTCGCTGTTCGTAGCGGCGTTCATCGCCAAGCGCACCTACAGCATGTTCCGCCTGCAATCCACCATCCGCGGCGAACAGACCGCGCTGATCAACGAGATGGTCAGCGGACAGAAGGTGGTGCAGGCCTTCGGTCAGGAGAAGAGTGTGCTGAGCCGCTTCGACGAGATCAACGACCGCCTGGAGGGCGCAAGCCTGCGCGCCACCTTCTTCTCCTCCCTCACCAACCCCTGCACCCGCTTCGTCAACGCCCTGGTGTACGCCGGCGTGGCCATTTTCGGCGCGCTGTCCGCCGTCACCGGCTACATGAGCGTCGGCCAGCTGACCTGCTTCCTCACCTACGCCAACCAGTACACCAAACCCTTCAACGAGATCTCCGGCGTGGTCACGGAGCTGCAAAACGCCATCGCCTGCGCCGCGCGCATCTTCGAGCTGATCGACGAGCCGGCAGAGTCCCCCGACCCGGAGGATGCGCTGGAGCTGAACCACGCTGACGGCCACGTGGACATCGAGGACGTGTCCTTCCGCTATCAGGCGGAGCAGCCGCTGATCGAGAACTTCAACCTGTCCGTCGCACCGGGCCGCAGGATCGCCATCGTCGGCCCCACCGGCTGCGGCAAGACCACGCTGATCAACCTGCTGATGCGCTTCTACGACGTGGACGGCGGCTCCATCCGGGTCAGCGGACACGACGTGCGCCGGATCACCCGCCGCAGCCTGCGCCGCAGCTACGGCATGGTGCTCCAGGACACCTGGATCCGCACCGGCACGATCAAGGAGAACATCGCCCTCTCGCGCCCCGACGCCAGCATGGAGGAGGTCATCGCCGCCGCGAAGGCCGCCCATGCCCACAGCTTCATCCGCCGCATGCCCCAGGGCTACGACACCCTGCTGCAGGAGGACGGCAGCGGGCTCTCCGAGGGCCAGAAGCAGCTGCTGTGCATCGCCCGCGCCATGCTGAACCTGCCGCCGATGCTGATTCTGGACGAGGCCACCTCCTCCATCGACACCCGCACCGAGCTG
>JBJEJN010000001.1:0-5130 GCA_051878085.1 Aristaeellaceae bacterium | reverse complement strand
ATCCCGCCCTACGGGGGTGGGTGTAACAATCTATCTGATGATTGGAGCACGACAATCCCTCCGGCGCTCACGCGCCACCTCCCTTTACACAAGGGAGGCTGGAGTACACAAAGGGCGCGCCCCTCGCACGGAGAGGCGCGCCCTTCCATTTTTGACTTACATCAGGTGGGTATCCACGGGGCTGAAGTCGAGGTAGGCCTCCTCGCCCACGTTGAAGATGCGCCGTCCGACCGGGTGGTTGTCGGTGATGCGCACCAGGGTATCGCCCACCATCACGTGGTAGTTCTGGTAGGAGCCCATGAAGCAGGACAGCACGACCTTACAGGGCAGGATGCCGCTCTCGCTTACACGAATGCCCTCAGGGCGCAGCATCAGCGTGTGCTCCTCGCCCTTCGCCACCGCGCCTGCGGGGCGCTTGACCGGGAAGCGTACGCCGTTCAGGTTGACGTTGACCACGTCGCCCTCCACGCCGTCCACCTGCACCTTCAGGAAGTTAGCCTCGCCGATGAAGTCGGCGACGAACTCGCTGGCCGGGCTGTAGTAGATCTCCTGGGGCGTGCCCATCTGGGCGATGACGCCCTTGTTCATGATGATGATCTGGTCGGAGATGGACATGGCCTCGGACTGGTCGTGGGTGACGTAGACCGCGGTGATGCCAAACTGCTGCTGGATGCGGCGAATCTCGGTGCGCATGTACACGCGCAGCTTGGCGTCCAGGTTGGACAGCGGCTCGTCGAAGAGCAGCACGCCGGGCTCCACGATCAGCGCGCGGGCCAGCGCGACGCGCTGCTGCTGACCGCCGGAGAGCTGGTTGGTGAAGCGGTTCTCCATGCCCTCCAGGCCCACGAGCTTGAGCATATCGAACACCTTGGTGCGAATCTCCGCCTTGGGCACGTGGCGCAGCTTCAGGCCGTAGGCCACGTTGTCGAAGATGTTCATGTGGGGGAACAGCGCGTAGCTCTGGAACACCATGGCCGTGTCGCGCTTGTTGGGGGTCAGCTCGTTGATGGCCTCGTCGCCCAGGTAGATTTCGCCCTCGTCCGGGGACTCAAAGCCGGCGATCATGCGCAGCGTGGTGGTCTTGCCGCAGCCCGAGGGGCCCAGCAGGGTCACGAACTCGCCCGGCTGGATGTTCAGGTTGATGGAATCCACGGCCTTGAAGGGCTTGTTGGTCTTGGGGTCCAGATATATTTTGGATACGCCCTCCAGGCGCACACCCTTTTTGATATTGCTCATTGGACACACTCCTTCATGTTCAGGCGACTGCCTTCTTTTCCTTCACGCGACGGCTGCGCCGCATATAGTTGACGATAATGTTCATCAGCGCGATGGCCGCGTAGACGATGAACATCATGATGGTCGCATAGGCGCAGGCCACGCTGTACTGGCCGCGGTCCACAACGGTCATGATCTGCGGCGTGATCAGCTGCCAGCGCGCGGAGATCAGGAAGATGACGGCGCTGGTGGCGGTGATGCTGCGGGCAAAGGTGCTGACAAGGCTGGAGAAGAAGGAATCGCTGATCAGCGGCAGGGTCACGGAGGTGAACACCTTGATGCTGCCCGCGCCCATGTCGTAGGCGGATTCCTCGATGGACTTGTCAATCTGGTTGAGCGCAGCCACCGCCGATCGTGTGCCGATGGGCAAACTTCGCACCACAAAGGCGATGATCAATATCGAGCTTGTGCCCACCAGCACCATGAAGCCGGAGTGGAAGATGCCGGTGATGTAGCCGCGCAGCAGCGCGATACCGAGCACCGTTCCGGGCACGGCCATGGCGAACATCGTGGCAAATTCCATGAAGTGCTTGCCGATGAATTTCTTCTTGACGATCAGGTAGGCGATGATCATCGACAGAAGCGAGGTGATGATCGCTGCGATCAGGCTCAGGTACAGGGAGTCGGTGAAGGGCTTGGTGTCGCGGCCCAGCACGTTCACGAAGTGCTTCAGCGTCAGCGTGAAGTCCTTGCCCCAGAGCTTGAAGCACGCGCCCACGGGCACCATGGCGTACATGCCGATGACGAAGATGCCCACCAGGGAGCACAGCAGCGTGGTGGGGATGCGCACGGAGCGATCCTCGATCTGCATGCGCACGCGGCTGGCCTTGCCGGACAGCGTGGCCACGCTGCGGCGCTCCAGCACGTACTTCTCCACGATGAACAGGATCATGCTGATGGTCAGCAGAACCACCGCCATGCCCGAGGACGAGCGGGTGTCGAAGTTGGAGATCTGCATGTAGATGTAGGCGGCCAGGGTGTCGTAGTTGCCGCCGATCATGATCGGGTTGGTGAAGTCGGCCACCGACTCGATGAAGGAGACCAGGAAGGCGTTGCCCAGGCCGGGCAGCAGCAGCGGCAGCGTCACGTCCTTGAACACGCGCCAGCGGCTCGCGCCCATGTTGCGGGAGGATTCCTCCAGCGACGGATCGATGTTGCTCAGCAGGCCCTTGATCATCAGGTAGACCACCGGGAAGAAGGTCAGGATCTGAACGATCAGGATGCCGTGCATGCCGTAGATGTTGGCGTTCTTGATGCCCAGCAGGTGGTAGGTGATCAGGCCCTTCTTGCCGAAGATCATAATCATCGACAGCGACAGCACGAAGGGCGGCGACACGATGGGCAGCATGGAGACCACCTTGAAGATGCCTCGCATCCTGGTCTTGACGTACACGTCCACATAGGCGAACAGGAAGCCCACGATGGTGGAGCACAGGCCGCTGATCGCGCCCAGCTTCAGCGTGTTCCACACGACGCTGAGGAACTTCTTGGAGCGGAACAGGGAGAGGTAGACCTCGAAGGTGAAGTCGGTGGAGTCGATGTTGCGGTAGCACACGCTCAGCTGGTTGCACAGGTCGAGAATGTCGTCGGCGCTGGTGCCCACGACCTCCGCGTCGGCGTTGGCCTTGTTGGCGGAAGCGCTCACCGCCCGGGCGAAGTCCTCGGCCAGCGTCGGATCGGCCTCGATCTGCCCGAGCGCGTCCTCGATGCGCGCGCCCAGCTCGGCCATCTTCGCCTCATCCCGTTTGCCCTCGCCGCGGCGGTATTCGTTGGCATAGTTCACGCAATCGTCGCCCAGCTGATAGAAGATGCTGTCGGCCAGCGCGGGGTCCTGCTTGACCAGCGAGGTCAGCTTCTGACCGTTGGAGGTCAGGGAGTTGGGATAGTCCGTCTGGAAGCTCTGCGTCAGTATCGTGCAGAGCGGATAGACCACAAACAGCAGCAAAAATGCCATCACAAGGATGATCGCGAAGATCATGATTGGATCGGCGAGCAGTTTTTTGCGGTCAAGCTGTTTGCTTCTTGAGCTTGCCACAGGCAAACACCTCATTTCTCCTCATTTTTCGGCAGGGGCGCTTTACACCCGCAGGCCATATCCGTTTTGATCTATCCCTGTCAGGCATCCGCCGTCCGGCCCTGAAAGATGCCTCACAGGGATAGACCACGAACTGCGCAGGGCGGCAGTACCGCCCCACGCCGTTCATTTGCAAAAACCGCCCCGAGAGGCGGTCTTTGCACAAATTTCGTTTGGGACGAAATTAGTCCTTGGGCTGGATCTTGTCCGCGTTGATCGCGCCGGTCCAGGCCTCGATGATGTGGTTCTTGTTCTCGCCGGTCCAGGTGGAATCGTAGTCGATCAGATTCACGCCCATGTCCAGGATGGCCTGTGCGGACTCGGGATCCTTCGCGCCTTCAACGGTCAGGAACTGGAGCGCGCCGACGGTCTGGCCGATCTCCTGGCATTCGGGAGTCATGGCGAACTGCACGAACAGCTTGGCCTCGTCCAGGTGCTTTGCGCCCTCGATGATGGCAGTGCCGCCGACCTCGTAGCCGGTGCCGTCGGAGGGAGCCAGCAGCTGGATGTTGTCGTAGCCCTCTTCCTGATACATAAGTCCCGTATGCAGGAAGCCAACGCCGATGGCGGCCTCGCCGGTGGAGACCATGGCGGAGGTGCCGGAGCCGGTCTTGACGTAGGTCACAACGTTGGGATCGATGCGGGAGATCAGGTCCAGAGCCTTCTCCTCACCGTAGAGCTGGAACAGGATGGAAGCGGTCATCACGCCGGTGCCGGTCGCGCCCGGGTTTGCCATGACGATCATGCCCTCATACTCGGGCTTCGCCAGGTCTTCCCAGCAGGTGGGCGCCTCAACGCCGGCCTCCTCCAGGGCGTCCATGTCGCAGATGAAGCCGATGTAGCCGGAGTAGATGCCGAACCAGTAGGGCTCGCCGATGCCGAAGTTCTCGGACTTGTAGGGAGCATGCTGGCAATCCTCATAGGCGTACAGCAGACCTTCCTTTGCGGCCGCGATGTAGGGATCCCAGGTGCCGCCGTACCACACGTCGGCCTGCGGATTCTCGCGCTCCTCAAGGATGCGGGTGTAGCAGTCGTTGCCGGAGAGACGGATGTAGCTGGTCTTGATGCCGGTCTTCTCCTCGAAGGCCTTGACGACCGCCGCGCCGTGTTCCTCATCACAGCCGACGTAGACCATCAGCTCGCTGCCTTCGCAGGCGCGCCAGTCAACTTCTTCCGCGATTGCGGACATGCAGCCCAGAGCCATAATCAGCGCCAGGGCCAGAACCAGGATTTTCTTCATGTTACCTTCTCCTTTTCGCATTTTCTCATTCTGGCGATCGTACCTATCGCCACCCTACCTATTTTAACATGCAGTCAACCTTCTGTCAATAAAATCCAGACCCAAGCCTGATAAATTTATTTTTTCTATTAAATATGTGTTATTTCATCTCCTGAAGAAGCGCCGCGCAGCCCCGCTCGATCTGCCGGTAGATCCCGGAAAAGTTGCCCGTGTACCAGGGATCCTCGATGTCCTCGCTTAAGCCTGCGTGGGCCATCAGCAGCGTAATCTTGCCCTCGGGATCCTCCGGGATGATGCGGCGGATGTTGCGCAGGTTGTACTGCTCCATGGCGATGAGATAGTCGTAATCGTCGTAGTCCCGGCGGGTGATCTGCCGGGCGGTCTTGCCCTTGCAGGAGATGCCGTGGCTGGCCAGCTCCCGCCGCGCAGGCGGATAGACCGGGTTGCCGATCTCCTCCGCGCTGGTTGCGGCCGAGGCGATCTCGTAGCGCTCCTCCAGCCCCGCCTTGCGCACCAGCTCCTTCATGATGAACTCCGCCAT